>SXOO01000045.1 GCA_005776725.1 Pseudomonadota bacterium | reverse complement strand
GCGGCCTCCGGCAGCTCCAGCGCAGGCGGCAACGCAGGCGGCTGCGCCAGGGCCGCAGGCGGCTCCATCACCGCAGTGACCGGCCGCGCCGCGGACGTGGCCGTTCGGATCTTACCCACATCGATCGACCCGAGGACCGCCTCGTCGATCTGCACCTTCGCCTTGGCCCGCAGGCCCTCGATATAGTCGCGCCGAACGCGGTCCTGCTTCTCCCGCAGCAGCGAGTTGGTGAGCATGAGCCGAGCGTCCGCCAGAGTCTTGGTGATCGCGGGCCGGCGCGACGTGACCTGGAAGATCGCGAACTCCGCGCCCACGGGGTGGACGTCGCTGACCACGCCGGGCCCCGGCATCGCGAAGAGCGCCTCCAGCGCAGCCCCTTCGAGCCGCGGCAGCGCTCCACCCTCGAGGTAGCCGTCCCGGGTGAGGAAACCGAGGTCCCCGTTGCGCGAGAACGTTGACGTGTCCGTGGTGTGTCGGCGGACGAAGTCACCGAAGATCGCGCGGGCCTCGCGCGCGTCCCCAGCGAGGGCCGAGCGCAGCTCGCCCAGGATGCCGTCGGCCGTGGCCTTCTCTTTGATGCGGATGTAGCTCACGCGCACGGCCTCGGGGCGGACGAAGTCTGCCTTGCGGTTCTCGTAGGCCCGCGCGATCTCCTCCTCCGTCACGCTCGAGGCCTTCGCCAGCTTCGAGACGTCGTCCACTAGGAGCTTCTCCACCATCGCAAGCTTCACCGCCTGCATCACCTCGGGGTCGCTGTCGAGCCCCTTGGCCTGCGCCTCAGCGGCGAGCACCTCGAACTGGACGAGCGTGTGCAGCAGCTCCGACTTTCGCTCGGGTGTCCCGTATCGCGCTCGAACGAACGTGGGCATCGCCTGGAGCTCTCGCTCGAAGTCTCCTAGCGTGATGGTCCGGTCCCCCACACGGGCCGCCACGGTGTTCCGTTGCTCTGGAGTGAGCACCGAGCTCTCCTGGCCGTGTGCGGCCGCGCCAGAGGCCACGGCCTGCGCAGTCTCTCGCGCTCGAGCCTCGCTCGCCGCTTGAGCTTGCCCTTCCCGCTCCGGCCGGCAGCCCAGGACAGCGAGCACGCCAATGAAAGTCAGTCTGCGCTTCACATCACCTCCGCGCGGGCGTGTTAGCGCCGAAACGCACCGGAGGCAAGCGCGGCCCGAACAGGAGGGTCCAAGCGCCCGCCGGAGGTTCGCTCGACCTGGGTCTCTCCTCGGGACCTTCTAGGCCAACTGCCTGCGCCAACGTCCCACACGAAACTGAGGGGTGAAGCTCTCGGCGGGTTGCCCGATAGTGCTGCCTCATCGTCGGCAGCTGCGGCCTTCCACGCGGTGGGCGCCCGAGTGCTGCCATAACATCGGCCACATCCGGCCACGAGGAGCCCATGAAGCGTTTCCTACTCTGCACCCTCGCCTTCACGTTCACCGCCACGGCAGCGACGGCCGCCGTCACCGTGGACTACTACAACAAAGACAGCAAAGACCACTCGTTCGAGGCGATCTGCAGCGGCTCGAAGTACACGCTGGAGGTGCGCAGCAGCACCACCGGCGCTGCCACGATCCAGGGCTCGGCGCCGTGCAAAGTGAAGCACGAGGGTGGAGAGATCTCGCTGAGCGGCGGCGAGAAGATCGAGATCAAGGACGGGAAGATCTCGCTGCGCTAGGGGCCCGAGGCGGACCTCGGTCCGCCGTTACCCAGCGGTGTGGGTGGCGCGGCGGGTCGCGGGACCCGCCTTCAACCGCAGGCCCGGGGGGCTGAGCCCCCCACACCCACTTACGCTGGCGTACGCTCGAAGAGCGCGGCCGCGCCCATGCCACCGCCAATACACATGGTGACCACGCCGTAACGGCCGGTGCGCCGCTCGAGCTCGTAGAGCACCTGGGTGGTCAGCTTCGCGCCGGTGGCCCCGAGGGGGTGACCCAGCGCGATGGCGCCACCGTTGACGTTGACCTTCGCGGGATCCAGCCCGAGCTCGCGTATGATCGCGAGCGACTGGGAGGCGAAGGCCTCATTGAGCTCGAAGAGGTCGATCTCCTCGAGCTTGACGCCGGTGCGCTCCAGCAGCTTGGGGATCGCCGCGATGGGCCCAATGCCCATGATCTCGGGAGGAACACCCGCGACCTGGAAGCCCCGGAACACGCCGAGGGGCTTGAGCCCGAGGGCGTCGGCCTTCTCGCGGCTCATGAGGACCACGGCGGCCGCGCCGTCCGAGATCGGCGAGGCGTTACCGGCCGTGACCGTGCCCCCCTGCTTGAAGGCCGGCTTCAGCTTGCCCAGGCCCTCGACGGTGGTGTCTGGCCGCGGCATCTCGTCGCGGTCGAAGACCTTCCCGTTGGCCAGGGGTACACCGACGATCTCGGCCTTGAAGACGCCGCGCTCGATCGCCGCGGAGGCCTTCTTCTGGCTGTCGACCGCGAACTTGTCCTGATCGTCGCGGGAGACGCCGTACTTGGCCGCAACGTCCTCCGCCGTGAGGCCCATGGGCATGTAGGCCTCGGGGAGCGACTCCATGAGGCCCGGGTGAGGCGACGGCTTCCAGCCCGTCATGGGCACGGCGGTCATGGACTCGACGCCGCCGGCCACGATCACGTCGGCGCCGCCGGCCATGATGCGCTCCGCCGACTGGGCGATGGTCTGCACGCCCGACGAGCAGAACCGGTTCACGGTCATGGAAGGGACGGTGTTGGGGAGGCCCGCCATGAGCGAGATGTAGCGGGCGACGTTGTAGCCCTGCTCGCCCTCTGGCATGGCGCACCCCATGACCACGTCGTCCACTTCCTTCGGGTCGAGGCCCGAAGCGCGGGCGACCGCCTCCTTCACGACGATGGCGCCCAGGTCCTCCGGGCGCGTGTTCGCGAGCGAACCCTTGTGGCCGCGCCCCACGGCGGTGCGAACGGCGCTGACGATGACTGCTTCACGCATGGGTGTTCTCCGTTCTCTCGGGTGTTGGGGTGCGTCTCAGTTACGGAGCGGCTTGCCGGAGTTGAGCATGTGCTGGATGCGCTCGAGCGTCTTCGGCTCGCCGGCCAGCGACAGGAACGCCTCGCGCTCGAGGTCCAGCACCTGCTGCTCGGTGACGGCCGTGCGGCCGTCGGTGTCTCCCCCGGTGAGCACGCGCGCCAGCTTCCCACCGATGAGGCGGTCGTGAGCCGAGATGGCCCCGCCGAGCTGCATGGCGTAGAGGCCGGCCTCGATGACCGCCGCCCCGTTTCGCCCTGGGAGGATGAGGTAGTCGGCGTCGCGCGGTGGCGCGTAGCCGGTGGACGCGAGGGCGATGACGTCGGCCTTCGCGTCGGCCACCAGGTTCTCGCGGTTGAAGGTGATCCCGTCGGTGGCCCGGAGGTAGCCCGCGTCGCGCGCTTCGAACGCGCTGGTACACACCTTGGCCATGCCGATGGACATGAAGGTGTCCTGAATGAAGGGCATGCGATCGAAGGTGATGTCGTTGCGCAGCGGGATGTTCTCGAGGCGCCGCTTCAGCAGCTCGAGCGTACCGCCGGCGCCGGGGATGAGCCCCACCCCGACCTCGACGAGGCCCATGTAGAGCTCGGCGTGCGCGCGGATCTTGTCGGCGCCCAGGCAGATCTCGGCGCCGCCGCCGAGCGCCATGTTGTAGGGCGCCACGACCACCGGCTTGCTGCTCTTGCGCATGCGGGTGAACGTGTCCTGGAACTCCTTGGACATCGTCTCAACCGAGGCCCAGTTCTTCTGCATGATGCCCATCATGATGAGCATCAGGTTGGCGCCAACGGAGAAGTTGGACGCGTCGTTGGAGACCACGAGGCCCTTCCAGGAGTCCGAGGACTCCATGAGGTCCAGCGCCTTCTGGAGGCCCTTCACCACGGTGTCGTCGAGCGCGTTCATCTTCGTGGAGAAGTCGAGGCCCAGCACGCCGTCGCCGAGGTCGAGGACCTTCGTGGACAGGTTCTTCTCCAGGATCTTCCCCGACGCCTTGGCGCGCTGCAGCGGGCTCGGTCGGCCCGGCTCGCCGGTGGCCGCGGTGTAGAAGCCGCCGGCCTTGGCGGCGCTGAGCGCTACCTGGGGGACCGGGATTCCCTCCGTCTGCATGAGCTCGATCACCTTG
Source organism: Pseudomonadota bacterium (assembly GCA_005776725.1). Taxonomy (GTDB): domain Bacteria; phylum Myxococcota_A; class UBA9042; genus SXOO01. The sequence goes on along the minus strand of SXOO01000045.1, from coordinate 4,548 downwards.
CCCATGCCGATGGCCTGCCAGAGCTCGAAGGGCCCGAGGTCCCAGTTAAAGCCCCAGCGCATTGCGTCGTCGACCGAGCGGACGTCGTCCGCGATCTCGCCGAGGCGGTTCGCGGCATAAGCGAGCGAGCGCAGCAGCACGGCGCGTACGAAGGCTCCGGCCCGATCTTCGGCGGTGAGGAGGATCCCGATCTTCTTCGCGACGTCTTCTTCGCGCTTCGCCTTCTTCACCGACTCGAAGTCCGGCTTCGGCGCCTTCGCGTAGGCGCCCGTGGCCAGGTCGAGCGCCAGGATGTCGGCGCCCTCCTTCTTGTAGAAGCCCGCGCCGGCCTTCCGGCCGATGCGCTTCTCCGCGATGAGCGTCTTGACGATCGCGGGCACCTGGAAGAGCGCGCGGTCCTCGTCGTTCGGGAGGTTGTCGAGGCAGTTCTGAGCGACGTGGGCCAGGGTGTCGAGGCCCACCAGATCAGCCGTGTTGTAGGTGGCCGAGCTGGGGCGCCCCATGGCCGGGCCGGTGATCGCGTCGACCTCGGCCACGGTGTAGCCAAGCTCCAGCGTCTTGTGCAGCGTGAGCATCATGCCGTGCACGCCGATGCGGTTGGCGATGAAGTTCACCGTGTCTTTCGCCATGACCACGCCCTTGCCCAGGCGGGTCTCCGCGAGCGTGACGAACTTCGCCACGGCGGCGGGATCGGTGTCGGGGCCCGGCACCACCTCCAACAGCTTCATGTACCGCGCGGGATTGAAGAAGTGGGTGATGAAGAACCGCTTCTTCACGTCCGCCGGGAGCTTCTCGGTGAGCTTCTGCAGCGGGATGCCGCTGGTGTTCGAGGTGAGTACGGCCGTGGGCGAGAGGTGCGGCACCACCTTCTCGAACAGCGTCTGCTTGATGCTCAGCTCCTCGGTGACCGCCTCGACCACCCACGAGCAGCTGGCGATGCGGTCCATGTTCTCGTCGAACGAGCCCGTCCGGACCTGCCGCGCGAAGCGGTCACTCATGAACGAAGCGGGCTTGCTCTTCTTGGTCTTGTCGAGCGCACCGGCGCTCCACTCGGCCTTGAGGTCGAGGAGCTCGACCGTGTAACCCGCATTGGCGAGGTGGGCGGCAATGCCGCTCCCCATGACACCGGCACCGAGGACCGCGACCTTCTGGCTCATGTGAACGCTCCGGACGAGATTGGAGGGCGCCCGGACTTCCAGGCGGCGGAACGATAGCGGCTGACCCTTGGACGAGCAAGGGACTAAATGAAGCTTCATTCAGTGCCGCAAAAACGCCCGTGAGCAATCGCTCGCCTGGGTCAGCGGGAGCGACCTTGCCAACCGCCGCTGCCCGGTCTAAACAGCCGTCCCGTGTCGAGCCTGCCCATCGAGACCGTTGCACCGCTTCGGCCGCGCCCGGAGAGGAAGCCTGACTGGCTGAAAGTGCGCGCCCCAGGCGGCGAGCGCTACGTCGAGATCAAGGCGCGGCTGCGGGACCTGGGCCTCAACACCGTGTGCGAAGAGGCCCGGTGTCCGAATATCGGCGAGTGCTGGGGGGGCGGCACGGCCACCGTCATGATCCTGGGCGACACGTGCACGCGCGGCTGCCGCTTCTGCGCCGTCACCACGGGTAAGCCCAGCACCGTGGACTGGGCGGAGCCGGCGAGAGTCGCCGACATGATCGCCAAGATGGGGCTCGACTACGTCGTGATCACCTCGGTCAACCGCGACGAGCTGGAAGACGGCGGCAGCGAGATCTTCGCGCGCACGATCCGGGCCACGCGCGCGCGCCAGCCGGACTTGCTGATCGAGGTCCTCACCCCGGACTTCCAGGGCGTGCGAGAGAGCGTCGGACGAGTCGTCGCTGCGGGCCCCGACACCTTCGCGCACAACGTCGAGACCGTGGAGCGGCTTCAGCGACGCGTACGTGACCAGCGAGCCACGTGGACGCAGAGCCTCGCCGTGCTGGAGCAGGCGAAGGCCGAGAAAGTCCTGGCCCACGCGCTCACCAAGACCTCGATCATGCTCGGCCTCGGGGAGACCGACGCGGAGATCGACGCGGCGCTCGCCCAGCTTCGCGGCGTCGGCTGCGACGTGGTCACCTTCGGGCAGTACCTCCGCCCCACGCCGAAACACTTGCCCGTTCACGAGTACGTCCCCCCCGAGCGGTTCGAGGCGTGGCGCCTCCGGGCGCTGGAGCTGGGGTTCGTGTACTGCGCCTCAGGGCCGCTGGTCCGGTCCAGCTACAAGGCCGGCGAGTTCTTCCTCACGCAGTATTATCGGAAGCAGCTCGCGTGAGCAGCGCCACGGTCGCCTGGGTCGCCGCGCTCGACCGCCGGCTCCTCCGCCTGGCGGAGCGCGGGATCACCCCGCCGCACACCGCAGCGCAGGGCTTCGAAGGTGCCCTGGTCGCCATGGGAGAGGCGATTTCGCCGAGCGATTGGGTCTTCTGGGGTCGCACGATCTGCGCGCCAGCCCTCACGCGCGGCGCGGAGGCCGAAGTTCTCCTGGCGCACGCCTTCGACGGCCTCGAGCTGGGGGAGCTGGCCGCCCGTCGGATCGTCACGTGTACGCTCGGCCCCGCGACCCGGGTCCCTCAGGCGGCGGGGCTTGCCTGGGCCGCCCGCGAAGACGGGATCGCCGCCCTCGTCGAGCTGGGTGAAGACGCCTTGTCCGACGGCGATGTCCACGTGGGGCTCAACTTCGCGGCAGTCCTCGATTCCCCGCTCGTGGTGGTCGTTCGGTCCACGGGGCGCCGGCCGGTCGTGGAGCGCGGCGAGGGCTACGGCGTTGCCGCGTTGAGCGCTTCAGCCGCGTACGACGAGGCCCTCCCGGCGCTCACCGAGGCGATGGGGCGCGCGCGCATCCAGCGTCAGCCACAGCTCGTCGAGCTTCGGCGGACAAACCCGTCAAGCGCCGCCGCCATCGCAGCCCACGACGACGCGGTGGAACAGGCCCTTCGCGCGGCAGAGGCCCGAGTCGCGGCCCGCCACCCCACAACACTGACCGAGCCCCACGGCGCCACCGGTAGACGCGCATGAGCACCATGAACATCGTCCAGGCGATCGCCTCGGCCTTGGGCCACGCCATGGAGACCGATCCACGCGTGGTGATCCTCGGTGAGGACGTCGGCAAGTTCGGCGGCGTCTTCCGCGCCACGTTGGGGCTGCACGAGCGCTTCGGCGACTCGCGGGTCATCGACACGCCCCTCTCCGAGTCCGGCATCATCGGCACCGCGATCGGCATGGCGCTCTACGGGCTCCGGCCGGTCGCAGAGATCCAGTTCGCCGACTTCGTCTATCCGGGCTTCGATCAGATCGTCTCGGAGCTCGCGAAATACCGGTATCGCTCGGGAGGCCACTTCACCGCTCCCGTCGTAGTACGGATGCCGTACGGCGGGGGTATTCGCGGCGGGCTCTACCACAGCCAGAGCCCCGAGGCGTACTTCGCCCACACGCCCGGTCTCAACGTCGTTGTGCCCTCCACGCCACACGACGCGAAGGGGCTGCTGCTGGCCGCGCTGGCGTGCGACGACCCCACGATCATCCTCGAGCCCAAGCGGATCTATCGCGCTGCGCGTGGCGAGGTCCCCGACGGCGGATACACCGTACCCATCGGCAAGGCGGCGGTGGTGCGCCCCGGAGACGACGTCACCGTGCTCGCCTACGGCGCGATGCTGCACACGGCGCTCGAGGCCGCGGAGCTCCTCGAGGCCGAGCACGAGGTGGACGCAGAGGTAATCGACGTCAGGACGCTGGTGCCTTACGACCTCGAGACCCTGGCCGAGAGCGTGTCGCGCACCGGCCGCCTCGTGGTAGCGCACGAAGCGCCAAAGACCTGCGGGTACGGCGCGGAGCTCGTCGCGGCGCTCTCAGAGGCCTGCTTCTGGCGCCTCGAGGCGCCGATCGAGCGCGTCACTGGCCTAGACACACCGTTCCCGCACACGCTCGAACACTACTACCTGCCCGACAAACACCGAATCGCAGACGCCGCTCTGCGCACGCTGGAGATCCCATGAGCTTCGAGTTCAAGCTGCCCGACATCGGCGAGGGCGTCGTCGAAGGCGAGATCGTGTCGTGGTTGGTCGCCGAGGGCGACACCGTCAGCGAGGACCAGCCCATCGTGGAGGTGCTTACCGACAAGGCTACGGTGGTGATCCCGAGCCCCAAGGCCGGTCGCGTAACGAAGCTCCCGTGGAAGGTGGGAGACAGCGTGGGAGTGGGCAAGACGCTGATCGTCCTCGACATCGGCGCCGGCGAAGCTCCGGCCAAGGCCGCGCACGTCGAGGTGCCCCGCACCCCACCGCCACCCCCGACACCATCCCCGCGCCCTCAGCCGCAACCGGTGATCTCCGAGGCTCCAGTCGACTCAGACCTCGAGGACGACGACGAACTCATCGTGGACGCGATCGACGACACGCCGCCGACCATGGACGACGTGTCGGTCCCCGCGGGCCCCGTTCTGGCGTCCCCCTCCACCCGGCGCCTCGCGCGGGAGCTCGGAGTGCCGCTGGCGCGCATCGCGGGAAGCGGCCGCCAGGGACGCGTGACGCGCGACGACATCGAGCGCG
>SXOO01000044.1 GCA_005776725.1 Pseudomonadota bacterium | reverse complement strand
GTAGAGGCCCTTGCCCTCGTCTACACCCTGCGCGATGTCGGGCGACTGGCGGTCGATGCTCACCAGCACGGCCGCGGTGTCGGCTTCGAAGCCGAGGTTCGGGTCGATGTATCCGATCTTGCGGACCACTTCGCGCGCCGTGGTGCCCATGTCCACATAGCCGGACGTGGTGATCTCGCCGGCCACGAGCACGAGGCCCGTGGTGACGAGCGTCTCGCACGCGACTCGACTCATCGGATCCTGATCGAGGCAGGCGTCCAAGATGCTGTCGCTGATCTGGTCGGCGATCTTGTCGGGGTGACCCTCGGTCACTGATTCGGACGTGAACAGGAAGTTCTTCTTGGACACCGGGTTGCTCCATGGGCGCCGGGGGCGGCGTCCGGGCTGTAGTGGGGCGTTGTGCGGGGCCATACGCACATCGAGCCGAACGCGGGCGTTTAGCGAACGCTTCCCCGCATGTCAATCGCGGATTCTGAGCTGCCAGGGAAACACGGCTACCGCGGGTCGCTCGCTCGCCCCGGGAGGCCGCGAACGTCGCAATCCGGACGGGCGTGCGGTATCGTCCCGGCGCCCGCAGGCGCTCGGGCTATGGAGTACGCATGATGTGGCCACAAGGGACGTTCGGGCGGGTTTTGACACGGTCGGGTCGCCTCGTCTTGCTGGTGTTCGTGGTCGCGTGCGGCTCGGAGGCAGGCAAGACCTTGTCCGCTGACACGTCCGGCGCCCCGGCGAATGGGTTCGACCCAGGCGGGGACACGAGCGTCGGCGTCAACGGCGCAGACACGGACGGCGCTGCGACCGACGCCCCGTCAGGCGCCGAGACGGGCACAGGAGAAGAGCCCGACACCTCATTGATGCACGGGTTCCCCAGCCCGGAGCTCTTCGTCCAGATCATCGGCCCTGGCGCCGAGTCCCATGTATCGTCCACCAGCAGCGTCGTCTCGCTCGCCGGTGTGCTCTTCGGCAAGGCCCGGGAGATCGCCTGGTCGTCCAGCTCGGGCGCCTCGGGGAGAGCCTCCGGAAACGACTTCTGGCTCACTGAGCCGATCACGCTGTCCCCAGGCGACAACCTCATCGCCATCACGGCCACCGGCCCGGCCGGCGAGTCGTCGGTCGACACCGTGGTGCTCACCTACACCCCGGGCGTCGTCTTCGAGCGCCCCGCGGTGGCGCGGCCCTCGGCCTTCTTCACGGGCGCCACGATGCGGGTCGCTGTCTCCGTGAGGCGCCCTGGGCCCACCGTGATGCCCGACACGCTAGAGCTCCTCGAGGTCGACCCGAGCGGCGCCACCCTCGGCAGCCTGGGGCTGCTCGCCGACACGGGGGATCTCTCCGCGGACTGCGACGAGATCCAAGACGACGGCGTCTTCTCGCGCTGCATCACGCTCGAGAGCGCCACGCCGGTAGTCAAGCACCTGAGAGTGACGGCGAAGCTGCAGGTGGCCGGTAACCTGTCGACGCTGTGGTCCCCGCTCACCCCGATAGAGATCGTGCCCCCGGTCACTGCCAGCGAGTGCACCCAGATGAAGGCCACGCTCACCGCCGCCGTGCAGGCGTACACGGGAGCGGGCGGGGACGCCGGGGCCACGGCGGCAGCGCTCGCCAGCCTCCAGGCCGACCCCACGGTCGAGTCCGCAGGCGCGAACGACGCCGGACATGGGATCTGGGCGCGCTTCCACAGCGGCATCGTCGGAGCGCTCAACATCGGACGTGACGGGTCCAGGGGCGCCGGTGACGGCGAGGACAGCGGCTTCGCGCAGATCGGGGGCGCGCTCGGCAACGTCGACATCATCCGGGCGCGGACGATCGTGGGCCTCGCACCCGCCAACGCGCAGCTCGGGCCCTTCGACGAGGTCCCCCAGATTCAGGCCACCCTGGCGGATCTGTCCTGTCCCCGCTTCGACTCGCGTGGCCCCTACCTCGCCCAATCGGCCACCCTGCGACGGTTTCGGGAGGCGACGAGTGCGGGGATCCTGCTCTTCGCCGGTCACTCTGACAGCTATTTCAAGGGGCTGGCGGAGGAGCACAAGCGCGCCTTCGGTTGGGAGCACGACGGCTCGCAGGAGATCCTGTGGAGCGGCGACGCGATCGACTGCGCGGCGCTCAGCGCCCAGCACCCCAACTGCTCCGACCACGCGGACTGCCCGGGCGCGGCCCGATGCGTCTTCAACGAGGCGGGTCCTTCGGGCGTGTGTATCGACGAGACGGCGATCGACCTGAGGCGGGGGCGGGCGATCTTCGGGGCCGAGAGCTACGGCGTCCACCCGGAGCTCTTCGCGCACTACAAGGGCAGCGGATTCCCCGACTCGCTCGCGTACCTCGGCGGCTGCCGCACCCTGTTCAACGGGACCCTCGCAGGGGCGCTGTTCGGCGCCGGCTGCAAAGCGGTGGCGGGCTACAGCGACTACGTAAGTTCGGCGTTCGCGTCGTCACAGTCCAAGGCGTGGTTCTCGGCGCTGCTCTCCCCAGACAACACCACCGGGACCGCTGCCAACTTCCCCGTGACCGATCCGGAGCGCCCGTCCACGCAGTTCGCGCTCTTTGGTGGCGCCAACCTCAGCATCTCCAACTCGGAGATCCTGAACCCGAGCTGGGAGACCGGCGACGCCACCGGCTGGAACGTCAACGGCGACGGCCGCGTGATCAGCCAGCTGGGCGACGACACCCTGGCCGTCTCCGGGAAGTTCATGGGCATCATCTCCACCGGCCTCGGCTACACGCAGCAGACCGGCGAGCTCACCCAGACCTTCTGCGTCCCGGATGGGATCGAGAGCCTCGAGTTCTACTGGCGCTTCTACAGCGAGGAGTTCATCGAGTTCTGCGGGGACGTGTACCAAGACACGTTCGAGGCCACGTTGGAGCTCAATGGGAGCCAGAAGCAGCTCGTGTCGGTGAAGGTCGACGATCTCTGCGGCGAAATGGACAACGGCTGTTGGAGCTGCGGCTCGCAACATGTGGGCCTCGAGCCATCGTCGGTGAGCTTCGATGTCGGCGAGGTGTTCAACACGCCGTGGCAGACGGTCGCGGTAGACATGGTGCCCTATGCCGGGAAGGGTCCGGTGACGCTGAGCCTTTTCGCTACGGACGTCGGTGACTCGATCTACGACTCCGCAATCCTCCTCGACGGCATCCTCCTCAAGTAGGTGACTGTGGCACGACTTCTCCCGCTGCTCGTCTTCGCCGCCTCCACCGCCCACGCCGAGTCGTTCTTCGAGTCGGGGTTCCGCTGGGCCTCCACAGGCGGGGCGCCGTCCGCAGCCGTCACGGTCAAGGCCACGGTGGTCGTGCAGCTCGGCACCGAGCACCTAGTGGGGCTGAACGCGGAGTCCGGCGTGGAGCGCTGGCGCTTCACCTCGCGAGCGAAGACGCTGCGCCAGATCACGCTGAAGAGCGGGGCCCTGCTCGTTCAGGCGGAGCAGCTTCACGCGCTGAACCCGCTCACCGGTGACGAGCTGTGGCAGTTCCCGCTCAATTGCTTCCCTGGGAAGTGCAACTCGAAGGTGCGCCTCGTCACGGACGAGGTGGTCGTGCTCACGGGCTTCGACGGCAAAGAGGACAACCTCCTCCTGCTCGACGCCCACAGCGGCGGCCGCCTGTGGCCGAGCTGGGTGCGTGTCGAGGGCATCGACAAGCTGCTGGTCACACCCGCCGCGGTCCTGGTGTCGAGCAAGGTCGCCCCCTTCGCCGTGGTCGCGCTGGATCGCTACACCTCGCGAGAGCGTTGGCGGCTCCGGCCCGATGGTATCGAGGGGCCCGCCGCGGGCCTCGAGACGGATGGGACGGCGCTCGACGCATGGTGGCTGTCGGGCAACGCGGACGTGGTGGTGGCCGCGGACCTCGCCACGGGCAAGGTCACAGGCGAGTGGGCGGTCGCGCGCCGCAAGGGCGCCATCCAGGACCTGCGCGGCACCGCGCCGGGGGTCTTCGTGGCGTGGCAGTCGTCGGTGCTCGGCGGGGGAAGCCTCCGGGGCTACGACAACCGCGACGGCACGCCGCGGTGGAAGAAGGCGCTCGGTGAGCCGTTGGGACCACCGCTGCTGATCGGCGACCGCGTCTTGTTTCGGCAGCGCGCCAGTAGCGGGGGCGTCACCATCACGGCGTGGTCTGCCGCGCTCGGGGAGGAGCTCTGGCGCTACACGCGGGCGGACGCGACGGCCATCGAGCTGCGCCTCGAGTCCGGGCGGGTGCTCGCCCTCGTGGATGGCGCGACGCGCTTCGTTGGCCTCATCGACCTCATCGAGGGACGCGTCGAGAGCGTGGCGGTGCCAGAGCCCCAGGCGACGATCCGTTACGCTGCGGGAGCGCTCTACGCGTTCCACGGGAAGACGGTCGAGCGCCTCGACTCGATAGACGGCGCGGCCTTGGTCGAGCGCTTCAACACGCTCGTGCGCAAGGGGGAGGTTGACGCCGCCGACGCGCTGGCGCGGCGGACAAAGCCGTTCGTGGGGGAGCTGCGGGCAGCGGCGGTGATCCACAAGGCCGTGGGGGCCCAGGGCTACCAGGACACGTCATCGAAGATGCGGGGCGGTGGGCTCCCACCCCTCTTGGCCCGGCTGCAGGCCGAGAGCAGCGACGACCGCATGACGTTCTACGACGAGTACCGCGTGTTCATCCTGAAGGCGGCAGAGGAGCTCCAACGCACCGGCGTCAGCGCTTTGAGCGGCGACGATCTGAGCCGCCTCGTCGCGGTGGCGCAGCGATTCACTGACCTCGCCGTACGCTTCGAGCGGCAGCTCTCCGGCCAGCAAGGCACCGACGCACCGGCGATCAAAGCCGTGGGCAACGCTTCGGCGGTGCTGGGCGAGTGCCTCATCGCCTCCAGTCGACCGGACGCGGCTTATGCCTCGCTCCGTACGCTGTGGGTGCGCTCGTGGCTACCGCACGGTGGCCCACTGATCGAGCCGATGCGCACGGCCACCGCGACGAAGCTCCGAGAGCTACTGCCGGCGTTCGAGTCCGCTGTCGCGACCCAGTCGGACATGGACCTCGCGCTGGCGCAGATCGCCGAGCTCGTGGGCATCGACGCTGTGGTCACGCCCGCGCCGGCCGTGGAGGACATCCCGGACATGGCGCCGGGGGACTTCGCTGTTGTCTTGGAGAGGCTGCGGGCCGCCACACGCTGAGCGACCCGGGAGGACGCTGGGGTCCGGGGCGGCCGCGCTCTCGCGCGACCCTCCCCGAGGAGCGGCGCCGCCGGCAGGCTACTTGCGCTTGCCGTACACTTCCTGGAACCCGCTCTGCACCTTGGCGGCGGACTCGCCCGCCGCCTTCAGCAGCGCGGCGGAGTCGGTGGCGGCCTGCTGGCCCAGCGCGGTGGCCTCGTTCTGCATGGCAGTGAGGCTGTCGATCTGCCGCTGCGTGTCGGCCGTGACGGCCTGATCGGCCGCCTGCTTGGCGAGCGCGAGGTGCGCGTTCGCGGACGCGAGCTGCGTAGCGAACACCTTCACCGCGTCCTCCGCGGCGGGCTTCAGCGCCGTGGCGCGCTTGGCGACCTCGTCCTTCGCGAGGACGCGGAGGTCGTTCAGCACCTCGAACTTCTGACGGGCCCACGCCTTGGACTCGTCCGTGGCCTTCTTCGGGAAGCCGCCGACGTCGTCCGTGAGCGCCTGCGGGCAGGCCTTGACCTTATTCACGGCGTTCCAGCCGGTGTCCTTGACCGCCTGGAGCTCGTGGAGCGCGGAGTTGCCCTTGAGGGCCTGAGCGGCCTCGCTGGCGTTGACGGAGCGCGCCTCGATCTTCTCCACCGCCTCGAACGGGGCGTTCCAGCACGCCTCGAGCTCGTTGCGGAACTGCTTCCACTGCACCTTGCCGAGCTTCAGCCCGTCTTCGATGTAGAGGAACTCGTCGACCTTGGTCTGAACCAGAGCCACCACGCCCTTGGCGAGCGTGTACTCCGACTGGAGTCGCAGCATGGCCTTCTGGGCGTCCGCCGAGAAATCCTTGGTGCCAACGGACGGCAGCGGGACCTTAATCGGAAAAGCGCCACACCCCACGGCCGAGGCGGCGGCCGCTCCGACAACCCAACGACGCATAGCTACGAACGACCGCATGAGGAGCCTCCCCAAGGAGATGAGAAACGATCCGCGTGAGTCCTCACGGCGGATTCGGGCGCGGATGGGTACCAAGCGCACCGCGAAAGTCAAGGTGCAGCACAGGATCGCACCACGGCTTACCTGTGTTAAGGTCGCGCGCATGCTGGAGCCCCTCCTCGACCGGGTCTATACGTGGGACGCGCTGGATGCCGCCCAGAAACGCCATCTGAACGGCTACGCGCTCGTCACCAAGGCGGGCCTCGTGCTCGTCGACCCGCCGGCCATGCCCGAGGTCGTGTTGCCGGCGCTCGAGGCGCTGGGAAAGCCCAAGATCGTGATCCTCACGGGGCGCCCCAGCGAGCGGCGAGCACGGCAGTTCAAGGACTGGTACGGCGCGAAGATCCTGGCGCCCGAGTCCGACCGAAAGTCCATGCGCGTACCGGTTGACCACTACTACGCCGAAGGTGAGACGCTCCCGGGAGGCTTCGTCGCCGTGGCGCTCGCTCACCAGCGCACGGCAGGCGAGTGCGCGCTCTTCCATGCGGGCCTGCGGCTGCTCATCGCGTCCTACCTCGTGGGCGAGCCGGCGGGGTTGGTGCAGCTCGAGGATCGAGGCCTCTACGCCAACTTCTCACGGGCGCTCGAGGCGCAGCTGAAGCTGTTGCCGCTAGAGTTCGATGCGCTGCTCCCGGGCCGGGGCCGCCCGGTGCTGAAGGAGGGGCGCGTGGCGCTCGCCAAGTACCTGGCCGGCTTCGCGGGCGGCGAGCCCACCGGACACTGGTAGCGACGCCATCCGCCGCCGACTCCGCTTCACGCCGGGCGCGGGGCGGCTCGCTTCCCGGCGGGCGAGCGCCACTCCCCGATGGAGAAGGCGCCTGCGCCGCACGCGGTCGCGTGACGCTGGAGCGCGCGGCGTAGCGCCCGACGGTCCACGCTGCCCTTCCGCTCCTCCCAGACCGTGGTGATTTCTAGGCGCGGCTCCGCTTCGCGGACGACGCGGCCCTCCAGCCTCCCGACGAGCGCGCCGCGGTGGAGCAGAGGGCAGACATACCAGCCCCAGCGCCGGGTCGCGGGCGGCTTGTAGACCTCCCAGACGTACTCGAACTCGAAGACGTCGTTGACCAGCTTCCGGTCCCAGAGCAGCGGGTCCAACGGGCCGAGGATGCGTAAGCGATCGTCGGGCTCTGGGGGCGGCGCGTCGAAGGCACCCACGCGCACGAAGTAGGTCCGTGTGGCCCCCTCTACCCGGACCTCGTCGTATTGGCCCCCAAGGTGGGCGAGCAACCCAGCCGCCCGACCACGGACCGGCGCCAACATCGACCAGTGCGCGCCTCCCGCGTGGGCGAGCAGCCCGGCCGCCTGGACGCGGTCTTCCAAGAGACGGGCCCACGCAGCGTCTTCACTTTCCCCGGCGCGCGCCTCCGCGAACGCGCGCGCCCCAGGCTCCCAGAGCTTCCGACCCGCCGGATCCCGCCCCACAACCACGGCTTGGCACCGCAGCCAGAGGATCTCGAGCGCCATGGCCGTGGCACGCGCGGTGCCCTTCCAGCCGCTCCAGTCGAGCGGCTCGACCGCGCCGAAGTCGGGCAGCTCATCGGCCGTACAGGGCCCATGTTCGCGAAGGGCGTCTGCCACGGCAGTTACCACTGATTCCGGGACCCGCGACTCCCGGAGCCCCGAGCGCCACCAGGGCGTAGCGGCGGTGAGCGTGAGGTACTCGGCAAATCGCTCGCGGGGTACGAGGCAGCGCTCCTTCGCGAAGTGCTCGAAGGCGTGCCCGCGCAGCGCCCGGTGGACGTTGCCCCGGAGGGCGCCATCGACGCGCGCAAGCACGACCAGGTCTGCGTTGGTCCCCATCGGATCGAGCGGGTCCAGCTGAATGCAACGCAGCCGCGCGAGCGTGTCTACTATGCCCGCGTCCCCGACGCCGAGGGGAGCGCCGAGCCCAAGGTGAGCGACGAGGAGCCTCCTTGCCGCCTCGCGTGTGACGGTCGACACCGTGCCGCTGCGCATGACCGATATTCCCTCGGATTCCGCGCGGACGCGAGGGCACCGGCGAACCCATGAGACCTCCGGACCGGCCGCCGCCGTGAGCGCGCAGGGGAGCGGTGAAGCACGAGCACGCGCGAAACCTGAAAGTGCGTGCGTAGCGAATGGCGATTCCGTAGTCTCCGCGCGGGATGAAGCCGGTCACCCCAGACCCAGGTCGCGGGCGCTGGCGTCCCTTCTTAGTGCTGTGTAAAGACGCGGCCTTCCGAAGTGGGTGTGCGCGGTGTCCCCGCGCATGCCCTGGGGCAGCCGTTACCTGAGGAGGCGTGATCGTGAGAGCGTGGGGTATCGTTGGTCTCGTGGTGGCTTGGCCTGTCGCCGCCTCGGCGACCTGCTTCAACAAGTGCGAGGGCGACCTCATCGACGCCACCACGTGCGAGGTGGTCGCGGACGCGGCCGTGGTCACTGGCCCCGAGGCCACGATCTCGCTCTCGTGCGAGGCCTGCTGCTCCGCCCCCGGCGGCCCCGTCAACTGCGACCCGGCGCCTGCCACAGCCGAGATGCTGAAGGTCTTGAACGCCGCCAACAGCTCAGAGGCCAGCCCGGGCTGTGTAGCCAGCACCAGCGCCTGCGACGGCGCCTGGAGCTGCGCCACGCCATCCACCCCCGGGACCTACGACATCGTGGCCGACAACCTCGTGATCGCCACCTTCACCATCGAAGGCGAGCCGCCGCCCTGCGCGCAAGACACGGACTGCGGCCCGGGGCAGGTCTGTGAGGCGGGCAAGTGCGCGGCGGTGGTGCCCTGCGCCGCCGACTCGGAGTGCGCCCCCGACGAGACCTGTGTCGACGGCGCGTGCAAGCCTGCTGTTGCCGGCTGCGCCACCGACACCGACTGCGCGCCGGGCCAGCTGTGCCTCGCAGGGCAGTGCCTCGGCCTCCCGGGCTCTTGCTCCACGAACAGCGACTGCCCCGCGGGCCAGTCCTGCCAGGTCGGCTTGTGCCTTCCGGACGCTGGAGGCGCCTGCGCGTCCGACGGCGACTGTGGTTTTGGGGAGGTGTGCATCAACGGCACCTGCGGCCCCGGTGGTTCCGAGTGCTCGGTCGATCTCGACTGCTCCGAGGGCGAGTCCTGCGTGGCCGGCACCTGCGGCACCGCGTGCTCCTCGGACCTCGATTGCTCGTTCTCCGAGGTCTGCACCGCCGGGCTCTGCGCTCCCGCCCCGGTCCCCTGCAGCGCTGACCTCGACTGCCCCGCTGGCCAGATCTGCGACGGCGGCGTGTGCGTTGAGGACGCCGGAGGCGGCTGCACCTTGGACGCCGACTGCGGCGCCGGAGAGACCTGCCTCGGCGGGGTGTGTTCGGCGGGCGTGGGTGGACCCTGCACCACCGACGCGGACTGCGGCGGTCAATGCGGTCTCTGCGTGTTCGGGCAGTGCCTCGGCGCTGGCGGCCCCCAGTGCACCACGGACGGCGACTGCGCGGATGGTGAGACCTGCCTCGGGCTCGGCGGAGATCCCTGCCTCAACTTCTGCCTCCCGGGCGGCGGTGACGGCCTCGACGCCTTCGACCTGTCCGACGCGACCGACGGCACCGACGGCGCCGACGGTACAGCCGACTGCGTCGAAGACAGCGACTGCGGCCAGTGCGCCGTGTGCGTCCAGGGGTCTTGCAAGGGGACCGGCGCGGTCCAGTGCACCTCGGACGCCGGTTGCCCGCTTGGCCAGACCTGCCAGCTGCACGCGTCCGATGCCTGCAAGAACGCGTGCGTCAAGAAGACCGACGTGCCGGAGTGCGCCACAGCGGCCGACTGCGGGGCCTGTCAGGCCTGCGTGGGCGGCGAGTGCACCGGGCTCGGCGTGATCGCGTGCACCACTGACAGCGACTGCGCGGCTGGCCAGAGCTGCGCGGTGGACCCTGCGGACGCGTGCAAGAACAGCTGCGTCGACGACGCGTCCGACGCGACCGACGCATCCGACGCGGCGGATGCCAGCGACGGCGCGGATGGCACAGATGCGGGAGAGACCGCCGATGCTACGGATGTTGCGGACGGATCAGACGCGAGCGACGCCGACGCGACCGACGGGGGGGATGGCTCGGGCGGCGCCAAGGCCTCCGATTGCCAAGCCGGGGGCTCTGCTGGATTCGCGGCGGCTTGGGCCGTGCTGGCCGCCCTCCTCGCCCTCGGAGCCCTGCGCCGTCGCTGAGCGCAGCGCGCGGCACTCGGCGGCTGCAACACCCGCCGACGAGCCCGTAGCGAGCGGCCCCACCGCGGTGTACGTTCGCCGCCATGCGCGCGCTGCTCCTCGCCCTCACCCTCACCTCCAGCCTCTACGCGGCCCCGCCCACACCGGCGGACGCCGAGCGCTTCGTCCGCGACGCGGATACGCAGCTTCGGCGGCTCTGGGTGGCCCAGAACCGCGCGGAGTGGGCCAAGCAGACGAACATCACGGCGGCCACCGAGCGGGCTGCGGCCAAGGCCGGCGCGGCCGCGATGAGCTGGATCACGCGGGCCATCAAGTCGGCGCGGCGCTTCGACCCTCTCTTGCACACCCTCGACCCCGCCGTGGCCCGTCAGCTGAAGCTGCTCCGCTTGGCCGGACAGCCCGCCCCGGACAGCGCCGCCAAGGCCAAGCAGCTGGCCGCCGTGATGACGGGCATGGACGCCGAGTACGGCAAGGCCAAGGCGTGTGTCGCTGGTGCGCGGTGTCGTGATCTCGGGGAGTTGGACAACCTTCTGACCACCAGCCAAGACCCGAAGGTGCTCTTGGAGGCCTGGCTCGGCTGGCACGACGCGGCGGGGAGGACGCTGCGGCCCATGTACCCCCGCTTCGTGGCGCTTGCCAACGAGGGGGCGCGGGCGATCGGCTTCGCCGACGTCGGTGAGATGTGGCGGTCCGGCTACGACATGCCGCCCGACGAGTTCCAGCGGACAATCGAGGGGCTCTGGGAGCAGGTGAGACCGCTCTACGAGGCGCTGCACTGCTACACCCGGCGCCGGCTCGGTGAGCAATACGGCGCTGAGGTGGTCTCACCGACGGGCCCGATCCCGGCGCACCTCCTGGGCAACATGTGGGCGCAAGACTGGACTGCCTTGGCCACGCGCCTCGAGCCGCAGCCCGGCCTCGCGCGTACCGACACCACCGGCGCGCTCGTGGAACAGCGGGCCGACGCGATCTGGATGGTGAAGCTCGCCGAGCGCTTCTTCACCTCGCTCGGGATGGAGCCCCTGCCGTCCACGTTCTGGGAGCGCTCGATGCTCACGAAGCCCGCCGGACGCGAGGTGGTCTGCCACGCCAGCGCCTGGGACGTGGAGATCAACAACGATCTCCGCATCAAGATGTGCATCAAGCCGAACCACTCGGACCTCATCACGGTCCACCACGAGCTCGGCCACAACTACTACTACAACCACTACTACCGCGAGCCGGTGCTGTTCCAGCAGGGAGCGAACGACGGCTTCCACGAGGCCATCGGAGACACTCTGGCGCTGTCGGTGACGCCCGACTACCTGCGCACCGTGGGCCTGCTCCCGGAGGGGGGCGGCAGAGACGCCTCACTCAACCAGCTGATGTCGTCCGCCCTCGACAAGGTCGCGTTCCTGCCGTGGGGGCTGCTCGTCGACAAGTGGCGCTGGGACGTGTTCGCCGGGCGGATCCCGCCGGAGCGCTACACCGAGCACTGGTGGGCGCTGCGGCGCCAATACCAGGGTGTCGTGCCGCCAGTCGCACGAGCCGACGCCGGGTTGTTCGATCCCGGAGCGAAGTACCATGTCGCGAGCAACACGCCCTACGCGCGGTACTTCCTGGCCACGATCCTCCAGTTCCAGTTCCATCGCGCGCTCTGCAAGGCGAAGGGGCACACCGGTCCGCTCCACGCCTGCTCGATCTACGGCAGCGCTGAGGCCGGTA
This sequence comes from Pseudomonadota bacterium, assembly GCA_005776725.1. Taxonomy (GTDB): domain Bacteria; phylum Myxococcota_A; class UBA9042; genus SXOO01. Next base: position 28,573 of record SXOO01000044.1, on the reverse strand, counting down.
AGCCGTTCCGGGAGTTGCTGCGCATGGGCGCCAAGCAGCCGTGGCAGGACGCGCTGGCGGTGGTGACCGGGGGCGAGCGAGCGATGGACGCGACAGCACTCCTCGACTACTTCGCGCCGCTCCGCACCTGGCTCGACGCCCAGAACGAGGGTCAGGCCTGCGGCTGGTGAGTGAGCCCAGCGCCCGGTGAAGCGAGCGCCGCACGCGGGATCTTGCCCTCCGCCGCGAAGAACTCGTAGGCCTCCACGATCGCCTCGCGGAGCGTCGTCGGCGACCAACCGAGCTCGGTACGCGCCTTGGTGGTGTCTGCGTGGCGCTGCATCTGCAGGATGCGCACGGAGCCGGGCGTGAGGCGCGGGGGCTTCTTCAGCAGCTTCATGCCCAGGCTGCCCGAGTAAAGGCTGGAGACCGCGGACATCAGCCCCGCAGGAAGCCGGAGCGGCCGCTTGCGCCCCCCGAGCGCCTCCCCCCAGAGGTCCACCAGCTGGTCCATGGTGTGGAAGCCGGTGGCGATGATGTACTTGTGCCCCTTTCGCCCGCGGGCCATCCCGCGAACGTGGCCGTCGGCCAGGTCGCGGGGGTTCACGAACTCGAACCCACCCGGGATGTACGCCCTGATCTTGCCGTTCGCGTAGTCGCAGAGGGTCTGCCCCATCCGCGAAGGGAAGTAGTCCCAGGGGCCGATGCAGGCGCACGACACCACAGTGAGGGCGTCCAGCCCGTCGGCCACCACCTTCAGGAGCTCGTGCTCCGCCTGGGCCTTGGTGCGCGCATACGGCAGGGTGACCGCGTCGAACGGCCAGAACGGCATGTCTTCGGTGCTCGGCTTCGAGGGATCCTCGGGATCGTAGCCCACCGCCGAGAACGACCCGGTCATCACGGCGCGAACCACCCCGTTCTCGAGCGCCGCGCGCATGACGTTGCGCGTGCCGATGACGTTGATGTCGTAGAGCTCCTTGAACTCGCGCGGGTTCGGGTTGAGGACCGAGATCTTGGCGGCCACGTGATAGACGCGGTCGCATCCCCGGACGAGGCGCATCATGTCGTCTGCCGAGCAGAGGTTGCCCTCGACGAGCTCGACGTCGAGCCCGGCGAAGGCACGACGGTCGCCTCCGGGCTCGACGAGGCAGCGCAGGGACTGGCCGTCGGCCAGAAGTCGGCGCACCAGGTTGGCGCCAACGTGGCCGGATCCGCCCGTGACGAAGATGCGGCCGGTGGCGGTCGCAGCGGGGTGAAGGTCGTTCATGAGGGGGCGCGTATCCACGGACCCGGCGAACGCGTCAAGGGCGCGCGCGCCCGATCGCAACGCGTTTCGCTGCCCGTTGGTCCGTGGAGCGGGTTGCCGAGGCCGCCGGCTACTCTACCGAGTAGATGAATGGCACCACGGCGGGCTCTTCCGAGTACGCCGCCACGAGGCCCAGCACCCCGAGGATCACGACTATCGGGGTGATCCACCACGCCTTGTAGTGCGTGAGGAAGTGCCAGAAGTCCGCGCCCGCAGCTCGTAGAGCCGTCGGACGCCGTGCCCGGCCCTGGGCGTCAGGCTCGCTCACTTGCCGTCGAGCGTGGGATCCGTGCAGAGCCTGCCCTGAACCATCGACCCAACCCGGCAATACGTGTCTTGCTGGGCGGCGCTCTCCTTGGGATCCCAGAGGAAGTTGCAGCCGACGAGGATGTCGTCGCCGCCGCTCTCGATGGAGAAGCCAAGGAAGCACGGGTCGGTCGCGCCCACCTCGATCCCGAAGGCCCCGGGGGGGTCGACCTCGGTGTACACGAGCATTACGTTCCAGAAGTCGGGGGTCTTGAAGGGCAGCGTCCCCGCGTCCGGGCAGAAGTAGTAGCCCTTGGCGACCACCGTCTTGCGCTGGCCGTCCGCCGAATCGACGGCCTCGATCCGGTTGATGAAGGCGTTGCCCTTGAACTCCCAGAGCTCGGACTCGTCATCCGCCTTCGGGAGCTCCGGGTTCTCGTCGATATACCGCCGGTACTTGCCCGCCACGAAGTCGTACCCGGTGGGACAGCGCGTACACGAGAACGAGTAGCTGTTGTTGTCGGGCGCGTCGTAGGAGCGGCCGGTGAACGGGTAGAATGTGGGATTGTTGCCGGTGTACTTGAACGGGGTGGCGCAGACCTGATCTTGGCCGTCCGGGATGAACGACCAGGGATCGGCGCTTCCGTCGGTGCCGTCAGTGCCGTCCGTCGCGTCTGCGGCGTCCCCTGCGCCTTCCGTCCCGTCGACCGCGTCGGTGCCGTCGGTACCGTCCGTGTTGTCAGCGTTGCCGTCGGTGGCCGTGTCGGCTCCGCCGATGATCTGTTCAGTGGTGCTGGTGGAGCAGGCCGCGAGCGCGGCGGCCAAGGCAATCGAAACGAGGACGCGCATGTAACCTCCGGGACGGGACGGTCCCGGAGTCTATGCGCAGGGGGCGCGCGGGTTCAACCGTCGCGCCGCTAGTCCCCTGCGGCGGCTTACTCGCCGACCAGCGAGAAGTCGCTCGTCTTGGCGTATCCGCGCACCATGACGTGCACCTTGACGGGCGTGCTCACCCGGACCTCGCAGGTCTCGTCGCTGCCGTCGGCGTAGGGCCGGCAATCGTAGTCGTTGGTGGTGGGCGCGTCGCCGATGCGGACGTAGAGGTCGGCGTCGCCGGTGCCCCCGAGCACGAAGGTGTAGGTCCCGGCCTCGAGCACAGAGGTCTCGAAGCGGATCTCCTGCTCCTGGGTGACGGTGCCCTTCTCGTCGAGGCCGCCCCACGGCTCCACCACCACCGGCGGCTGGTTCGGGTTGTAGCCGGGCACGTAGACGTTGTCGTGCTCACCGGTGACCAGGACCACCTCGGCCGAGTCGATGTTGTTGAAGATCTGCTCGTAGGTCTTGGGGCGCTCCCAATCGAGCAGGCCGTCGACCATGGCCATCGTGGCCGCCGACATGGACGAGAAGAACGACGGCATCGCGTTGGCTACCGTGTCGAGGTGCAGCGTGCCCTCGGGGTCGTTCGGGTTCACGGCGGCGTGGGACTCCGCCAGCGCGTCCGAGATGTACGCGTAGGTGTCGCAGCCGTTCATGAACACGATGGCGTATTGCCCTTGGACCCACTTGCCCTTCTGGGCCAGCTTTCGGACGTTGGCGCCGAGGCCCGCGTGGCCGTTGTAGACGATGAAGTCGGCGGTGGGCGTGAGGGTCTCGTACTCGTCCCAGAACGTCTCGGGCGCCTGCTGCACGTTGTCGACGAGGAACGCCTTGATCTGGAGCGTCCGGCCGCCGGGGAGGTTCGCGGTGACCGAGAACTTCGGCGCCTGGACCCCGGGATTGAGCGGGAGGTCCGAAGGCTCGAGCGCGAACGCGGCATCGAACTTGGATGCGCGCTGCTTCGCTTGCTGCGAGAAGCGGTTGTAGGCGCTGATCCCCGCATCGGCGGAGGTGGTGGCGTTGTCCTCATACTTGCCGAAGATCGCCACGACCTCGAGCCGGTTGTCCTCCCACACCTCGTGGTACTCGGGGTACTTCCCGGTGGTCTGGATCGAGGACGGGAAGACCTTCGCTTCGGCCTTCACGATGTCGGCGTCCGAGAGCTTGCATCCGGACTGCTTCGGTCGGTAGTAGTACCAGAAGTTACCAGCGGTTACGTCGTGCGAGTGGGGGTCCAGGCACTGCTGATAGGTCTTCGCGAAGCGCTCCTGCGCCTCGTAGCGCATGTCTGCCGGGAGCTTCAGCGTATAGGTGCTGGGGGTCTGCCGGTCGCGCGGCCAGGCCACCGGCAAGCGCCCGTGGTAGTTGATCTTGCAGCCGGACGCCTCGGTCGACGTGGTGACATTGCTCACCGCGAGCCGGTCGATCCGACCGACGCCACCCTCGCCGTTGAAGTGCCCGATCGTGAAGAGCATCTGGTCTTCGATCTGGCCCTCGGGGTTCCAGCAGCTGGAGGCGGTGAGGGACGCGTCGAACTCGAAGTCCAGGAAGATCGCCTCGGCGCTGGAGTCGCCCTTGCCCACCGCGGGGGTGATCCCGGTCACGCCCTCGCCGGAGTCCAGGACCTCGGCCGACTCGCCGGAACAAGCCGCGGCACCCAGAAGAAACGAGAGAGCGACACGACGGAGCGGACGGTGCATTTGATTCCCCTGGGGTCAGTTGAGCGCGCGACGCCGGGCGGCTCAGCAAGACCCATGCCGGGTCTCGGAGCCCCACCCCAGCGTCGCGGCGTGAGGCAGGTCAGTTCGCGAGGATGAACAGCTCGCGATCGACCTCGACGGCAAACGCGTCCTGGTAGTCGATGGAGCCGGTGCCCTCTTCGCCTTCGGCGGCCTCGCCCTCGCCCGCTTCACCCTCGGTGATGGCGTACGGGACCAGCACGTCGAGGCAGTCTTCGCCCTCGCGGAGCTCGACGTGTACGCAGATCGCGTCCGTCTCGGCCTCGTTGTTCTCGGGGGTGCCGTCCAGCAGCACGTCGGTGCAGAGCGCTGCGCCGGTGATGGTGGGGTCGTCCTTGAGGCGCGCGCGGACACGGGCTCGCAGGACCTCGATGGCCTGGTCAGCGTCTTCGATCGTGTCGTCCTCGTCCTCCAGGGTCTGGAACTCGAGCTCGTCGTCAGCGAGGAGGTAGACCGCGAAGGGCGGGAACGCCCCGTTCTCCTCGAGCGCTTCCTGAGCGAGGCTGATGGTGGCGTTACAGAGCTCGTCGAGCTTTTCGGTCACAGGGCCCTCCTTTTTGGGCGTGTCGGTGCGCCCACCTCGGGTCGGGCGGCGCGGAGCCTGCCCGTGATGCAAGCGGGGGTCAACTGCTGCGAAGGGGGGCCAGTGCCCGTCGCCAAGAGACCCGGACGGACCGGCCGGCTACTGCGCCACGCGCACCCCAAGGCCCAGCATGAGCAAGTGGGTGGTCGCCTCCTCCTGGGTGCTCGCGAGCTCCACGCGGTATTGAACGAAGAGGGCGATGGCCTCGTCGTCCCCGTAATGGATGACGGGCACGTCGGCGCCCAGCGCCACCACCACGGCCCCTCTGAACGACGGCCCCTCGAGGGCGCCGAGCAGCCCACCGAACGCAACATGCAGGTCGATGTCGCGGTGGGCCTCGTGGTCGCTCCAGGCGAGCGGCCGCGCCTGGAAGGCCCCGAAGAAGTACCCCCCGTCCACGGCCTCCGGCGTGCGCTCGTAGCCAGCGGCGGCCACGAAGCCGAGGCCGAAGACCGACGCGGCGCTGTAGAGCTCTACACCACCAAAGCCTCGGGCCTCAGGTACGCGGGCGAGCACGCCGAGGGAGCCCTGGACCTGGAGATCCAGGTTGAAGCCGGGCGAGAGCATCGCGAGGCTGACGAGCGTAGAGAGCGTCATGAGAGGAGCCCCACCCGGTGTGCATAGCGGAGGATCTCGCCGACAGAGGCCGCGTCGAGCTTCTCGCGGATCTTGGCGACGTGGTTCGAGACGGTGCTGGCGTTGAGGTCGAGCTCGGCGGCGATGTCCGAGACCGTCCGGCCGACGATGAGCCTCTGAAAGACCTGGCTCTCGCGCGCGGTGAGCGTCTCGTGAGGCAAGCTCCCGCCGCCCTGCAAGTGGACCTCGAGGCTCCGCAGCGTGTCCGTGAGATACCGCTCGCCGCGGTGCACGACCCGGATGGCCGTGAGGAGCTCCTCAGGCGAGCGATCCTTGGAGAGGTAAGCGGACGCTCCCTCGCGTAGGAGATGAAGAGCCAGCTGGTCCTCGGGGTACATCGACAGGACGATGACGCGTACCGGGAGGTCTGCCTCGCGAATACGCCGAAGACACTCTACGCCGCTGACGCGAGGCAGCGAGAGGTCGAGCACGAGGATGTCGGCGGGCTCGCGGCTGAGGTGCTCGACCACCTGGTTGCCGTCTGGCAGCTCGCCCACCACCCGGAGGTCGGGCTGGGTCTCGATGAGCTTGCGAATCCCCTGCCGAACGATGGCGTGGTCGTCGGCGAGCATGATCCGGATGACACGGTCACTCATGGGATTACCTCTCCCTCCGCCGGGAAGATGGGATACGGGACCACGACACGGAGCTCCGTCCCCCCCTCGCGGCGCGCGCGGAGGCTGGCGGACCCGCCGATCGCGTCCGCCCGCTCTCGGATCCCGAGCACACCGAGACCGTGCCCGGGCTGTACGTCAGCCGCTCGACCGTCGCCCTCCGGAGGGAGGCCCCGCCCGTCGTCAGCCACGATCAATACGAGCGTACCCGCCTCGACGCTGAGGCGCACCCACGCGCGACCGGCCTCCGCGTGCTTCAGCACGTTGCTTAGCGCCTCCTGGACGATTCGAAAGACGACGGTGGCGCCGTCGCCCTCGAGCTGCAGGTCGGGAGGCTCTACCTCGAGCTGGATCTCGAGGGTCGCGCGGGACGACAGGTCCTTCGCCAGCCATTCGAGCCCAGCGACCAGGCCCAACTCGTCCAGGACACGCGGGCGCAGCGCGGCGAGGATCCGTCGCATGGTGGTCCGGGTGCGATCGAGCAGCTCTTGCACGTCGTTCAGGGAGCCGGCCGCCTCCGCTCCCATCGAGAGGCGGGCCAGGGCGACCGCGTAGCGGAGGGCGGTGAGCTCCTGCCCGAGCTCATCGTGGATCTCACGCGCCATCCACTTGCGCTCGTCCTCGCGCAGCCGCTCGAGGTGTCGCGCCAGGCGCCGTAACGCGAGGGCCTTCTCCGCGACGCGGCCCTCCAGGTTCTCATTGAGGTCGCGCAGCACCTCTTCCTGCCGAGCGAGCCGGATGCGCGAGACGAACGCGTCGCGAGACGACGAGAACACGACCTGTCCGAGTGCACCGGCAAGCGCGGTGGTGAACGCCAGGAAGCTCACCCCAACCGCCAACTCGTGCGGGCGCGTGGTCCCGGTCGGGGCGCCGAGGGCGAAGCCCCCCCAGAGGACGGCGAAGAGCGCCGCCAGCGTGGGCCACCGGAAGAACCCGCTGGAAGCGAAGGGGACCGCAAGGAGCGGCAACACGGCGAGGTAGATGAACCAGCGCCCGTTGAACCCCTCAATGGAGCCGAGCCAGTACGCGGCGCCGCCCGCGGCTGTTAGAGCGAAGGCGGCGAGCACTGCGTCGGGATGCCGTTGGAACCACGGCGTCTTCGGAGCCAGCCAAGCGCCGACGAGGAGCACCCCTAACGCGTGGAATCGCAGCCAGGCGAAGGCCGACAACGCGGCGGTGTCACCGGAGAGGAGAAGCGGGTCCAGCGGCCAGGCGAGGACGACAACCAGCGCAAGGAGGACGAGGAGGCGCGGTCCGTGCAACTGCACCGAATAACCGACGTAACGCTGGAACTCCCGCTGCTCGTCGGGCGACGCCGGAGTCCCCCCGCTGACAGCGGGCCAGAAGGAGCCTATGAAGCGGCGAACCCTGCTCGAGTCGGGCGGATGGCCCGTCGCACGTTGCGCGGCTTCATCAGCCACCCGGCTTCACGCCCGTTTGGGCGGCCTGAAGCAGGTTCTTCGCAAGGCGCGCCACATGGCCGGGCACGTCGCGGCTGCGCGAAACCTCTTTGAGGTCGCGCTGACCCAACGCCCGAACGAAGCGGTTGGTGAACGTGATCGGCGTCTTCGGGTGCTTGATGAGCGACATCTGGATCGCCTTGTTACGGGTCCAGTCCCGGTTGCGGCAGATCATTTGGATGATTCGGTCGGACAGTGCGCGGTTCTTTGCGAAGGCCGCGACCTCGCCGTCCGTGATCTGGGGGCTCTTCAGCACGGCAAGCGCCACCACGGCTTTCGAGTCCTTGATGAGGATGGCGCGCGCCGCCTTGTTTCCCACGAGGGCGAGCCGGACCTTCTGAGGGACGTTCATCTCCTCGATGAGCGCGTGCATGGGCTTCTGCCCCACGCGCCCGGTGGCGGCCGCTTTCTCCGCGTCCTCGGGTGTGAGCTTCGTATCGTCGACCGTGACCACCGCCATGACTTGAGAGAAGATCTCTTCGGTGACACCCGGACGGTCGCCGCCGCCGTCCTCGGCCATGGCCGCCTGTATCTCGGGGGGGAGGGGCGCCTCCCTGGGCTCGTCCGGATCCGGGGGCGGCGGCGCCTCCTCGGGCTCCGGCGGGTGCTCCGCCTCGGCCGCGAGCTTCTTGGCGGCCTCCCGACCGAAGATGGCCTCGTAGATCTCGCGGTATCCCGGCACATGCGACAGGTCGAGCCCACCACGCACCGCCGTCTCGAAGACGCGGTTCGTGAGCGCCATCGGGGCGTCCGGGTTGAAATAGATCGCCTCGACGATTCTGGAGTGACGGAGGAGTCGGGTCTGGTTGCTCGCGATGAGCTCGAGCAACGCGCCCTTGAGCCGACGCGCTGCCCACTCGACCGCGGTGTCCGGAGTATTAGCGTTGAGGAGCAGAAGCTGTGTGTAGCCCTCGTCGGCGATGTTCTCCGCTAGCGCGTGTTCGAGCAGGCGGGGGTTCTTGGCGTCCTTGAAGATGCCCTCGAGCACCGGTCGCTTCAGGTCAGCGATGCTCTTTCGCGCCGTGGCCTGGACTTCCCCCGAGGCCGACGAGCTCAGGAAAGAGAGCACGACGTAGATGTCCGAAGCCGGCATCGGTAGGAGCGCTCGGGCCAACATCATCCGCATCTGCTCGGGGGCTTCCGGCGCCAGATGTTTACGGAGAGCCTCGGGAACGGCGTCGAGCGGCAGCGTCATTGCGAACTCCTGTTTGGAACGTCCCTCATATGCACTCGCTCGCGCCGTGCCGCAAGCGTTCCAGGTCGGCGTTGGGCGGGTAGTCCCACCCGAGAAAGTCCTAACGAGTCATACGACCTGACTCGATTGAGCTAGACAAGGCCGCCAAGTGACTCGATCTCGTCGGTGGTCCCCCAACCTCGAACACGGAGAGCCTCGCCCGTGAACACGCCCGCCGTCACCCCCCAATGGCAAGCTCCGCCTGTCCCGCTTCCCAATCGAGCCGGAGAGTTGTCTGGTCCACCGCGCGTTCCCCCCGGCCCGGCGGATCCTCTGGCAGGCCGAGCAATCAAACCCTCCGACCTCCCTTCACCACCGGCGGCCGCCGCGAGCGTCCTCCAGGCGTGCTCGGACGCAGGCACGGGTGCGCAAGCGCTCGCGGAGCTGGTAGCGCGTGATCCCGTGCTCACCGCCGAGATCCTGCGGGTGGTCAACAGTGCGTTCTTCGGCGCCAAGCGCGAGGTGAAGACGGCGGTCCAGGCAGTGACCCTGCTCGGCAACCGGGCGCTCCGCAACCTGGCGCTCTGCTTGGCCGTGCGCGACGCGGTGCGGCCGGGCGCGATCCCGAAGTTCGACCTGATGAGCTACTGGGAAGACGCGCTCCGCCGCGGCGTGGCGGCACGCCTCATCGCCCGGCGGGTCGGGTTCGATGGAGACGAGGCGTTCACGCTCGGGCTCCTTGCCGACTTCGGTGTCCTCGCCCTGTTCTTCGTCCGCCCCGACCTCGCTCCGCAGTGGCCCGAGTGGAGAAAGATGGGCCCGGACGAACGCCGAGAGGCCGAACAGCGATCTGCGGGGCTCACGCACGACGCCATCGGCCTCCAGCTCGCACGAGCGTGGAATCTGCCGGCCGGGATCGCGCTCCCGATGGCGTGCCACCACACTCCGGAGGCGCCGGTCGTCCCCGTGCACCACCGCGAGGCCTGCCGGATCGCGCAAGCCGCCGACTACGTGGCGTCGATCTACGGCAGCGAGGACGCAACGGCCGCCCTGGCGCGGTCGAGGCGAGTCTTGGGCCAGCTGTTCGGGCTGAAGCCCGAGGACGCGGACGCGATCTTCGAGGCCATCCCGGCAGCCGTCGAGGAGGCGGCGCAGTCACTCGGCCTGCGGGTCGCGGCGCAGCCGCGGTTCGAGGAGATCCTGCGCGCCGCCAACCAGTGCCTCGTCGCGGCCAACAACGACTACGAGACGCTCACCCAGCGCCTCGAGCAGGCGCTCGAGGAGAAGCGGGCGCTGATGCGGAAGCTCGAGGAGGCGAACCGGAAGCTCGAACAGATCGCGTTCATCGACCCGCTCACGGAGCTCCTGAATCGTCGCCGGTTCCAGGAGGTGTCGAGCGGCGAGATCCAGCGACACTCGCGCTCTGGCCAGTGGCTGACCCTTGTGATGATCGACCTCGACCACTTCAAGCGAGTCAACGACACGTTCGGTCACGCGACCGGCGACGAGGTGTTGGTCGCGGTGGCGCGGGTGATGAGGGAGACGCTTCGGCAGACCGAGATCACGGCGCGGCTCGGAGGCGAGGAGTTGTGCTGCGTGCTCCCCGAAACGGACGAGCCGGGCGCACGTGTCGCCGTGGAGCGGCTCCGGATGGCGATCGAGGCGATCGACATCCGCACACCGGCGGGGAAGGTGCCTGTCACGGCATCGCTCGGCGTGGTCACTTGGCGCGGCAGGGCCCTCACTCAGCCCGCTGTCGAGGCCACGCTGAAGCTCCTGCTCGACACGTCGGATCAGGGACTCTACGAGTCGAAGCGGTCAGGTCGCAACCGGGCGACACACATGACGGTCAACTCCTGAGGACCGCGGAGGCGCGGTGAGCGCCTGGGTCTCAGGGACGTCGCCGCCAATACGGGGCGCTCCTGGAGCCTGGCCGCGGCGTCTCAGCTGCGGTTGCGGTCGTAGAGGATCCGAAGCCCCTCGAGGGTGAGGAACGGGAGGACCTCTTGGATCGTGCGGCTCTCGTTGCCGATCAGCGACGCCAGCCCGCCGGTCGCGAGTACGGCGGGCTGATCACCCAGCTCCTCGATCATTCTCTGCACGATGCCGTCGACGAGCCCCACATAGCCGAAGAGCACTCCCGACTGCATGCTGGCGACGGTGTTGCGCCCAATGACGTCCCGCGGGCGAACCAACTCAATCCGCGGGAGCTTGGACGCCTGGTGGAACAGGGCGTCGAGGGACACGTTGATTCCAGGGGCGATCGCCCCCCCGAGATACTCCCCCTGACGCGAGACGACGTCGAACGTGGTTGCGGTGCCGAAGTCGCAGACGATAACCGGGGAGCTGCGACGGACGTGCTCGAACGCCGCGACGGCGTTCACGATGCGGTCAGCGCCCACCTCGCGGGGGTTCTCGTACCGGATCGGCATGCCGGTCTTGGTGCCGTGACCGACCACGACGATCCGCTGACAGCCGAGGAAGCGCTTGCCGAGGTGCACCATGGGCTCGACCAGCGGCGGCACGACGCAGGACAGGATCATCGACTCGATGCGGGCAGACTCCACGCCCGACAACGCGCAGAGCTGGTGAAGCAGTACTCCGTACTCGTCCGAGGTGCGCGACTTGCGAGTCTCAAGCCGCCAGTGCTGCACCAGGGTCTGCCCGTCGTAGATGCCCAGCACGATGTTGGTGTTTCCCACATCGACGACCAGCAGCATGCCTTCCGCGTCGCTCATCCCTGCTCCGACTCGACCGTGACGTCTCCGGTGATCACCGCGCGCTCGCTTTCGGCGAACCGCACGATGAGGCTCCCCTCGGGCCCGAGGCCGGTCACGACGCCGGACTCGGGCTGCCGCCCTGGCTCGCTCACTCGAACCCGCGCGCCAAGCGCCGTACTGTTTCGGAGCCACGCCTCGCGGTCAACCCCGCCGCGCTCCTCGTAAGCCGCGCAACGGAACGCCAGGCGATCCAGGACGCGCCCCTCGACGGTCGAGAGCGATGGGTCGTCCACGAGCTCAACCAGGCTGATCGCGGAGAGGGCCCGCGCCGTGTCGTCGAGCGGAGCCACGTCGACGCCTATGCCGATCACTAAATCGGTGGTGCGCTCGTGCGTCCCGGCGACGGTCACCAGCACGCCGGCGAGCTTCCGCCCGCGCGCGAGCACGTCGTTCGGCCACTTCAGCCGCGCTTCGGGCGCCTCGAGGGCCTCGAGAACGGCCAGCCCCACATCCAGCGTGAGGCCGGGAGCCGCTGCCGGGGGAACCGCGAGCCGTACGAGCGCGCTCAGATAGAGGTGCCCGGGGGGCGAATGCCACGTGCGCCCGCGCCGTCCGCGGCCAGCCGTCTGTTCCTCAGCGACTACCGCCACGCCGTGGAACACCCCGGCGGCGTACAGCGCGAGCGCCTCGTCCAGGGTGGAGCCCACCACGCCCTTGCGCACCACCTGAAAACGCTCGGTCATCACGGAGCCGGGGCGACCTTCATGTGGATATCGACCGCAGTTGCGCTGTGGGTGAGCGCACCCACCGAGATCAGCCGAACGCCGGTCTCCGCGATCGCGCGCACGTTCTCGAGTCGCACCCCTCCGGAGGCCTCGGTGAGCACGCCCGCGGCGTGCGCACGCTGCACCGCCACTCGAAGGACATCGGGGGTGAGGTTGTCGAGGAGCACCAGCTGCACGCCGGCTCCGAGCGCCTCGTCGAGCTCGTCGAGATCGCGGACCTCGACCTCGATGGCGAGGAGGTGAGGCGCTGTAGAGCGCGCCGCTGCGATGGCGCGGGCTACCCCCCCGGCGGCGTCCACGTGGTTGTCTTTGATCAGCACGCCGCTGCCCAGCGACATGCGGTGGTTCCGTGCGCCACCCGCGCGCACAGCGCGTTTCTCTAGCACCCGCCACCCTGGGGTGGTCTTCCGGGTGTCGACGATCGTCGCCCCGGTCCCTTCGACCGCTTCGACGAAGCGGCGGGTGAGCGTGGCCACCCCGGAGAGGCGCTGGAGGAAGTTGAGGGCCGTCCGCTCCGCCCGGAGCAGGGAGTCGACCGGCCCGCGAGCGAGGCCGATCAGCGCCCCCGGTCCGAGCGACGCGCCGTCGTCCGCTTGGAGCTCCACTTCGATCGCCGGATCCACCGCGTGGAAGACGCGCAGCGCCACCTCGGTTCCCGCGAGCACGAGAGGGGCCTTGGCGGCGATCCGGCCAAGACCAGCGAGCCCCGCCGGGACTGTGGCCTCGGTGGTCGGGTCGCCGAGGGCCAGGTCTTCTTCGAGGGCGAGGGCCACGAGGCGATCGACGAGCGGATCGGTGCGCATCGCGCGACTCCATCACGGTTCGACAGGCCGCGCCAGCGTTGGCAGACTCGCGCCATGCGTGAACGCCTCGACGCCGCCAGCTGTTTCGTGCTCGTCATCGACCTCCAGGAGCGCCTCGTCCCAGCGATGGCGGGCGCCGAGATGACCGCCGCGCTCCGCGCCGCGCGCGTGGTCGTGGAGGGCGCACGACCCTTCGACGTCCCGGTGCTGGCGTCCGAGCAGTACCCGAAGGGTCTCGGGAGCACGGTTCCCGAGGTGGCCTCGCTGCTCCCGTCGCCGCCGCTCCCGAAGCTCGAGTTCAGCGCCTGGGCGAACCCGGAGCTGCGCGCCACGATGGTCGCCACGGGTCGGCGCACCGCCGTACTCCTGGGGGTGGAGGCTCACGTCTGCGTGCTGCAGACGGCGCTCGACCTCCTCCACGAGGGCTACGTCGTGCACGTGGTCGCCGACGGCGTCGCCTCCCGATCACCCGCGGACCGCGCGACGGCCCTCGAGCTCCTGCGGGGCGCCGGGGCGGTGATCACCGTCTCCGAGTCCGTCGTGTTTCAGTGGTGCGGTCGCGCCGGCACCGACGCGTTCAAGGTGGTCTCGCGGCTGGTCCGCTAGGAGCTGTAGGACTAGAGCTCGACCTCCTGGAGCTTCCGCAGGGCGTCCTCCACGTCTCCGCCGGGCGGCAGGTACTTCTCCACGGCCTTCCGCGCGTCTTCGCGGCGCCCGAGGCTCAGCAGCGCGCGGGCCTTCACGGTCAGGAGCTCCTTGGGATCCACGTCCGAGGGCAAGCCGAGCGCCGTCTCCAGTTCCTCCAGCGCCTCTGCGGCGCGGCCGTCGGCGAGCTTGGCCTTCGCCAGCAACACCCGCGCCTCCCTCTGGAACGGGGCGATCTCCAGGGCACGCGCGGCGAAACGCCGTAACCCCGCAACGTCATTCAGTTCTTCGGCGAGGCAGCCCGCGGCCACCATCAGCCCGAGATCGTCCTCGCGCGTATCGGCGAGCCGTTGGAGCAGCGCGTACTGACCGGCCTTCACACCGATCTTCGCGTATGCGGTTCCGGCCAGCTTCTGGAGGCTCTCCCGCTCGGGTTCGAGCTCGAGGCCCCGGTCGCAGTGCTTCGCCATGCCCTCCGCGTCGCCGAGGCTCTCCGCCGCCCGGGCGCGCCACTCTCTGAGGGTGGCGCTGTCCTTCTGCTCTGCGAACAGCCGGTCCAGCCGCTCCGCCACCTCGGCCCACTGACCCGCCTTGATAGCAGCCTCCACCGCCGCGATGCTCCCGTCGCCCGTGGCCCCACCGGTGGGGGAGCTCGCGAAACGGGCGAGCCACTCGCTCCGCAGCCACTCCCTGACGGCCGCGTCGAACTCGGCGAGTTCAAGGCCGAGCACCTCCCGAAACACCACCTCGGTGGGCTGCTTCGCGCCCCACGCCGCCAACATCTTCGGGAAGGCGGCGCGCCCCCAGCGCCCGTGGATGTATCGGGTCACCTGCGTGGCGTAGTAGTAGGCGAGCACGATGTCCTGAATGCTCTTTGCCTGCGTGAACATCGTGTTGAACCGGGCGATACCCTCGAGCTTGTTCGCCTCGAGTCCCGCGTAGAGCGCTGCGTCCATCTCGCGCTTCCAGTGAGGCTGGGCCAGCGTGGTCTCGAGCTCGGCGAGGCCCTCAGTGAACCACCGGGGCACGCGCCCGTCAGACATCTGGTGGTGCCAGATGTGCGCCAGCTCGTGCCAGAGGACCATGGGCCAAGCATGATCGGCGTTGGAGGGGCTCACCAGGGTGACCACGTGGCCGAAGCAGACGCCGTGCGCCGCGAGCCCCGGCGTGCCCACCGTCCGAACCGCGAAGATCTTCCGGTCCGGGAAGTACTCGATGTGGAGCGGGGGCTTCGGCCGGAAACCATAGGTCGAGCTGTAGTGCTCCCAGGCGCGCGCCAGGACGGGTCGCACCAGGGGGCTCAAAAGGGCGCGCTCGTGTTGGTCGAAGCGCACGCGCCATGGGGGCATCTCCTCCCAGACCATGCGTTTCTTCGCGCCGTCGTAGAAGAACTCGGTGAGGTTGTAGGCCAGCACGTCGAACGGGTCGTTCTCGAACGCGGTCTCGAGCGCCTTCGCCGCCTCATCGTCGTCGCCGAGGCGAGAGAGGCCGAGTCCAAGGCCCACCCAGGCCGGCCAGTACTCCTTGTCGAGGGCGATGGCCTTTCGCTCGAAAGCCACGGCGTCGGCGTAGCGGTGGCGCGTGTCCACGAGCTCGGCGATCAGGTGCCACCCCTCGGCGTAGCGCTTGTTCACCGCCAGCGCCTGCTTCATGGCGGCGTTGAAGCCGGCGGTGTCCTCGAGGAGCAACGCAGTCCCAGCGAGGAGCGCCAGGGTGCGGGGGTGCCTCGGGTTCAGCGCTCTCGCCGCCACGAGCGCCTGCATGGCCTCGGCGTACTGCTCGGTGGCGAGGTAGGCGCGGGCGACCGCGTGGTGGGCGTCCATCCAGCGCGGGTTCACGGCGAGCGCCTTCTGCGCGTGCCCCAGGGCCGCCGCGGCGTCGTTGTCGCTGGACAGGTCGATCAGCGCCGTCAGCGTGAGCGCGCCCGGATGATTTGGGTTGCGCTTCAACACCTCCTTGAGGGACGTGTCGGCCTCCTTCTCGTTTCGCCCCGCGAGAAGGAAGAGCTCGGCCCAGTAGTAGTGCGCGAGCTGCTCGTGGGGATCCACCTCGAGCGCCTCGCCAAAGACGGTGTTGGCGTTCTTGTAGTACTCCGTGAGCGTCAGCGCCCGGCCGAGCCACGCCAGGTCGCGAGCCGTGGTGACCTCGCCATCCGAGTAGTAGTCGGCGATCGCGTCCGCTTCCGTGAGCTTCGAGCGCGGCGTGCCAGTGAGGTACTGGACCTCACCGAGCAGGACCCGAGCCTCGTACGACCGCGGCCGGCGCTTCACCAGCGTGCTGAGCCGCTTCTGCGCCGCGGCGTAGCTCCCCTGCTCCGCCTCCAGCCGGGCGACCAGCAGCTCCCGGCGCTCGGCCACCTCGTCGGTGGTGGCCCCCGCGGCGGAGGCGAGGGCTTTCTGGGCGTCTTCGTAGCGGCCGACGTCGAAGTAAGCACGCGCTAGGGCCACCGAGACGTCCGGCCCGGGCGCCGCCTTGGCCGCGGCCTCGAGCGTGCCCACAGCCTCGGCGTAGTCGCCCCGCAGCGCCTGAGACTGCGCCGTCTCGAGGGGCCCGGCGAGCGCGCTCGGCGCGGCGGCCGCCAACGTGAGAACCAAGGACCAGACTCTGAGCATGGGGGCTCCGCACACCGCCAATGTTGCTGGGGCGCGAAGGCGCACGCCGCACAGGCAGGAACTGAAGCTAAACGCGGCGCGGGCGGCGTTCGTTCCGGCCGGAGACTAGAGCCCGCTCTCGATCTTCCAGACGCCGTCCTCGCGGATGAAGTCGAGGCGGTTGAAGTCGTTCAGCGCCTGCCAGCGATCGCGACCGCCCTCCGAGAACAAGAAGCGCGCGACGTACTCGTACTCGGCGAAGGCGCGATCGGCGTGAATGCCGATTCGGCGCACCATGACCCGGTACTGCACTTCTTTGATGTTGTCGTGGAGCTTCGGCAGGACGCGCCCCGTGAGGGTCTCGTAGCCATAGTCGTCGTCGGGCGTGTCAGTCGTGGACCCGTTCTCGCCGTACCGCCGAGACACCATGCGCAGAAGCGTGGCCTCGTCGCGGTCTTCCATTGCCTTCCGGTAGAGCTCGACGGAGCCCACCACGTCGCGGTTCTCGGGCGTGTCCTCCACCGAGGTCCCGGGGATGAACGCTGGGGCGCAAGCGCTCACGACGAGCAGGAGAGTTGCGAGCAGGCCGGTGGCACGCGGGCGGGTGGGCATCCAATCCTCATCGCGGGCGACCCGCGTCGAACCGCGGGATGTTAGGGGGTGCCCCGAAGGGGCGTCAAACTTCGAATGCGCGTAAGGCGATGAGACGCCGCTCCGCGCAGGCGGATGCCGGTGTTCGATACGACCCCTACGGCGGGTCCGCCGGGGGGTGAGCCCCCCGCAGCCAACGGCGTCGAATATCCTGTTTCTACGCGGGAAGACGCGGATCTCCTAGAACGTGAACTCAGCGCCCACGCCCAGGTCCCAGTCGTTCAGCGTCTCGTACTGGCCGAAGTCCTCGGAGGTGGCGTCCTTGTTCACCTTCCACTCCCGCGAGTAGGCCGCGTACACGAACATCGGGCCCCAGAACTTGTAGCGCGCGTCAGCGACCAGGAGCCCACGATCAAGGTCGAATGCCTCCGCCGGCTCATCGAAGTTGCGCTTGGCGTAGTAGACCTGCGCGCGGACCCCGGCGATGTAAGGCAGGGAGAGCCCGATGGTGAGGTTGGCGTTGTCCGGTCCTTGGACATCCTCGAGGAGCGCCCAAACGGTCACTGTGTCGAGGATGGTCACGTCGAGGCTGGCGTGCCAGCCGTGGACCGTGTCCTCCTCGCCCAGCTCGTCCTTGCGCTTGAAGTAGTCGAGCTTGGTGACGCGGTCGAAGTCGATGCCCTTGGGAGCAGGGTTCTCGGCGAAGTCCACCCGCTCGACCTCGTACCAGCTGTTGACGTAGGACGGGGCGTAATCCTCGGAGATCGCCCGGTACTCCACGCGCGTCCCGATGGTCACCGCACCCTTGACGTCGAAGGTGGCCGAGACGCCAAGGTGGTTGCCCGTGCCCCCGGTCTGCCCGAGCAGACCGAAGTCGTAGTAGGGGCGCAGCGCGAACCAGTCGATCGGTCGCCACGTCCAGCTGAGGTCGAAGCCGAAGAGGAACGCTTGGGACGCGCTGGTGATCACGTCGCCGTCCTCCGTCACCTGGCGCAGCGGACACTGCACGCCGCCGGCGCAGGTCCCAAGGGTGGACTGGCGCGTGTACTCGAGGGGCGCCACGCCATCCACCACCATCGTGATGCCGAGCTCCAGCGTCTTGCTCAGCTCCGGAGCTGCATCCCACATCTGGAAGGGCCGGAAGAAGCCGCGCATCCCGAAGATCTCGGGGTCGATGAGGTTGTCGAGAAAGAGCTCGCCGCCGGCGAGGTCGAGGTCCAGCTTGAACTGCAGGCCGGTCTGATAGTGGTCGGCGTCGATCACGTTCATGTAGCGGTCGACGATGGAGCCATGGCCGAGCGTGGTGCCCTCGAGCACGCCGAGGCGCGCGTAGAGCCACTCGTCGGGCGTTCCCCACGAGACGAAGCGGAGGACGCGGGTCCAGTCCGACGCCTCGTCCCAGTCCTCCTCGCGCAGCACCGTGCCTTGCTCCGGCGCGTTGTCCACCGCGCGGAAACGCAGGGGCACCTGAATGCCCACGCCCAGCTTCCACCAGGTGAGCACCGTCCCGACGTTGATCGAGACGAAGAAGTCCTCGTCGAGCATGCCGAAGCCGAGCCGGCCGTCGACCATGCCGCCGAACTCCTTCTTCTCTCCGGCGGGGAAACGCTCCGCCAAGGTCGGCGGTCCCGCGGTCGCGGTTCCCGCGAGGGTGGCTACGACAAGGGAGACGGCGACCGAACGACCCAGAATGACTCTCGACATGGAAGACCTCCGACACCGAAGCCAGGGACGGTCGCGGTAACCGCAGATTCAAACCGCGCCGGGGGTCGGTGCCAAGATTCTCGGTATCGCGCAGCGCAGACATGCATTGACCCGGGGGGATCGGGCGGGTAAGCCTCCGCGCCCCATGCGCCTTGGCGACCTCCACTACCACCTCCCCCCGGACCGCATCGCGCGGTGGCCCGCTCCCGAGCGGACCGCGGCGCGGCTCCTGTCCCTGGATCGCCAGAGTGGCGACGTCGCCGATGCGGGGACCGTGTCATCCCTGGTGGAGCGAGTCCGCCCGGGCGACGTGTGGGTGCTGAACGACACGCGCGTCCGGCGCGCGCGCCTCGTCACGCACAAGCTCACGGGCGGACGCGTCGAGCTGCTGATCCTCTCGGTGAGGGGCAACGAAGCCGAGGCGCTCTACGGTGCCTCGAAGCCCCTGAGGCCCGGCGCACAGCTGCGACTCTGCTCCGCGGACGGCGCGCCGCGCGCCCATCTCGAGGTGGTGGCGAACCTGGGCAACGGCCACGTGGCCCTGCGCTTCTCGGAGGACGCCGAGGCGCTGATCGCAGAGGTGGGTGAGATCCCCTTGCCTCCCTACCTCGACCGGCCGGCCGACGCCGCAGACACGGACCGGTACCAGACGGTCTACGCCCGAGAGCTGGGTGCGGTCGCTGCGCCCACGGCAGGGCTCCACTTCACGCCGGAGCTCATGGCCGCCATGGAGGCCCGAGGCGCCCGCTTCGCCACCATCACGCTGCACGTGGGCCCAGGGACCTTCCGGCCCATCCGCACCGAGCGCGTCGAGGATCACGAGATGCACGCCGAGCCAGTAGTGATCCCCGAGGCAACGGCGCGCTTGGTGAACGAGGCCACCCGCGTGGTCGCGGTAGGGACCACCGCGGTGCGCGCCCTGGAGGCCGCCGGTGGAGACTCGGGTCGCGTTCGAGCCTGGTCGGGCCCCACCGACCTCTTCATCACACCCGGGTACTCGTTCCGGGCGGTCGATGCCCTCCTCACCAACTTCCACCTCCCAGGTTCCAGCCTCATCGCGCTGGTGGGAGCCTTCGCCGGCCTCGACGCCGTCCTCGGGGCGTACCGAGAGGCCGTGGACCGCGGTTACCGCTTCTACTCGTACGGAGACGCGATGTGGATCAGCTGATACCCGGCGCCCGCAGCCCCTGGCTCGGCTTCACCGAAGAAGCGCGCGACCCCAACACCGCCGCCCGAGCCGGCCTATTGCACACGCCGCGCGGCGTGATCCCCACGCCCGTGTTCATGCCCGTGGGCACGGCAGGCACGGTGAAGGCCGTGGACCCGGCCACGCTCTCCGCGCTGGGGGCCAAGATCTGTCTGGGCAACACGTACCACCTGCTGAACCGGCCTGGACCCGAGCTGGTGAAGTCTCTCGGCGGCCTCCACAAGATGATGGCTTGGGACGGCGCGATCCTCACGGACTCCGGCGGCTTTCAGGTCTTCAGCCTCACCGGGCTCCGCAAACTCACGCCCGACGGCGTGCGCTTCCGCTCACACCTGGACGGGCGGCTCCTCGAGCTCACGCCGGAGTCGTGCGTCGCGGTGCAAGAGGCGCTGGGCAGCGACATCATGATGCCGCTCGACGTGTGCCCACCCCACCCCTGCACGCCGAAACAGCTCGCAGAGTCGATGAGATACACGTCGGCGTGGGCCCGGCGCTGCCTCGCGGCGCGCACCCGCGGCGCCATCTTCTCCATCGTCCAGGGCGGCACCGACAAGGCCGCGCGCACCCGCCATGTCGAAGACCTCGGCGGGCTGGACGTAGACGGCTTCTCGATCGGCGGGCTCTCGGTCGGCGAGCCCATCGATCTCATGTGGGATGTGTGCGCCCACACGGCGGCGCAGCTGCCCACCGACCGTCCCCGGTACCTCATGGGGGTGGGCACCCCGGAAGACCTCGTGACGTGCGTGGGCCTCGGCGTCGACATGTTCGACTGCGTCCTCCCCACGCGAAACGGCCGCAACGGCATGGCGTTCACGCGAGACGGGAACGTCCTGATCAAGAACAAGGCGCACATCGGTGTTGATGCCCCGCTGGATCCCGAGTGCGCGTGCCCAACGTGCCGGCGCTTCTCGCGGGCCTACCTCAACCACCTCTACAAGTCGGGCGAGATCCTCGCGCTCATGGCAATCACGGCCCACAACCTCTACTTCTACCTCGAGACCATGCGCGAGGCCCGGGCCGCCATCATCGAGGGCCGCTACGCGGCGTTCCAGAGCGCCTTCCTCGCCCGCCGAGCGTCCGCGCCCCGCGCGAGCAAAGGCCACGAGCCGCTCGTGGCCCCTTCTTCTGATTGACCCGGGTGCCCCCCGGTGGTATCCGTACGCACCCAATTTTCCGGCCACCGCCGAAAAATCGGAGTAAACTCAAGAGGTTCTGATCATGTCCTGGCTCGGCGCCACCCTGGCTGCCTTCGTCCTCCTGACCTCCAGCCCCGCGTGGGCCCAGGCCGAGATCCCGGGCGCCAAGCCCGCCGCGGCCCCCGCTGCGGGTGCTACGGGTGCTGCGGCCCCGGTCACCTCCGAGGCCGCCCCCCCGCAGAGCCCCGGCGCGCTCGGCATGCTGCTCCCGATCGCGGCGATGGGCCTGTTCTTCTGGCTCTTCATCATTCGGCCGCAGAACAAGCAGGCGAAGGAGCACAAGGCGCTGCTCGAGAGCCTGAAGCCAGGCGACCAGGTGCTCACCAACGCGGGCATCTTCGGCAAGATCACGGGCTTCGACGAAGAGAACCAGGCGGTCGTCGTTGAGATCGCCAAAGACACCCGGATCCGGGTGCTCAAGTCGCAAGTGGGCAAGAAGGTCGGTGAGCCGGCCGCCGCCAAGTCGGCGCCCGATGCCAAACCCCAGCCGGCCAAGTAGGCGGAGCGTCAGATGAACAAGAAGCGCAACTGGAAGGCGATCACGACGTTCACCGTCACCGTGCTCGCCATCATCTACGCCCTGCCCTCGCTCGGCCTCGGCGATCTCGCCGTCTTCTCCGATTGGAAGCGCCTGGCCTTCGGGCTGGACCTTCAGGGCGGCCTCGAGCTCCGGTACACCGTCGACTACAAGCGGTCGATCGGCGACAACACGGGCAAGCTCGCCACCCTGCTCCGCGACCGGATGATCCTGCAGAAGCTGGGCAAGCTCGAGGACCAGGAGGGGGTCGACGCGAAAGAGGTCGAGCGCCTCCGCGCCGACGTCAAGATCGAGCGCATCGACTACACCACCGCGCGGCTCACGCTGGGCGCTGAGACCAGCGCAGCGATCGCCGCGGTGGACGACGACTTCATTGCGCGCTGGGTCGACCCCAAGTACGGCAAGGGCTCCACCACCGCAGACAGCATCGAGCTCGTGCTCCGCCCCGACGAGTCCACGCGGCTCAAGGACGAGATCATCACGCAGACCCTCGACATCATCCGGAAGCGCATCAGCGCGTTCGGTCTGGTCGAGCCCGATGTCCGGCGCGCAGGCGACGCCGACATCGACATCCAGCTCCCCGGCGTGGAGCGGTCCAAGATGAACCTGGTGCGCGGCATGGTCGGCCAGACGGCCCAGCTGGCGTTCCGGCTCGTCGGTCAGGGCTCGCCGTTCGGCGGCCTGAAGGCCGACCTCGACGCCTACGGCGCCGCGAACCAGGGCAAGGTCAACACGCTCAAGCTCGAGAGCGGCGCCCTCACGGCCACGCGCAAGAGCGAGCTGCTGTCTTTCTTCCGGTGGGTGGACGAGCAGCGCGCGGCGAAGGCCCAGCCGGCTCTCCTGGATCAGGACCACATGGTCGGCTTCCAAGAGCTCATGGAGAAGGACCCCGCCACCAACAAGGACATCTCCAAGGGCTGGCAGGCCATCTACGTGGTCCGCAACATGCGCGTCGGCGCCAACAGCGGCAAGGAGCGGTCCATCTCGGTGGGCGGCGACAAGATCACCCGCGCCATGGTGGCCTACGAGACCACCGGCGAGCCGTACGTGAGCGTAGACTTCGACAGCCAGGGCGCCGAGGACTTCGGCGAGCTGACCCAGGAGAACGTCGACAAGCAGCTCGCGATCATGCTGGACGACGAGGTGAAGTCGGCTCCGAACATCAGCGAGCCGATCCTCGGCGGGCGCTGCAAGATCACGCTCGGCCGCACGGCCAGCTCCGAGGCCACCGCGGACGCCAACGCGCTCGTGACGGTGCTCACCACGGGCGCCTACAGCGCGCCGGTCCACAAGGTGCACGACCACTCGGTCGGGCCCTCGCTTGGCCACGCCTCGATCCGGAACGGGGTCATCTCGTTCATCGTGGGCGCCGGCTTGGTGGTCCTCTACATGATCTACATCTACCGGCTGGCGGGGACCATCGCGATGGTCGGCGTCCTCGTGAACATCATCCTGCTCATCGCCCTGATGGTGGCCTTCAACGCCACGCTCACCCTCCCGGGTATCGCGGGTATGGTGCTCACGGTGGGTATGGCCGTAGATGCCAACGTGCTCATCAACGAACGAATCCGGGAAGAGCTCCGGGCTGGGAAGAGCTTCCGAGCGGCGCTCGACCAGGGCTACAACCGAGCCTTCTGGACCATCTTCGACTCCAACCTCACCACGGCTCTCGCCGGGTTCATCATGCTGGTTTACACCACCGGCCCCATCTACGGCTTCGCGGTCACCCTTCTCGCGGGGATTGCCACCACGATGTTCACCGCGGTCGTCGTGACCCGCATGGTGTTCGAGTGGTTGGTAGTCACCAAGAAGTGGGACTACGTGAGCATCTAAGACCCGAAGCGGAGAACGTTCCCCATGCGACCTGCCTTCAGAGAGCCCATCAAGCCGGGCGTGTCCTTTCCGTGGATGGCCAATGCCAACCGCTTCATGCTCTTCAGCGGCCTGCTCACGCTGGTCTCGATCCTCTCGCTCTCGGTGCGCGGGCTGGATCTGGGCATCGACTTCAAGGGTGGCACCAAGGTCATCGCCGCGTTCAAGACGGACGCCAACGCTTCGGCGGACGGCATCCGTGACGCCGTCGGCGCGCTGATCAAGGAGCGCCTCGGCACCGACCCCGGCCAGATCGAGGTCCAGACGTTCAACGTCGGCGACGTGAACTCGAAGGGCGAGGCGGTCCAGAAGTTCCAGATCTACACGGAGCTCACGTCGCTGCTCACGCCGGAGCGGGCCACCGCGGTCAGCGAGGCCATGAAGAAGGCCGTCGGTGCCGAGCGGATCGACCGTCCCGAAGAGACGGACAAGTTCATCGTCGTCCTCGCGCAGCCTGCCCCGGTCAACGCCACCAAGAAGGCGCTGTCCGACACGCTGGGTGGCCTCGGCTTCAAGGACGTCGAGCTGGTCTCCGACGAGGAGCAGGCCTTCGATATGGCGTTCTTCAAGGACTACAACCTCACGTTCGTGGAGCGTGAGAAGGCCGGCGAGAAGATCCCGGACGACGACTACGATCAGGCCAAGAGCGCGCACGACGCAAAGAAGGCCGCGGCGCTCGCGACGCGGACCGACCGGGTCTTCACAGTGAGCCTCCAGCAGATCCAGACGGACCTCGAGGCGGCGCTCACGAAGCAGTTCGGAGCCGACAAGGTCGAGGTCGAGTCGGCCACCGCCGTCAGCGCCAGCGTGGGCGCCGACCTCTTCGCCAAGGGCATCCTCGCGCTCATCTACGCCATCATCGGCATCGTGATCTACGTGGGGCTCCGGTTCGACTTCCGCTTCGGTCCGGGCGCCGTCATCTCGCTGGTCCACGACGCGTTCATCACGCTGGGCGTGTTCTCGCTGGCGGGCCTCAAGTTCACGCTGCCGATCGTGTCCGCCATCCTCACGATCATCGGGTACTCCATCAACGACACGATCGTGGTGTACGACCGTATCCGAGAGAACCAGGAGAAGCTGAAGGGCATGGATCTCTCGCGCCTGATCGACATCTCGATCAACGAGACACTCAGCCGCACGGTCCTCACAGGCGGCTCGGCCCTGCTCGTCACGTGCGCGCTCATGGCGCTGGGCGGCGGGCTCATCGCAGACTTCGCCTTCGCGCTCACCTTCGGCATCATCGTCGGCACCTACTCGTCCATCGCCGTCGCGGTGCCCTTCACGATCTACATCGAGAACTGGCTCGCCGCGCGCCGTGCCCGCGCGCTCGCCGGTCCGGGGTCGACCAGCTCCGCCGCGGCGTGAGCGCCCCCTCCGCGCCAACGCAGAGCCTCCATGCCGTCCCGCGCGCCTGGAGAGTTCGGCAGCGCGACGCGGACGCGACCCGCGTCCTAGCCGAGGCCTCCGGGCTCTCCGAGCCCATCGCCCATCTCCTGCTTGCTCGTGGAATCACCACGGCGGACGCCGCTCGCACCTTCCTGCAGCCGCGGCTAACCGACCTCCTGTCGCCGTCCGGCCTCCGTGGGATGGACCCCGCCGTGCAGCTCATCCTCGCCGTCATGCAGCGCGAGGAGCCCATCGTGGTCTATGGCGACTACGACGTGGACGGCATGACGGCCTCCAGCACGTTGTTCCGGTTCCTCAGCGCGGTGGGCGCAAAGGTCTCCGTCTTCCTCCCTGACCGGTTCCGCGACGGCTACGGCCTCAACCCGGATCGGGTCAACGACCTGGTCACGGCCGGCGCGCGCCTGATCATCACCGTGGACTGCGGCATCACGGCAGTGGGCGCCGTGAAGGTCGCGCGGGATCTCGGGGCCGACGTGATTATCGTAGACCACCACCGCCTGCCCAGCGGCCCCCTGCCCGACGCCAGCGTCATCATCAACCCGCACCACCCGGAGTGCACGTTCGGGTTCAAGGAGCTCTGCGCGGCAGGGCTGGCCTTTCACCTGGCCATGGCGCTCCGAGCCGAGCTGCGCGCGCGGGGCGCTTTCCTCGAGACCCCGGAGCCAGACGTTCGGGACCTGCTCCCCTTTGCTGCCATCGGGACGATCGCCGACCTCGTGCCACTGCGGGGGATCAACCGCATCCTCACCGCGCACGGCCTCGTCCGTTTCGCCGCGGACCGACGGGCCGGGCTTCGCGCGCTCCGCGCCGTGGCGCTGGGGCAGAAGTCAGTCACGGCGTCCGCGGTGGCGTTCCAGGTGGCCCCGCGCCTCAACGCCGCTGGCCGACTCTCTTCGCCCATGAAGTGCTTCGAGCTGCTCACCACCGACGATGGCGAAGCGGCGTTCGCGATCGCGCAGGGCCTCGACGCAGAGAACACCGAGCGCCGCGGGATCCAGGAGACCATCGAGAAGTCGGCGCTCGCCCAGGCCCTGGAGCAACAGGGTGAGTCGGCAGCTGCGTATGTTCTTTGGGATCCGGGGTGGCACGCCGGGGTCGCCGGGATCGTGGCCGCGCGTGTGGTCGAGCGGTTCCACCGTCCTTGCGCGGTGATCGCGCTGGTCGACGGGGTGGGCAAGGGGAGCCTGCGCTCGATCTCGGGCTTCGACGTGCTGGCCGGGCTCGAGCGCTGCGCCGAGCACCTCATCCAGTTCGGGGGTCACGCGCACGCCGCGGGCGTGACGATCGCGCCGGAGAACCTCCCGGCGTTCCGGGAAGCGTTCGTTCGCGCCGCTGAAGCGCTAACGCCCAAGGAGTCGCTCACGCCCACGCTCACGCTGGACGACGAGCTCTCATTCGGGCGCGTCACCACCGAGCTGCTAGAGCACCTGCACCTCCTCGCACCGTTCGGCGCGGGGAACCCCGAGCCGGCGTTCCTCACCAGAGGGGTGCGGGTCGTCCGGCGCCGTCCGGTCGGCCAGACCGGAGAGCACTTCCGCCTGGAGCTGGGGCACGACGGGCTCACCCTTCCCGCGGTGGCGTTCCGCGCGGGGGAGCGCTGCCCGAACGTGGGCGAGCTCATCGACATCGCCTACAAGCCCGAGTTCAACGACTGGCAGGGACAACTGACGTTGCAGCTACGCCTCGTGGACGTGCGCCCCGCCACGAACTAGGGCGGCGCGTTGGCGCAGTGGCACGCCGGGAGGAAGGCCCAGCCGCAAGGCGCTGCGGACCAGAAGGCCGCCGCTACAGAGGCTTCGGAATAGACGACGTGTTCGCCTGCGTTCTGCCGCGCTCAGTCGCGCTTCTGACTCTGCCCCTTCTTGGGGGTGCCGGGTGGGACGGCGGCTGGGAGGCGCTCGTCCACCTTCTTCTCCAGTTCGTTCAAACCCGCCTCGTTGGCGTTGAGCTCGCCGTCCAGGCGGTCGAGTGACCGCAAGACCGCAGCGGCGTCGTCCGACGGGCGCGTGACGGCAGGCGCCACGCTGGTCGTGGGCGTAGTGGCGCAGGACAGGACGAAGAGCAGGGCGAGAGCGCGCATCGACCGAATCATTCCAGCAGCCTCCCGAAGCAGCAAGCGAACTGCAGAAAACGAGCGGAAGTCGGAAGTCAGATGGTCCCGCCCGCTCGCAGCTGAGCCTCGAGGCGTCGGATGCCCGCCTCGAGCACGCGGTCGTTGGGCGCCCTCTCCCTGGCGAGCTTCAACAAGCGAAGCGCGCGCGGCAGGTCCTTGCCCAACTCCGCCAGCTCGGCCGCCAGCGCCAACGGGAACGCATCCCCTCGATTCGCGCCAGCCTGCTCGGCCCAGGCTGAGCCAGCCAGCGGGTCCAGCCCCTGCTGCCGCGCGAGCATCGCGGCGTCGAGCCCGCGTTGGGGGTCTGCCGGCAGCGCCTGGACCATCGTTGTGAGCGCGGCGACCGCGAGGTCTCTCTGGCCACGCATGATGCGCAGCCGGGCCAGGTCCAGCGCGCCTTCACGCGCCGGCCCCGACTTGGGGAAGCGCTCGAGGAGCTGACCGAGCGCCGCGAGCGCCTCGTCAGTGTTTCGGGTCTTGAGGAAGTGGACGTAGCGCCCCTTGGTGAACAGCGCCTGGCTCGCCAGGCCCAGCGAGTCGTTCGGATCGGCGGCCAAGACCTGATCCAGGTGCTGGAGCGCCTCGGCGCTGTCGCCTCGGAGCGCCAGGCGCAGGGCCAGGGTCTGCCGCAGCGCGAACGCGCCAGGCGCGCTGGCCACCCGCCGCCGGAGATCACCGACTGTGTTCCGGTCGGCCAACATGTCGCCGATGACCTGAATCATGCGCGCGGAGTCGTGGTAGCCGAACGCCCGGTCAATCTCGGGCCCGGACGGCTGGAGGTACATCATGGTGGGGTAGCTGTTGATGTGGTTCTGTTCGCAGAGGGTCTTGCCCTCGCCGCGCTCTGCGTCGAGCCTCACCGGGACCAGGCGCGCGTTCATGGCGCGCGTGACGGTGGGGTCGTGAAACGTGGCCTCCTCCATCCGTTTGCACGGCCCGCACCAGCTCGTGGTGAGGAAGACGAAGACCGACTTCCCGGAGTCGGCCGCGTCCGCCCGAGCCTCGTCCAGCGTCTGTCGCCAGTGGACGCTGGACGAGGCTCGGGCGGACGCGGTCCGCGCGCTGGGAGGGAGGCGGGGCGAGCGCAGCGGTGACGCCTCTTCACGCGAGGAGAGCCCGGTCCCACAGCCAGCGAGGAATACGACGACGGCGAGTGTACGCATCGGGCCCGATGCTACCGGTCGCCTGCCCACCCCGCCACGTCGGTTGACTCATCCCCGCGTCCGGTTTACCGAAGGTCGATGCAGTCACCCTCCTTCGATGTCGCGTACCCCTGGCTTCGCCAGCTCCAAGCCGCTATCTGCTCCGCGCTCGAGTCCGTGGACGGCGGCGAGGTGGGCTTCATCGAGGACCCGTGGGAGCGCGACGGCGGCGGCGGTGGCCACACCCGCGTGTTCGCCGGCGGCAAGGTCTTCGAGAAGGCGGGCGTCAACACGAGCCATGTGTACGGCGAGCTCGATCCAGCGTTCGCCGGTCAGCTGCCCGGCGACGGCACGCGCTTCTCCGCTGCCGGTCTCTCGCTGGTCATCCACCCCCGCAGCCCGCGGGTGCCGGCCGTGCACGCCAACATCCGGCTCGTGCAGCGCGGCTCGGCGCTGTGGACGGGGGGCGGCACGGACCTCACCCCGTACTACCCGCGCGACGAAGACTGCGTCCATTTCCATCGGACCCTGCGCGACGTGTGCAACGCGCACGACCCGCTGTGGTACGCGCGCTTCAAGCAGTGGTGCGACGTCTACTTCGCGCTGCCCCACCGGGGGGAGACGCGCGGCATCGGCGGGATCTTCT
>SXOO01000043.1 GCA_005776725.1 Pseudomonadota bacterium | reverse complement strand
TCGGCGTTCAGGGGGTGGTCGACCCCGGCCTCATCCTGATCGAGAAGCCCTTCCCGCCTCGCCTCCTGCTCGACCATATCCAGAAGGCTTTGTCCCGAGCCGCCACGGCGTCCACGCACCACTAGACCCTCAGAGCGTCAGCAAGCGGTAACGCACCGGGGCGCCGAAGACCTCACGAGCGAGCTTGTTCACCTCGTCGGGAGTCACCGCGCCGAAGGAGGCCGGAAGCCTCTCGGTCGCGTCCCAAGGCCGCCCGATGGATGTGCCCCACGCGAGCTCGAACGCAGACTCGCGCGTCTTCTGAGCGTCGAGCGTCGCCTGGATGAGGAGGCGGTCGCGCGCGAGGGCCAGATCCGCGTCACCGAAGCGACTGCGCGCGTAGTTTGCTACGTCCGCTTCGAGCTCGGACACCAGCTCGGCGAACCGTCGCTTGTCGAGGTCGTTCTCCACGATCCACGGGCTTGGCCCACGGTGCGGCCAGTACCGCACCCAGGAGCGGTAGCTCACCCCCAGCTCATAGACGTACTGATAGAAGTGTTGGCCGCGGGTCATGGTGAGCAGCAGCTCCAGCGCGGGCCAGCGCGGGTCGCCCCCGGCGAGCACGGGCCCCCCGAGGTTCACGCAAGCGATGGGGCGACCGCGGCTCTCCGTGGCGTCGCGCTCCAGCTCGGGACGGGCCACGGGGGCGTCGCATGATGGCAGCGGTCCCAGCGTCGCCACCGGCGTGCCGCCCCAACGACGAGCCAGCTCGCGCGCGACCTCCCCGGCGCGCACGGCGCCTACGACGGCAACGACGGTCCTGTCGGGCGCGTAGGTTCGGCGGTGATGGGCAGCGACGTCGTCTTGCGACAGGCGCTCGACTGTGGCCTTGAGGCCGATCGTGGGCCGCCCGTACGGGTGATTCGGATAAGCCAGCGCATAGAAGCCTTGCTTCGTGCGCTCCAGGTCATCGTCCTCCAGCGCGCGAATCTCCGAGAGGAGGCCCTCTCGCGCCTTCGCGACCTCGACCGCTGGGAATACAGGGCGGAACAAGGCCTCGCCGAGGAGCGACAGCATGAGCCCGGTGTCCGCTGACGTGCCTGAGAAGGCGAGCGTGGCGCCGTCGCGAGCGTGGCTGTTCCGAGCCACCTGGGAGCGATCGTCGCCTGCCACCTGGCTCTGCACCTCAATGGCCCGACTCGAGAGGACTCCGTCCCACTCCCTGACCGCGAGCCGAGCTGTGCCTGTGGTGAGCACCCGGTTCGTCAGAACGCCGATCCCTGCGTGCCCGGGCTCCTCGAGCCACTGTCCGCCCGAGACGTAAGCGACCGCCGCCACGAGCGATGCCCCGGGCTGCTCGCGCACCAGGAGGGTCAGGCCGTTGTCGAAGACGAAGCGGTGGGTGCTGCCCGAAATCTCCTCGGGACCGACCGTCCAGGGCGGCCCCTCGGGCGCCAGAACGCGCTCCGCGTCCGGCGGTGGCTCGGGCGCCACGGGCTCAGGGAGGCGACCGAACTTCCCGAGCGAGCGGCCCTTCGGCAGCGCCAGGGCGGTGACGCGGTCTTTGAGCCAACGGCGGGCCACCGCGCGAACCTCGTCGGGCGTGACCGCAAGTAGACGCGCCGCCAGCCGCGGCCCCTGCGCTCCGGCCCGGGCGACGACCATGCCCGCGTTCATGGCGAGGTCGCCACGCCGCTCGCTTGCGCGCGCCGCATCCGTGACCAGCCGCCGCGCCGCGGCGTCTACTGCCTCGCGAGAGAACCCGCGCTCCGCCACGCCGTCGAGCCACGAGTTGACCGCGTCCAGCACGGTCTGGGCGCGATCGAGGGGGAGCTCGAGCCGCACCGTGAGTTGCCCGTAGTCGACCATGGCGTTGTGATCCGCCCCGAAGTCCACGACCCACCCGGACTCTCGAAACAGCAGCGGAGGGAGCCCCTCGGTCGGCGACGCCAGCAGCGCCCCGAGGACGGTGAGGGCGGCCGACTCCCCTGACCGCGCCCCGGGCGTCCGAGCCCCGAGGATGGCCCGGCAGGTCTCCCCAACCGCTTCGATTCTCACCTCACCCGAGGCGGGCCCGTCGTCCAGCACCCCGGGGAGCTCAACGCTGGTCGGCCCCTTGGAGTACCGGGCGAAACGCGCGGCGATCGATTCGACCAAGCCGTCATCCACGGCGCCGGCGACGGCGACCACGAGGTGGTTCGGCGCAAAACGGTCGCGGTGATAGGCGGCGAGCCCCTCGGCCGTGAAGGCCGCCACCGTTTGCCGGTCCCCGATCACTGCGCGGCCGTAGGGGTGTCGTCGGAACATCTTGCCGTCGAAGGCGTTCCACAGCCGAGTCCACGGGTTGTCCTCGCTGGTACCAATCTCCTGCAGAACGACCTGGCGCTCCTCGTCCAGCGCCTTCGAGTCCCAGCGGACCTCCATCAACGCCTCGGCGAAGACGTCGAGCGCCTCCGGGAAGCGCGTAGCGGGCACCTCGAAGCCGAACTGGATCTCGTCGTCCCAGGTCCACCCGCCGATCTCATCCCCGAGCGAGGACATCCGCTTTCGAAACTGCGTGGCAGGGAAGCGGGGGCTCCCGCCCCGGAAGACCAGGTGCTCGATGACGTGAAGCGCACCGGCGTCGTCGGCTGACTCGGTCCTTCCGCCGGTGGTGACGAACGCCGCGAGGCCTACGATCGGGTCGCCAGGCCGAGGGAACGCGAGGACCGTGAGTCCGCTGGGGAATCGGTGCGTGGTGTGCGGCGGCGCCAGCTGCGATAGCGGGAGCGCGGGTGGAGGCGGGGCCGTTGCGCAGCCCACCGCCAGCAACACCGCAAGCAGCCCACTAGCTGCGCGCTTGCCGTGACTTGGTCCGTCGAGAAGAACGTCTGGGGGTCGCACTACCTCGGCGCGGGGCCGCACGGCTCGCTCGCGCGGCCGGTCCCACAGTGGTCGTCGAACTCGAGCTTGAACTCGACCGTCCGGACCTGGGGCAGATCGTTGCTCTCGGCGCCGCCGTCACGAACCAGACCCCCATGGCCCACTGGGCGGAGCACGTCCGAGCGGACACGATGCCGGATCAAGTAGTCTGCCACGGCCTCGGCGCGCGCCTGCGACAGCGTCTTCATCTGCTTCAAGTCCCCCTCGTCCCAGGCGTAGCCGTCGAGCTGGATCTTCGCGATGTAGTCATTGGCCTCGAGCTCCTCGGCGAGGCGCCGCAGCGTAGCCCGCGCCTCCTCCGTGAGCTCCGCGGAGCTCTGGACGAAGCGGATCGCCACGTTGACCCGATATTGACACTTCGGAGAGCACGGCGAGACAGCGACGGCCGGCGTCAGGTCAGGGCAACCATCCTCGTCCTTGAAGCCGTTGTAGGTCTCGGCTCGAAGCGGGCAGTCGTCGTATACGTCGAGGATGGAGTCGGCGTCGTTGTCGCTCTCGGGGCAGCCGTCCTCGTCCTGATAGCTGTCGTGATCCTCGGCGTCTTGCGGGCAGCGGTCCATGATGTCGGTGAGCCGGTCGCCGTCGGAGTCCTGATCGGGGCACCCGTCGTCGTCCGCGTCCCCGTTCCGGTCCTCGGGGAGCAGCCGGCACTCCTCGGGCTCTGCCAGGTCCGGGATCCCGTCGCCGTCAGTGTCGGACTCGGGGCAGCCGTCGCCGTCCTGAAAGCCGTCGACGTCCTCGACGTCCAGCGGGCAGACGTCGGCCACGTCGAGCACCTTGTCTCCATCCGAGTCCTCGATGCCGGGGGTCCAGGCCACTCCCCCGACGAAGCGGACACGCGGCGTGCCCTCGGCACGTACCACGCCACCCCCCACCGCCAGCTCCAGAGAGAGCTCGCGCCACAGCGCCACTTTCGCGCCGCCGATGGCCTCGATGGACAACCTGTTTACGTCGACGAAGGGCGCGGTCAGCGGCGTTCGCCCGAAGAACTCGCCGGTGACCCGCAGCCGGTTGGTCCAGACCTCGGCGTCCACGCCAACGCCAAACGTGAGGTCGTGGTCGATCTCGGTACCAAAGATCTGAACCGTCTGCGTCCTGAAGCGGCCGCCTACGTTGAGCATGCTGGTGATACGACTCGCGCGGTAGTCGAAGGCGACGTCGGCGAGGATGTCGATGCCGGGGTCCCCTCGGAGCTGCTCGCCGTCGCCGGTGGGGAGAGTGACCCCGACCGCGCCGCCGATGCCGAAGCCCCCCGCCGTGTTGTCGAGGCCCTTCCAGCGCCCTCGCACGACGAAGTCGCCGAGACCCGCCTTGTCCTCCACCGGAAAGCTCTTCACGCCGTCCTCGGACCGGACCGTGAGGCCGAACGGGGCGATCACCTCGACCTGCACCCAATCGTAGAGCCCGACGCCCGCGGTGACGTACGCCATCGACTGGAGCGCCACGAGGGTCTCGGACACCTCGTTCACGACGAGGCGCACGCTCTCGCGCTCGACCGTGAAGTGGACCGAGCCGTAGGGCTGCATGTGGGGGCTCACGAGCGAGCCCTGCAGCGTGAAGCCGCGGAAACGGCCGCCCCCGGGGAGGTACGTGTTGAAGTTGGCATCCGTGACCTGCGCCTCCGCAGCTGGAGCTGCCAGCAGCGCGAGGGCAAGCCACCCGGCCCGGCGACGCAGGCCCAGCACACCCAGCGCAAGCAGCCACACCCAGACCGCCGAGCCGCTGGTCTTCGAGGTGGTGCAGCTCGAATCGCCGGCCCCTGACAACGTCCCCTTCGAGAAGTCGTCCTCCGGCTTCTTCGGGTTGGTCCCGTTCTCGATCTCGAGGCCGTCCCGGACGCCGCCGCTATCGGTGTCGGCGTTGAGCGGGTCGGTCAGGTGGACATTGATCTCGATGCCGTCGTTCAGGCCGTCGTCGTCTGTGTCCGAGTCGTCGGAGGCGAGCCCGAGCACCTGCTCCTGCGTGTCCGCGATGCCGTCGCCGTCCGAGTCGAACAGAACGTCGGTTCCCGTGTTCGGGTCGAACTCGGCGCACTTGGCGCCGGCGATGATCCCGGTCTTGTCCTCGCAGCCATCGATGCAGCCGTTGCGGTTCTTGTCCTCTTCGCCATCCAAGAACTTGTCACCATCCGTGTCCGCGTTCTCCGGCTTCGTCTTGGAGGTGGGGCACTCGTCCGCGCGGAAGATCGCGCGGTTCGTGTCTGTGCCGAATGTGGACAACAGGAGCGATTGCTCGGTCACCCCGAACTCCACGCCGTCGAGGATGAGGTCTCCGTCGGTGTCCGTGCCCTTCGGATCAAGGCCGTTGTCCACCTCGCGACCATCCGAGATCCCGTCATCGTCCGTGTCGGCGTCGAGCTTCTCGGTGCCGAGCTTCGCTTCCTGCTGATCCGACAGTCCGTCACCGTCATCGTCGCCGTCCTCGCAGTTGCGGAGCCCGTCTCCGTCGGTGTCCACGACGTCCTGAACCAGCTCGGTGCTCGCCTTGTCCGCGGGCGGCAGGTCAGACTTCGGATCGAAGCCACAACGGATCTCCACGACGTCGGGGATGGTGTCGTCATCGTCGTCGAGGTCGACGCAGTCGATGACCTGGTCTCCGTCTGTGTCGAGCAGCTGGGTCGGGCTCGGCTTCGAGTCGGAGTCTTTGGGGTTGGTGCCGCAGATGGCCTCGACCTCGTTGACGACTCCATCGTCGTCCGAGTCCACACGGGCACCGTCGCAGACCGCGTCGCCCTCCGGCTTCGGCTCGACCGAGGCCCAGTAGATGAACGTGGGCCGGGAGTCCCCATCCAACGGATCCGCCTGGCAGCGGATCTCCTCGCCGTCCTGATAGCCGTCGCCGTCGGTGTCGGCGCGCAAGGGGGAGGTCTCACCCGGGTCCACCTGACCGTTCTGGTTCTTGTCTTCGACGCCGTCCTGGAGGCCGTCGAGATCCGAGTCCTTCCCGAGCGGGTTGCTGGTCTCGCACACGAGCGGATCGAGAGAGACGTTGTAGCAGCTCTGCGACTCGACACCGTCGTAGAGCAGGTCGCCGTCCGTGTCCGGCGAGAGCGGGTTGCTCTCCTGAGCGGGGTCCCAGACACCGTCTTGGCTGGCGTCCTCCACGCCGTCGCTGAGGCCGTCGCCATCGGTGTCGGCGTTGTATGGGCTGGTGCCGAGCTTCCCAGGCCCCTCCTTCTCGTTGAGAAGGCCATCTCCGTCCGCGTCGGGGTCGTTGCAGTTGAGCGAGCCGTCTGCGTCAGAGTCGTCCAGGTCGATCACGGCGGGCTTCACCGCCTTGTTCTTCGCGTCCGTGCCGCAACCCAGCTCGGCGCCGTTGCTGAAGCCGTCGAGGTCATAGTCGGCGTCCGCGCAGACCTTCTCGCCGATGCACTCGTCGTCGAAGCAGTTCTCGTCGCCGTCGGCGTCCTCGTCGCCGGGGAACGAGCAGTCCTCGAGGCACGTCACCGTCACCCGGGCACGGCGATCGAGCGTGGCCTGGCATGGGCCCACGTCCTCGTCGATGACGAAGTAGACCGTCTGGTTGTAGACGAGATCGATCTCGGCCACGGAGGGCTGACCGCAGAGGAGCGGGATTGAGCCTGCGTCCACCTGATCGGGTGAGCAGTCGTTCGCGGGACAGCTGTCCTTGAAGACCCGCACGCCGTAGGCGAACGGCAGCTTGCCGTTGTCGAGGCTGATGCGCACCTTCGCGTTCTTCCCGCTCAGGAACTGCGGGGCATTGGCCACGAACTCGAGGACGGCGTCGTTCGAGCCCGCCGACTTGGCGCACGCGTAGTCGGGAGAGATCACGTCGACCACGCCCGAGAACCCACAGCCCACCTTCTTCGGGGCTTCACACGTAGCGCCGGCGCAGTCCGCCGACAGCGCACAGTCCTCGTCCGAGCAGTCGGTCCGGCCATCGCAGTCGTTGTCCTGATTGTCGACACACACGCCGGCCACGGCCCCGTCGATGTCGCCCTCGATGTCGCCAGGGTTCACTCGGCCGCCGGCATCATTGCAGTCGAGGTTCGGGCACTTGCGGGTTGGGAAGTTCACACAGTTCTGCCCGCACTCGGGCGCCGTGGGGTCCGCCTTGCAAGCGATGCCGCACTCGAGGTTCCCTGGCTTCGACGCACACTGGAGGCAGACCTCGCGGGGGTTGCTGCAGTCCAGCGGCTTGCAGGTGTTCGAGGGCAGCTGCGCGCAGCTCTCGACGCAGTGCACGGGCTTGCCGGTCTCTGCGGCGCAGGGCGTACACAGGGCGTGACCGGCGTTCGCCTCGACCTTACAGAACACGCACTTGCTCCGCAGGTCGTCGCACTGCTTCTCGTCACACCGCTGGATCGGCACGTCGTTGCAGGTCTTACCCGACACGGCGAAGGCACAGAAGTCCTGACTCTGGTTCTCCGGCTTGTCGCAGCCGCAATCCTCCCCCGGGACCCCCACACTCTGGCTACAGGTGTTGCAGTCGAAGCGCGGGTAGATGCAATTCGTGACGCCTGCGTCCACGATCTCCGAGGAGAGACCCGTGCAGTCGAGCGAACACTTGCTGTGGGCGTCCGGGGTCGCCTCGCACACCTGGCACTCGGGTAGGTCGGCCGTCTCTGGTGTGCTGCAGATCTCACAGTCGTGGCGAAGCGTGCGCACACCCTTACAGGGGAGGTTCGCCGGGTCGGTGAAGACCATGCTCGGATCGTTGCCCGGGGCTCCATAGCCGTCGTGGTCTACGTCGAGGCACCGGTCCTTGCAGTCCGGGACGTCTGGGATCGCCTCGGTGCCGTCGATGTTGGTGGTGCAATTCACGCTGCAGAGCGCCGTGGTGGGGTCGCAGTCGCCTGCGTTGCTGCCGAGCGCGGGGTTGTCGCAGAAGCCGTCGGTGTCAGAGTCGGGCAGGACCCCGTCGATCTCATCGGGCCCGAGATCGTCACAGTCGTCGTCTACGCCGTCGCAGAAGAGCTCGCCGCAGCGCCCGATGGCGCCCGGTGAGCCGTAGTTCTCGGACGCAGTGGGTGTGCCGTCGCCCTTGAGGATCTTCTCGCGAGAGAGGCACCAGGCCGAGGACGCATCGTTCAGGGAGCCGTTGCGGTTCTCGGGGTCCACGAGCTCGATCGAGCGCTGGAGAGAGCTGCCTACGAGGCTGCGCTGCGACTCGCACGTGAAGGCGGAGAAGTCGACGACGTCGAAGGTCTCGTTTCCGGAGGCGTTCTTGAGCACGATGGTGTCGCCCGCCTCCGAGAACGCCTTGGCGCCGCCGCAGTAGGCGTCCGCGACGATGTCACCGGTCTGGCCTTTGGCGCCGAGGCTCACGACATAGAACTCCCCGGGTCCCATGAGCGCAGTGTCGAGCTGACACGTCGCGAGAGACCGGGACTCGCCGAGCTTGTTCGAGAACGTGAGGCCGATCAGCACCGGGTCGATCACGCCCTTTGACGAGTTGTAGAGCTCGAAGTACTGCCCGCTGGCCGTCCCGAAGCGGGCGTTGTGGAACTCGGTGATGTACAGCGGCGAGGCGCCCTTCTCGATCTGACAGGACTTGGAGCAGCCATCGCCGTCCGCGGCAACGCACTCCACCTTGGCCCCGCCCGCGAGGATCTCACCCCAGGGATCGCAGGTCGTTGTGCCGTCGTCGCATTGCTCCCCGGCAGAGACGACGCCGTCGCCGCACACGGAGCACTTCGGGTCATCGAAGTCGCTGACGGTGTCGCAGTTCTGGTCCCCGGTCTGAGCGCACTCGAGAGACACGGACACACCCGGGTTGACCCCTGGGTTCCCGTCGTCGCAGTCATCCTCTACTCGGGGCACGTTCAGGTTGTCGGTGCAGGTCGCGGACTCGTTGTAGGGGTCCTCACCGTCGCCGTAGAAGTCCTGGTCGCGGTCGATGCAGTGGTCGCACGCGATCGCGTCGTTCTCGTAGCGCTTGTCGATGTCCATGTCCGACCGCACGGCCACGAGGTCCACTTGCACTGCGGCCGGCACGTCCACGGGCACGACGGAGTCGTAGTAGATCCCGATATTGAGCTTTGCGTCGCTGCCCACCTTCTCCGGCGGGACCGGGATGCGGAAGGTGCGGTAGACCTCCCCGGAGTTGTCGTCGTCAGCGTCAGCCGCGTTGATCTGGCAATTGGTGATGGGCTTCTGGTCGAAGCAGACGCCGAGCTTGTCCGTGCCGAGCGCCGTGGAGCCGTTGATCTTGTAGCGGACCTCCACCATCGGCTCCGGCATACCGCCGGGGACCACGATGTCGCGCACGAGGTACGAGGTGTACTTCTTCTTCCCAGCGCCCGCGGTGGTCGAGAAGCCCGTGAAGATCTGCGACCGCGTCACCTCGAAGATCTGGTCGCCCGTCACGCTCCAGCCGTTGAGGTTGCGCGCGCTGTCGAAGTTGAAGGTGCGCTCACACTCACTGCAGAACGGGTCTGCGCTGCAGCCGCCGGGCAGGTTGTCCGCGCAGTCGACGAGGTTGTTGTTGTTGTTGTCGACCCCGTCGGCGCAGTCCTCCGAGCAGTCCTGCGTTAGCACGCCGGAGGTGTCGTCGCAGTCGGGGGCGTCCAAGGGGTTCGCGGTGGTGACGCAGGACCGCTTGGGTTCGTAGTCTACGTAGGCCGGGGAGGCTGAGTTCGCGAATCCGTCGGTGTCCGTGTCCCAGCAGATGTCGCAGACGGCGTCGCGCCCGTCGAGCTGGTTGTCACCGTCGGCGTCCGAGTACTGGCGAATGCTCAGGATCGAGAGGCCCGGGTAGGCGTCGTCCGCGCCGTTGGTCTGGTAGGTCACGGACAGGACCGCCGTCTTACCGACGAACTTGGATGCGTCGAGCAGCGCGTGGTCGTACTGGCCGTCGTTGAAGTCGAGCTGTCCGCCCGTCCCGGGGGGCACGCCGGGCTTGGTGTCCTGGCCGGTCTTCACGACCCCCGGGGTGTTCACGTTGCACGAGTAATCCGGGGAGCCGTCGGCTTTAGGCTCGAAGAGGCACAGCGCGATGAAGTCTCGAGTGGGAGAGGCCTCCGCGTTGAGCAGATAGACCACCTCGATGAGCGGCGCCAGGCCGCCCACCTTGGTCTCGGGGACGGCGATGGCGAAGTTGAGGTGCACGAGATCGGGATCGGACTCCTTGATGATCGCGTCACCCGCGGTCTTCCAGTAACCGCCACCGAGGGCACCGTTCTGCACGTAGGCCCACAGCCCGTCCGTGGTGGGCGCGCCGCCCGAGGTCTCGAAGTTGAACTCGGTGCTGCACCGGGCAACAGGCGTAGTCGCCGTGTCGTCCGACGGTTTGGCCCCGCCGTCGCCGCCCGTCTCGACGATCTGCGCGGTGACGTCGAAGGCGTCGGCTTTGCCCGCGGTGGGCGGCGGGAAGAGCGGGTCGACCTCGACGGCGAACGACACCTTGCCGATGCCGGCGGGCCCGACCGGGACGTTCCCGATGCTGTGTGTGCACTGCGTCCCGGCGCCTTGCAGCGCGCAGTTGAAGGACTTCGTCTGGCTGCCCGCGAGGTCGAAGCGGACGTTCGCAGGGATCGTCACGATGAGGTCCACGCCCTTGGCATTCTGCGCGCCACCGTTCTGGTATTCGACGGTGTAAGTCACGCGGCCGCCGGGCGCCACGCTGGGCTGCACGTCCTGGAAGCCCACGTCCAGCCCCGCCACGGCGTCGATCTGCGTGACCGCCGCGTTCGAGGTGACCGGGCGCGGCGTATTGTCGAAGTGATTCGAGCCGTCGTCACGGATCGCCGCGCTGTTCGTAACGGAGGTGACTCCGGCGCTGACCGGCTTGTCCACCACCACAGCGAACGTGGTCTGAGCGGACGGGCCCACCTCCACCAGCGGCTTCGAGAGGGTGCACGTTGAGCCGGCCGCGGTAGACGGGGCGCAGATCCAGGCGGGATCCGACGCTGAT
The DNA here is from genome assembly GCA_005776725.1 of Pseudomonadota bacterium. GTDB lineage: Bacteria > Myxococcota_A > UBA9042 > SXOO01. The sequence continues at coordinate 31,009 of SXOO01000043.1, read as the reverse complement.
ACCTTGAACGTGGTGTTCGCCGGCACGACGTCCCGGATCTCGACGCCGGTCGCGTGCTGATTGCCGACATTCTGGTATGTGAGCGTGTAGACCAAGGTGTCGCCAGGCTCGCCCTTCGTGAGGTTCGCCACCTTGCTCAGCGAGAACGACGGATCGGCCAGGACGTTCACGGTCTTCTTCGCCGAGTTGGACTCGGGCTTCAGGTCAGGCCCGTTGCCGCCGTCGTCGGTGATGCTCACCGCGCACTCCGTGCTGGTGACGGCCTGGGCAACCGGCGCGTCGACCTTCACGATGAAGCTCGCTGGGAACGGAAGGACTGCGGCGCCGACCTGCAGGGTGCCGACCGAGAGCGTGCACGCGGAGCCCGCCTTGAAGTCGGGAATACACGACCAGCCCACTGTGGACAGGACGTTCTGGAACGTCGTGTGCGCCGGCACCACGGCCCTGACCACCGAGTTCACCGCAACCTGCGACCCGTCGTTTCGGACGGTGAGGTTGTAGGTGATGTTGTCGCCGGGCTCGAAGGTGGTCCCCACGACGTTCTGGCTGATCACGAGGTCGGGAGCGGCGTCGATCGTCGTCTCCGTGGTCTTGGTCTCGTCCACGGGCACGCCGACGTTGTCACGGATGGTTGCTACGCTCGACGTCTTGTCGACCCCGGTGGGCAGGCGCGGGTCCGTTCGGACCGCGAGGACCGCGGTGCTCGCCGTCTCCAGCGCGCGATTGCCGATGACCTCACTCGAGACATTGAGTGTGCACGTGGCGCCCGCAGATCCGTCCGCCGGGTCGCAGCTCCAGCCGGGGCTGCTCGCGCCAGCCACGTAGGTGGTGTACAGCGGCACCGTGGCCGTCAGCACAACCCCTGCCGCGTTCTGCGTGCCCGAGTTCCAGTACTTCAGCGAGTAGTTGTACTGCGAGTCTGTCGGCACCGTTGTGGGCGCCTCGTGGGCGATGTGCAGCGAAGCCGCCGCATCGAGCACCACGTTAGCGACCGCCGACGCGTTCGTGGCGGGGATGAGATCCGCGCCGTTCGCGGCGTCGTCGGTGGCGGTCACCTGCGCGGCGGTGGACTCCAGCCCGGCCGCCAAGGGCGAGTCGACGACCACGCCGAGCGCCCCTGAATTCGTCGCGTCGACCTCGAGGTTGCCGACCGCGTAGGTGCAGCTGGTACCCGCCGTAAGCGCTGGGCAGCTCCACGTAGCGTCGCTATCCGCCGCGCTGAACCGCGTCCCCGTGGGGATCTTTACCGTCATGAGGACCGCGGTGGCGCCGCGAGTGCCGCGATTCTCCACCTTCGGAGTGAAGACGATCTTCTCGCCCGCCATCGCCGTGCTGACGTCGGCGGTGATGGTGGCGACGAGGTCAGGCCCGGCCGTGAGGTTGATCTTGGAGGTGGTGCTGTTGTTCTCCACGGCGAGGTCCGCGACCGTCCCACCGGAGGTCGCGGTGGGAGCCAGGGTTGCGTCCAAGACTCCCGCGGGGAGCTTGGCGTCCACCACCGCCGCGAAGGTGACCGTGGTGAACGTTGGCAGGACGCCGTTGCCGGGCTGACCCAGGGTCTGGCCTGTGAGCGTGAGGCTGCAGCTGCTCAGCGCCGCGCTCGATGGCGCGCAAGACCACCCCGCCGAGCTGGACGGCGCAGCGAAGGTCATCGCACGCGGGACCTTGGTGGTGAAGGTGATGTCCGGGGCGTTCGCCGTGCCCTTGTTCTCCACGCGGAGGGTCCACGCCACGGTCGCACCCACGCCCGGGCTCGTCTTGTCGGGGGTGGCGGTGAGCACGAGGTCGGGCCCGCGAGCCAGGGTCTTCACGGTCATGGTCGCATCGGCGCCCAACGCGAGGTCGGTCCCGTTCGTGCCGTCGTCGTCGAGGCTCCCGACGTTGGTGATCTCGGTGACCGTGGGCGGGATCACGGAGTCGACCGTGACCGCAAAGACCGCAGACCCTGCGAAGTCGCCTAGCGGAGCCGCCGGGAGATCCGGCACGTCGTAGGTACAGACCGAGCCGGGCGTCACGCCGGCGCACTGCCAAGCCGGGTCGCTGGCGGCCGCGGAGAAGACCGTGGTCGCCGGGACGGTCTCGGTGAGCACTACACCCTCTGCGGGCGCCGTGCCCACGTTCTTCCACGCCAGGGTATAGAGGATGTTCTCGTTGACCTTCGCCTGCACGGTAGGGGTGGTCTTCGAGAGGACGAGCCGGGGTCCGGGCTGAACCGTGACGGAGGCCGTGGTGGTGTTGTCGGGCGGGTTGAGGTCGATGACACCGACCTCACCGATGGCGATCTCCGCCGGGATCTCCATGGTGACCACGTCGTGCGCGAGGCTCGAGGCTACCTGGATGCCGATGGTCTTGGTGGTGAAGCCCAAGCCGGCGGCGAGGCTCCCGAGGGACAATGTGCACTTCGTATTCGGCGCGGCTGGCACACAGCTCCACCCCGGCGAGCCGGCCGCGGGATCGCGAGCCATCGTAGGCGGGAGCGTGACCGTCAGCGTCGACGCGTTGGCCGGCTCCGAGCCGGCGTTCTTGTACTGCAGCGTGACGATGAGCTTCTGCCCCGCCGTGACGGAGGCAACGGAGGGAGTGGCCGTGACTGAGAGATCGGGCGCGCCGCCGACGAGTACGTCGTGGGTGAACGAGTCGTTCGTGGCATCGAGCTCGTCACCGTGGGTGTTGTCGTCAGCGACGGACACGGTGTTGAAGATCTTGGCCACCTGCGTCAGGCTCGAGTTCACCATGACCGTGTAGGTGAGAGTCTTCGGCCCTGCCGTCTTCGCGATGGCGCCGAGCGCGAGCGTACACGGCGTCCCGCCGAGCGTACCGCCGCCGCAATCCCAGGCCACGGGGTTGCCGCTCATCGAGGTGTTGGCATCGCCGCCGACGTACGTGGTGTTGGCGGGCACGCGCTCGGTGACAACCACGTTCGTGGCGTCCGCAGTGCCCCGGTTCTCCACCGTCAGCGTGTACTTCACGACCTGGTTCGTCGTGACCACGGTGGAGTCCGCGACCTTGGTGACCAGCAGATCTGGACCGGCCTCGACCGGCGTGAGCTCGGTCCGCGAGTTGTTCGACGTGGAGATCTCGGTGATGCCCGTCCCACCCACGGTCGCCGTGACCGTGTTCGAGATGCTCGTCTCGTTCTTCGTGAGCTTGTCGTTGACGCGCACTGTGAACGTCTTCGACGCTGGGTTGTTGATGGCGAGCGTCCCGATCGTGAGCGTACAATTGGCCCCGGCCGCGGTGCTCGGCGTGCAGGTCCAGATCTCGGAGTTCAGGGCCTGAACATACGTCGTGCCGACGGGGACGACCTCTCGCAGCACCACGCCGCTGGCCGTGGCGCGGCCAGTGTTCTCGTATGTGATCGTGTAGGCCAACGTGTCGTTGAGGCCCACGGTGATGTTCCCGTCGTCGACGCTCTGGATCACGAGATCGGGGAGCGGCGCCACGGCGACCGAAACCGACTGCGAGTTGTTCGAGGAGGAGAGCTCGGTCCCACCGACCAGCTCAATGGACGCAGTCACCGGGATGGTGATGACGGTGGATTCGACTTCGCTGTCGACCGTGAGCACGAACGTCGCGGTGGGGTCGGGCTGAGCGTTGGAGGCGAGGTTCGGGCGCGCCAAGCGGCACACAGCCCCCGCAGCGCCGGTGGAGGGTGAACACGACCAGCCCGAAGTGGAGCCCGCGCTCGTGAAGGTGGTCTCAGCTGGCACCGTGAGCACCAGGTTGGTGCTGGCGGCGACCGCGCTTCCCACGTTGTCGTAAGTGACCGTGAACGCGACGACATTCGTGGGCTTGACCCCGCCCGACGGGGCATTGTGGGTGAGGCTGATCACCGTGGGATCGGGGGCGGATCCGATGGTCGAGACGTGTGTGGCAGAGTTGTCAGCGAAGTTCAGGTCGTTGCTGGAGGAGTTGAAGCTCACGACGTTCGTGACCTCGGTGACTTCGGCGGGCAGCGCGGCGTCCACGGTGACCTTGAACGTGGCGGTCCCACTGCCGAACGGCGACAGGTTCGCCACCGTGAGCGTGCAGTTCTTGCCCCCGGTGGTCCCTGACGGGCAGCTGAACGCGCTGGATCCCGAGGCCGTGAACGTGGTGAACGCGGGGATCGTCTCCGTGATCACGGGCGCGAACGCCGTCTGCGTCCCCTGGTTGGAGTAGCTCAACGTGTAGGTGATCACGGCACCTGGGGTAACGGTCCCGCCGCCCGAGATGCTCGCCGTGACCGAGACGCGCAGGTCCGGGAGCTTCTCGATGGGCGTGGACACGGCGACCGCGTTGTTGCTGGTGACGATCTCGGGGACGTAGTTCGCGTGCGCCGAGTCGGCGGCGATCGAGGCGGAGAACAGGACGTTGGAGACGGTTCGCGGCAGCGACGAGTCTACGGTGACGGCAAAGTCGATGGTCTGGGACGCCCCGACGGCGAGAGCGCTCACGCTGAAGGTGCAGGTGGTCCCCGCGGCTGCGCCGTCGGCACATGACCAGTCGGTTGGGAGCGAGGCGCCGTCGTTGAAGGTGGAGTTATTCGGCACCACCGCGGACACCGTGACCTGATGCGCCGTTGCCGCGCCCTGGTTCTGGAGTGTGAGTGTGTAGACCTGGAGCGTGCCGACAGTTACGGCAGCGCCACTGGCGACGACGCTGATCGACAGATCCGGCGCGGCCTTCGCTGGCGAGGCGACGGTGGCGGAGTTGTTCGTGGCGTCGAGCTCGGCCGGGTTGATGGGGTCGTCGGAGATGACGACCGTATCGGAGATGCCCGTGAAGGTCTCGGGCAACGCCGAGGCCACCTTCACCGTGAACGTCTTCGTCGCCGTGGAGGAAGTGGCGAGCGTACCGAGCGACAAGGTGCACGCGGAGCCCGCGACCCCGCCGTTCGCGCAGGTCCATGCCGGGCTATCGGCGCCCGCGAGATAGCTGGTATTTGCGGGAACGGTGGTGGTCAACAGGGCAGCGACGGAGTCGCGAGTGCCCATGTTCTTGTGAGTGACCGTGTACTTCAGCGTCTGGCCGGCCACGACGCTGGCGGCGTCGGCGGTCATGCTCACCTGAAGGTCGGGCGCGGTACGCACCGGAACCGACAGCGGCAGGTCGCACGGCGTTGGCTGGGCCGGGCAGGCGGCCGAGTCATTCGTGGTGTCGAGCTGCGAGGTGCTCCCCGAGGTAATGGTGGTGTTCACGCTGAGTACGATCGCCGCGGTGGCCGCCGTGAGCGTGTCGTCGACCCTCACGACGAAGGCAGCGGTCTTGGCAGTGCCCGCCGCGACGTTCGTGTTGCTGAAAGAGCAGGTTGTGCCGCCGAGGCCGAGGCCCGGGCAGCTCCAGAGCCCGGAGCTCTGGTCCACCACGAAGGTGGTCTTGGCGGGCACGGTCGCGGTGACAGTCTGGCCCGCGGCGACCGCCGTGCCCGGGTTTCCGTAGAAGATCGTGTACGACAAGGTGGCGCCCGGCGCGGCCTCGGTGGCCGCGGAAGCGACGCTGACGTACACATCCCGAGCCGCCGCGACCGACGCGGACGCGGTGGCCGTGTTGTTCCCGGGCACGAGGTCAGCGCCGTTGGTCCCGTCATCTGCCGCCGTGGCCGTGTTCGCAATGGACGTGACCGCCGAGGTGAGCGTGGGGGTGACCTTGACCGCGAAGGTCCGTGTCAGGGCTGCCACCCCGGCCGTGACGTTGCCGATCGTGAAGGTGCACGAGGTCCCAGCCGGCGCGCCATCCGTGCAGGTCCAGCCCGAGGTGGAGGCACCGCTGTCAAAGGTGGCGCCCACCGGCACCGTCTCGGTGATGGCCACCCCGGTGGCGTGCTGCGAGCCCGCGTTGGACAGGGTGAGTGAGTACGCCACGCTGCCACCCGGGGCGACGTTGCTCGCCGTGGTGGACTTGGCCAGGACGAGGTTGGGCGCCGCGTCGATGACGGTCACTGTCGCGTCGCCAGCCGCTGCCGTGGCCGGGTCGTCGGAGGTGGCGGCGCTGAAGTTGCCGCCGCTCACGGTGGCCTGTGACGACACCGACGCGAGGCCGGCGGCCGCGGGGGAGACGATTGTGAGGTCCCAGGCCACAGTGGCGCTGGCCCCTGCGTTGAGGGTGCCCACGACGACGCCAGACAGGCTCGAGCCGCTCCCGCCGCCGTTCACACGTACCGAGTTGGCCACCAGCGTGGTGCCGGATGGCGCCGACGCGGTGAGCGCCACCGAAGAAGCGGCCTGGCTGCCCGTGTTCGTGATCGTGGTGGTGTAGCGGACGACGTCGCCTGGATCCGCGGCGCCGTCGCTGTCGGCGTCCGTCAACATCGCATCGTTGAGGGAGGCCGCGACCACCACCGTGGTGGCCAGCGTCACGCTCCCGTTCACCGTGTTGTCGTTCGTGTCAGCGTCAGTCCCCGCGGCGGACTGGATCGTGGCCGTGGCGGCGATCGTGTTCACGCCCGCGGCGACCGTGGCGTTCACCCGAACCGCGAAGCGGGCCGTGGAAGACGCACCCGCTGCCACCGAGGCCACCGACAAGTTGCAGGTGCTGCCTGCCGCCGCGCCGTCCGCGCAGGACCAGACCGTGGGGAGACTTCCGGAGACGCTGAAGGTGGTGTTTACCGGGACCGTGGCTTGGAGCGTCGTGTTGGTCGCGGGGGCGGTCCCGGTGTTGCCGAAGGCGGCCGTGAAGGCGACCACCTGGTCCGGGGAGACGGGGTTCGGAGCGCCGACCAGCCCGGTGAAGCCCAGGTTGTAGCGCTGAACCGTGGTGCTGAGCGAGTGCGCGTCATTCGCCGCGGTTGGGTCGGCGGATGCGCCGGTGATCCCGAGGGTGGAAGCCAGGGTGCTGCCCGACGTCAGCGTCGCCGAGGTGGTGAGGACGACTGTGGCGGACTTCGAGCCGCTCGCGGTGAGGGTGCCGAGCGAACAAGACACCTTGCCCGAGACGAGATCACACGCGGTGTCGGACGAGGAGTCCACGTAGGTGGCGCCGGAGGGGATGGTGGCCGTGACCACCACCGCCGCGGCGTCGGACGGGCCGACATTCTGCGCTACGAGGGTCCAGGTGAGGTTATCGCCCGCGGTCAGAGTAGCGGGCGCCGTGGAGGACGTGATGGCGAGGTCGCTGCTTCGAGACACCTCGAATGTGGCGAGCGTCTTCTGGTCGTTCGAAGCGGTGGGATCCGAGGACGCAGACGACGCGCTCACGGTCACCGAGAGGACGGTGCCGGCCGTGGCTGAAGCCGCCGGCCGAAGCGCCACCGCCAACGTGCTGGTGGCCCCGACGGCCAGAGACGCGACCGTGCACTGCACCTTGTTCGACAGGTCTGAGCAGCTGGGGTCGCTGGAGGCCGCGACGAAGGTGGTCCCGGAAGGCTTCGTGACCTCCACTACGACGCTCGACGCTGCAGACGGCCCCGCGTTGGTGACGACAGCGCTCACCGTGAAGGCCGTGCCGGCCACTGCGGAGGAGGGTCCGGTCGAGGCGGTGACGTTCAGATCGCTGGAGCGGCTGACGGTCGAGGACAGGGCGACCGAGTTGTTGCTGGCCACCGCATCGCTCGAGGCGCTGCTGACCGAGGGCGTGCTCTCCACGGACGAGTTGGCCGAGGCCGTCGATGGGACAGTGAACAACACCAGGAAGTTGGTCGACGAACCCGCTGTAACGGAGCCCGCAGAGCACACGATCGGGGAGCCGGACCCTGTGCAGCCGGCGGACGAGCCGGCGGACTTGAACGTGGTCCCCGCGGGGATGGGGACGCTGACTTGCACGCTCGCCGCGTCCGACGGGCCACCGTTGCTCACCACGAGAGTGAGCGTGAGGTCCGCTCCCGCGGTCACCGTGGCGGGCGCGGACGACGAGGCCAGGCTGAGGTCGCTCTGGCGCGTGATGCTGCCCGTCAGCAGCTTGGTGTTGTCGCCCGCAACCGTCTCTGTCGCGTCGGACAGCGCCGAGAGCTGGCTCGAGAAGTTGCCCGCGGCGAGGCTGGCCGGCACCTGGAAGCTGATCGTGAAGGAGCCGGTCCCGCCGACGGCGAGCGTGCCGAGCGAACAGGTGCGCGTGGTGGTGCCCGTGCAAGTGGCTGAGGACGACGAGAAGGTGGTGCCGCTGGGGACAGGCACGTCCACGCGGGTGTTGACCGAGTTGGACGGCCCGTTGTTGGAGACCACCACGGTGAACTGCAGGGTGTTGCCCGCGATCACCGAGGACGGCGCGGACGAGCTGGTGGCGACCAGGTCGGCGTGGTGCTCTACGGTCGCGGTGGCTGCGGTGGTGACTCCGCCCGTGGCTTCGCTGAAGGACGCCGTGCTGATCGTGGTGCTGAGGACAGAGCCCGCGGCCTTGGCGGCGTCCACCAGGAACACCGGCGTGACGGTGGCGGAGGCGCCTTGCGCGAGGGTGCCCACGGTGCACGTGACCGTGCCGGCGCCCGCGGTGCACCCGGTCCCGGACGCGAAGGTGGTGCCGGCCGGAGTCGTGAACGTGGCCGTGGCAGAGGTGGTGGCGAAGGCGGCCGTGACCTGAGTGGGGACGGACCACGTGGTCCCGGCGGCGATCGTGGCGGCTGCGTTGACGCTGACGGTGTGTTCGCAGCGGGAGCCGAACTTCCCGGCGTCGCAGGCGCAGACCCCGGAGGTGCAGGTACCCAGGCCGTTGCAGCGAGCGGAGCCCGCGCACGTGCCGCCGGAGCACGTGTCGCTGACGGTGCACGTGTTCGCGTCGTCGCAGGCGATGGTGTTGTTGGTGTACACGCAGCCGGTAGCGGGTGCGCACGTGTCCGCGGTGCACACGTTGCTATCGGCGCACCCAGCGGTGGTGGCGCAGCGCGCTTCGAAGGCGCCCACGTCGCAGAGGGTGGTCCGCGCGAAGCCGGTCTGGTCGGCGCCTACGGCCGCGCCCGTCGAGGTGGTACATGCGCCGCCGTTGATCGACGGGCTCCCGAGGCTAGGCGCCATGGTCTGGGTGAGCGCACCGCCATTGGTCGCAAGCGCCTGGAGCCCGACGGTGGCGGTGGTGTCTCCAGTGCCTGACGATGTGCACGTGGAGCCGTTCACTACGTTGAAGCCGTGCGAGGTGAACTTCCCGTTGCCCGTGTCGCTGCAGGAGCCGACGATGATGCTGTTGCGGTAGAAGACTTCACCGTTGTTCTCGGCGTGCCCTAGGGTGGAGCCACCGTTCGCCGCCGTGTTGCCCGAGACCGTGGCGTTCTCGAGGAGGATGGTGCCTTGGCTCGCAGCGTAGACAGCGCCGCGCCCTATGGAGCTCCCGCATCCCCGTGTGGCATCGTTGCCGGCAATCGTGACGTTCGAGAGGGTGGCGGCCCCGCTAGAGTAGACGGCAGCGCCCAGCTCTCCCTTGTTGTCGGTGAAGGTGCAGCGGCTCACCGTCAGCGTGCCGGCGTTGTGGATGGCGCCACCGCGGGTGATCACAGTGCAGTTCGGTGGCGGCGTGCTCAGCGCCGCATTGGCAGAAAGCGTGCATTCGGTGAGGCTGAGCGACGCCCCGCTGGCGACGAGGACTCCGGCGCCGTCACCATCGGCGCCGCCGGTGATCACGACGGCGGATGCGGTGAGGGACCCGGAGATGACGTGGAGCACGCGCGAGGGCCCGACGGCGTCCATGCTGACCGTGGCGGAGCCGACGCCGGTGACGCTGAAGGAGATGGCGCTCGTGATATCGAGATCGCCTTGTTCGTTGGTGTCGTCGGCGCCGCCCGTGTTGCGAACCAGCGTGTACGTGCTGCCTCCAGTGAGAGTGATCGTGTCGGCCCCGGCGCCCGCGGTGCAGCCGCCGAACGCCGCGTCGTCGTTGGCGGCCTGGATCGCCTCGCGTAGGGCGCACCCCGTGCCGCTTCCAGACGTGTCGTACTCGTCCGCGGTGATGTCCACGGCGATGGTTGCAGCTCGCGCGTTGCCCGCAGCGAGCGAGGCCAGAACGGCCGCGAGGGCCGCGGCCGGAAGCGTGGTCGAGCGGAGGGGCATGAAGGGTCCGTTCTCATCTAGGTCAAGAGGGCCAGCGGCGGATTCTACACAAGCCGGAACCGAATTCCCAAATCCGTCCCGGAGACCGCCCCGGGGGCGGCACCGGGTCGAGACAGACACCCGTCTCGCGGGGATGCTGGGTTCGCCGGTGTACGTGACCGGAATCGGGGTCTGGGGTAGAACCGCGCCCCTGCAACAGGGAGTCGCACATGGCAACCGAGTACCTCCAGGGCATCGTCAACCTCCTGAACCCCCTGTGCCGTCAGAGGCTCGAGCAGGCGGCTGCGGTGTGTGCCCAGCGCAAACATGTGGAGATCACGGTCGAGCACCTCCTCCTCACGTTGCTGGACGAGCCCACGAGCGACCTCGGGTTTCTGCTGCGACACCTCGAGATCGATCCGAGCCGGCTGAAGCGCGGGGTCCAACTTGCGCTGGAGCGGCTGCGCAACAACGCCGACGAGTCGCCTGTCTTTCACCGGAGCCTCCTGAAGCTGCTCGAACGAGCGTGGGTCGTCGGCACCATCCACCTCGGGCTCAAGGAGATCCGCTCCGGCGCCTTGTTCGTAGCGATCCTCGAAGACCCCAAGCGGTACGGCGAAGGCGTCCACTTCGACCTGCTGCACGGGATCAAGGTCGAGCCGGTCATGCGCGACTTCGAGGACCTGGTGGCGGGCTCCATCGAGGTGAAGTCGCGCCGGGGCGCCAACCCCGACGGGTCCATCGTGGATCAGCCGACGATCGTGGACGGCGGCGCCCTGTCGCGCTACGCGACAAACTTCACAGAGCAGGCGCGCCAGGGCCGCATCGACCCGGTCTTCGGCCGAGACCGCGAGATCCGGCAGCTCGTGGACATCCTGGCTCGGCGCAGGAAGAACAATCCGATCATCGTGGGCGACGCGGGCGTGGGCAAGACGGCCCTGGTCGAGGGGCTCGCCGTGCGCATCGTCGCCGGGGACGTCCCCGACATGCTGCTCGACGTGGAGCTGGTCGGCCTGGACCTGGGCCTCCTTCAGGCCGGAGCGGGCGTCAAGGGTGAGTTCGAGAGCCGGCTCAAGGACGTGATCGACGAGGTGAAGCACTCGCCCCGACCGATCATCCTCTTCATCGACGAGGCGCATACGCTCATCGGCGCGGGCGCGAGCCAGGGCGGCTCGGACGCCGCCAATATGCTCAAACCCGCGCTGGCCCGTGGCGAGCTTCGGACCGTGGCCGCGACCACCTGGTCCGAGTACAAGAAGTACTTCGAGAAGGACGCCGCGCTCACCCGCCGCTTTCAGGTCGTCAAGCTGGACGAGCCGGACATCAAGGGGGCCGTCGCCATGCTGCGGGGGCTGCGCGATCGCTACGAGGAGGCGCACAACGTCATCATCCGTGACGACGCGCTGGTCGCGGCGGCCGAGCTCGGCTCGCGGTACATCACCGGGCGGCAGCACCCCGACAAGGGCGTCGACCTCATCGACACCTCCGCGGCGCGTGTCCGTGTCGCGCTGACGGCGCGCCCCCCAGAGCTCGAGGACGAGGAGCGCCTGATTCAGACGCTCGAGCGCGAGCTCGTGGCGCTGCGTCGCGACGCAGAGAGCTGCGCGATGCCCCTCGACGACCGAATCCGCGAGCTCGAGCTGGAGATCCAGGCGACAGAGCTCAAGCGCCAAGAGCTGGATGCGGTCTGGAAGAAGGAGCATGCCGCGGCCGCGAAAGTCCTGGAGGCACGGGCCGCGCTCTTCGCGTTGAAAAAGAAGCGCGAGGAGGAGAAGGACGCTCCTCCAACCGAACAGCCTCAGGACGAGCCGCCCGACCCTCGGGTCCTGGCGCTCCGCAAGAAGCTGGACTCGCTCGAGAGCTTCCGGGACGAGCTGTCTCCGGAGGACTACGACAAGCGTCGCCACGACTACCTCACGCAGCTTGGCGAGCTCAACCGCAAGCCAGATTCCGGCAGAGACCTCGAGCTCGAAGCGACGCGTGCGACGCTCAGCCAGGCGTTGGGCGAGCTGAAGGCGGTGCAGGGCAAGGATCCGCTCGTCAACGTCGAGGTCACGCCCGAGGTGGTGGGCAAGGTCGTCTCGGATTGGACAGGCATTCCGCTGGGGAAGATGGTCCGAGACGAGGCCAAGGCGCTCCTGTCGATGGAGGACGACCTGGTCACGCGGATCAAGGGGCAGGACCACGCCCTGGTCACCGTGGCCGAGCACATCCGCGCCGCGAAGGCCGGGCTCAAGCGCCCCGAGACCCCGATCGGTGTCTTTCTGTTCGTTGGTCCCTCGGGTGTCGGCAAGACGGAGACCGCGCTCGGCGTCGCCGACCTCCTCTTCGGCGGCGAGCGCATGATGACGATCATCAACATGAGCGAGTTCCAGGAGAAACACACGGTCTCCCGGCTCATCGGCTCTCCGCCCGGCTATGTGGGTTACGGCGAAGGTGGCGTGCTCACGGAGGCGGTGCGGCAGCGGCCCTACTCCGTGGTCTTGCTCGACGAGGTCGAGAAGAGCCACCCCGAGGTGCTCAACCTCTTCTACCAGGTGTTCGACAAGGGGATGCTGGCCGACGGCGAAGGGCGGGTGGTCGACTTCAAGGACACGGTGATCTTCCTCACCTCGAACCTCGCCACCGACGCGATCATGCGCGCGTGCGCAGGCTCGGAGCTGCCAGACGTGGAGGCGCTGGCCGCGTCGATCCGTCCCATCCTGTCGGCGCACTTCAAGCCCGCGCTGCTCGCCCGAATGACGGTGATCCCCTTCTACCCCATCGCCAAGGACGTGATGGTGGACATCGTTCGCCTAAAGCTCGGTGGTCTGAAGAAGCGCCTGTGGACGAGCCACAAGATGACGCTGGAGCTCGAGGACCACGTGGTCTTGGGCATCGCCAGCCTGTGCACCGAGGCAGAGACAGGCGCGCGCAACGTCGACCACATCATCAACCAGGCCTTGCTGCCCCGGATCTCCCAGAAGATCCTCACGCGGCTCACCGAGGGTGCCCTCCCGCCGCGCCTCCGAGTTGCGCTGGACGGCGAGGGCTACTTCACCTTCGAATTCGAAGAGACCTGAGGTTCGGTGCCGCCGGATCCCGCTGGGGAACGGCGGCGGTCCGCTAGACGAACCAGTCGTCCAATCGGGTGAGCTCGGTCGGTCGACCGAGCGCGAGGAGGCGCACGCCCGGTCGCAGCTTCAAGCTGCCCTGAGGGCGCCACAGCCACGGCTTCTTCGGAGAGGGGCGTGCCGCCACGAGCACCGCGGAAGACAGCGTGGCGAGGTGGTGTGCGGCATCCACGAGGGTTCTTCCGGCTACCCGCGAGGACGCATTCACCATCAACTCCCGAAGCATCAGCTCTCCCGAGCCGACCACGCCATCCGGCCGCTGCTGCGCTGGGGCGGAGAGGGAGCCCGCCTCTGCGTCGCTCACAATCGCGTCCAGGTGGGCCAGCTCGGGCTCGACCATCGCGTCCCGGAGGCGACGGGCCCCGATGAGCGCTACTGAGGCCACGCCGTCGGCGCCGACCCGCTGGAGGCGCTCCGCTTCGCCCTCGAGGTCCACCCGGGCGACGACGCGGATCCGGGGCTCGAGGCGGCGCGCCGCCACGCACAGATAGGCGTTGTCTCGCGCGGAGGGGAGCGCGGCCACGAGCGCCGCCGCCCCGGGGAGACCTGCGCCGCGCAGGGTGTCGTCGTCGAGCGCCGAGCCGTGGACCCACCGGAGTCCCGGCCGAGCCGGGCTCGACGACGGAGCCGGACCACCGCTCTCCGCGACACTGATATCCGCGTCGACCACTACGAGGTCTTGGAAACCGGACGCCAGGAGGTCTAGGGCCACGTTGCGGCCGACCCGCCCGCCGCCGGCAATGACGACACGACCGGTGCGGGGCACCGTTTGCGGGAGACGATCGCCACCTGCCTGGCCTGGGAGCACGATGAGGCGCTGCCCGGGGACGAGTCGATGCTCCGGCGAAGGGCAGAACCGATAGAGGTCGGACTCGGGCTCGCGGAGCCCCAGGACGCGTCGCTCGGCGTACCTGTCGGCAAGGCGGCCGAGCCCCTCGGTGGGCGCCACCTCGAGCAGCTCGATCGCGACATTCCGGACTCTTGGACCAAAGGCGCGGTCCAGGAACGCAACCAGCGTTGGGTCGACCAGCTCGCGCGCCAGACGCCGCGCCGCGAGCACGGACGGCACCACCACGTGATCGGCGCCCGAGTCGGCGAGCTTGGCGGCCGCAGATGGGTCATCCACGCGCGCCACGATGCGAAGTCGCGGGTTCATTCCGCGTGCGATGACGGTGAGATAGAGGTTGTCGCGGTCCTCCGGCATAGCGGCCACGAGGCCAGCCGCGTGGATGATGCCGGCGGCCTCGAGCGCGTCATCGTCCAGCGCGTCCCCGACGACGAACGGCGGCGGCTCGCCGAGCTCCGCGCTGAGCTCGCCGATACGGCCGTCGTCGTGATCCACCGCCACGATCGGCGCCCCGCTGTGCCACAGCTCGACCGCTGCTGCGCGGCCCATGCGGCCGAGCCCAACCACGATCACGTGCTGCCTTTGCCGCGCCACCGCGCGCTCTACCCTGCGGCGGAAGAGCCCGTGGACCAGGTCCCCTTCGATGACGAGCGACGTGACGGCGCTGATGAAATACAGGATCGCGCCCCCCCCGAAGAGGATGAGCAGCATGTTGAGGACGATCACCCCGCGGCTCTCCGGGGGGATGATCTGCTCGTAGCCCACGGTGGAGACGGTGATCACGGTCATGTAGAGGCAGCGGAACCAGCCGTAGCGCCCCTCGGTGAGCCAGTCGTAGCCCAGCGTGCCCCCGATCAGCACCGCGACCATCGAGGCGGCCGCCCGAAGGAGCCGCACAAGGCGCTGTTGTCGCTCTTCGGAAGCTGCGACGCTTGCTAGAGTACGTCCAAGGCGCGCCCGGAGCTCGTGGCGGCGGGAACGCCCCATGGCTCAGCGCGGCGCGGCGGGCGGTGTGGGCAGCTCGCTCTTGACCGCGATACCCCGAAACCGCGCGGACCCCTGGTAGAGGTACGCGCCGAACAGCGAGTAGCGGCGGTCGCGGTCGTCGCGCTCCTCGAACACGAGCTGGTCGTTGACGCGGACCTGGATCCGCCGGTCGACCACAGAGATCAAGAGCGGCACCCACTCGTCCTCAGGGAGGTGCGGCTGGGCCTCGCGAAGCGTGGCGATCCGTGTGGCGGAGTAAGCGCGGCGAAGCGTTACGTGATCGCGGGAGAGGTCGATCAGGTAGTAGTACGGATACTCGCCGTGGAAGTTGTTGCCGAGGATGAGCCCGGTCGTGCCCCGCTCGATGAGGACGTCGGCGCGTAGGCTGAACGCGGTGTGAGGCAGGTCGCTCCGGATGAGGTAGTTGTAGTTCTCGTCCCCGCGCCCCACGATCGCTTGATCCATCGTGGTCCAGCTGCCGCCCTCGTGGACCGTCCATTCGTCGATGTTGACGCCGTTGAAGAGCGGATTCCACCCTGCGGGGATTCCCCCGAGGCTCCACAGGTGTGCCCGCCACTCTGCGTCGAGTTTGTCGAGATCGTCGCCGAAGGCTTGCTTGAAGGCGGTGAGTCCGTCGACGTCCGTGCGTATGGCCCGATAGAACTTGGGGAACGCCTCGTCGTAGGGCTTGGTCTTCACCAGGAAGTCCACCAGCCCCCACGCCTGGGCGTAGTACAGGTTCATCGACGTGCCACTGTACCGCTCGCTCGGCGCGGTCAGCAGTGAGCGAAGCGACACGAGCGTCCCTGTGTCGAGCGCGTTGATCAGGTAGGCGATCTTGGTGCGGTTTCGGGCCGCGATGCGGACACCGGCTCCATCGGCTTCGAAGCTACCGAAGTACTCTGCGAGGCCCTCGTCGAACCAGATAGGCCAGTTCGGGCGCGAATAGCGGAAGAAGTAGTGGTCTCGGAACACCTCCCCCATGATCGCGTGGAGGATCTCGTGGAAGTACAGCTGCAGGGAGTTGTTGTAGCGGTAGGTGACGATCGTCCGCGTGGCCCCGTCGTAGTACCCGCCATTGTTCACGAGCTGAGGCGCGCTCTCCCGAGCCTGGCGTTGGTACTCCTCCTGCCTCTCCCACACCACGATGTTCGGGCGAATCGGCTCGATTCGCTCCTGCAGGAGCGCAGGGAGCAGGACGTTGAGCTGGCTGACGTAGCTGTCGAGTTTGTCGCCGAGTGATCGGGCGTAGGCCTCGCTGGCGTTGGTCCGGAGCACGAAGTGGCGCGTAGCCAAGCTCCTGAGCGCGGGTGCACGGTCCTTCGCCGGCGGCGCCGCAGCGGCCACGCCGGGCAGCAGCAGTAGCACCAGCAGAACGGGGAGGCGGAGCATGATCGAGGCACTCACTGGCGCTGGGATTACGAGCACGGGAGCCCGAATCGCTGAACGGGTGTCCCGGGGGGAGGGAACCACTCCCATGAGCCGGTTGAGTCTTCAGATGGGTGGCCCGCTGTCAAGATCTGGGCGGGCATCTCCTTAAACGCGAAACGGCGAGTGGGCTGCTCTGGATCACCCATCGTGGTCCCACCAGGTGATTCCTGATGGCTCCACGGCGAAGGACCCCTCTCAACTCACCCGCCGTCCTGCCGGACGAACTCGTCGTCCATTTCTGGCCTTGGTGGCCAGCTGCCATACTCGGCGCCTCGTGCGTTTGCCCTACTTCTTCTTGGCCTTCGCCGGGGCCGCCTTGGCAGGAGCAGCGGCCGGAGCCTCCGCCTTGATGTCACCAAGGTAAGCCGTGGCCGTGGCCAGGAACTGCCGCACCAGCGTGTCCACATCCGAGCCTCGCTGCTTCACCTGGCCACCGATCTGGAGCGTCGCGATCCCGTGAAGGG
The DNA here is from genome assembly GCA_005776725.1 of Pseudomonadota bacterium. GTDB lineage: Bacteria > Myxococcota_A > UBA9042 > SXOO01. Next base: position 14,238 of record SXOO01000043.1, on the reverse strand, counting down.
TGCTCCAGAGGATGGTGGAGTACAGCGCAGCCGATGCGTCGGAGTGGCCCGACTGCACAAAAGCCTTCTTGATGTGGTCGGCGACCACGTTGGAAGGCCCAGCGAGCAGCGGATCCTCGGGAGCGACCGCGAAGTCGTCCGTGAGGTAGGTGAACATGGCCGAGTAGAAGCGCCGGTTGTCCAACGCCCACTTCAGGTATCCGTTGGCGATGTCGCGGATGCGATCCCCGGCCTTGGACGCCTTCGCGGCTTTCTCCACTTCAGCGTTGAGGACCTTGAAGCCCTCGATGGTGATGTGGCGAACGATGTCCTGACGGCTCTCGTAGTACAGGTACAGAGTCATCGAGCTCACGCCGACGCGCTGCGCGATGCTCCGCATGGACAGGCCGTCGAGGCCTTCTTCGAGGAAGCGATCTCGCGCCGCCTCGAGGATCTTCGCGCGCATCTTCGCGCGTTGATCATGAGTCATTGGTCTACGTCCCATTATTCCCCCATAGTTGCTTAGGTCCGAGCTATCGGACGTTGTACGGCACCACCCGTACAACTGCAGCACTACACCAGATGCGAACTCCGCGCAATATGGAACCAACTCGCCGCAGTGTCGCACGATGGACCGGAGAACGTAGGTCCAAGCGTCTAGAACACGCGACTGGAGGCCAATACCCGGCGAAGCCAGTCGGCGGTCTGGTGCGCGGCGAGCGCGTTGCCCGAGCTGGAGAAATGTTTGTCTGGTAGATACAGATCAGTGGCGCGCACGCCGCTGGCGGCGAGGGCACCCTGGCCGCGGAAGACCGGGACGTCGAGCTGTCGTAACGATGCCATCAGCGGACTGACGTGGGCCGAGAAGTGCCCGTAGCCCTCGACCCACAAGACCACGACGAACACCTTCCCCGCCCCCTTCACCCGCTTCGCCAATTCCGTCACCGTCTCGAGCCAGGCGACCTGCCACTGCGCAAAGACGGCCGGGGCCCTCGCACCGAATCGCCGAAGGCGCTCTTCGGCCGGGACGGTCCAATGGGCGACCGCAGCCTCCCGCTTCGATTCGAACGTCTGCGCCACCGCGGCTACCCCGGGGTCGGTAGCGGGCTGTTCGTCGTCCCAGGCCAGGAAACGCCGCAGGCTGGTGGGGCGGCCCATCTCGGGAATGTCGCTTGCGGTGTGGCAGAGAACCACGACCTCCACCGGAAACGCGTGGAGCTTCGCGTCCCAGAGCTCGAGCTGGTCCGTGATGGTATAGCCGGGTACACCGGCATTGAAGACGGTGGCGCGCTCTGGCCGGAGCGCTGCCTCGAGCTGCTCTGGGAAGGTCGCTCCGTCGTCGACCCCCATGCCGAAAGCAAAGCTGTCGCCGAGGATCAAGAGCCGCGGGCCGCCGCCGGCGCCGTGGTTCGTGCCGCGGAATCCGTTCGAGTCCGTGCGGAAACGATAAGGCAGGTCAACGTCGAGCCCGTAGTTGCGGACGTTGTCGAGCACATCCAGACCGGGCGTGAGGTCCCCGGGTTGTGGACCCAGGATGTCTGTGATCGGGGGACGGTCGTCATCTTTCCAGTACCAGTGCCCCGCCGCCGCCGCCGCCGTGAGCACAGCGACGACGCCGAGCGCCGTCAGCGCGCGCGGCACGCGACGGTCACTTGACGGTCCAGGTGTAGCCCGAGTTGAGCAGCGCGCGCAGGTCTGCTTTGCGAGCCGCCTGGGCACGCTCGACCTGCTCATTGAGCATCACCTCGTAGGTGGGACGCTCCACGGCCCGCAGGATGCCCATCGGCGTGGGCAGGGTGACGCCGTCGCTGCAGGCCAAGGCGAACGCGCGCCCCGCCTCCGCGTCGTGGGCGTCGTGGATCGAGATCTCAGAGAGCGGCACGCCGCCCTCGCCCACTGTGACCACCTGGGGGCGGCCATCGCGGAAGACGACGCCCCGCTTGCCACCGTCGAACACCATTGGCTTGCCATGCTCGAGGCGCAGCTGCGCCGACTCACGCGATCCCTTGTCGGTGATCACCGAGAAGGCGCCGTCGTTGAAGATGTTGCAGTTCTGATAGATCTCTACGAACGACGTGCCCTTGTGCTTCCAGGCCTCTATGACCACCTGGCTCAAGTGCTTGTTGTCGACGTCGAAGCTGCGCGCCACGAAGGAGGCCCCGGCGCCCAGCGCCACGGCCAGCGGCTGCAGCGGGTGGTCTATGGAGCCCATTGGCGTTGACTTGGTCTTCTTGCCCAGCTCGCTCGTGGGCGAGTACTGCCCCTTCGTGAGGCCGTAGATGCGGTTGTTGAACAGCAACACGGTGAGGTCGAAGTTGCGTCGCAAGAGGTGCAGGAGGTGGTTACCCCCGATCGACAGCCCGTCGCCGTCGCCCGTGACCAGCCAGACGTGCAGGTTCGGGTTGACCGACTTGATCCCGCTGGCGAACGCAGGGGCCCGCCCGTGGATCGTGTGGAAGCCGTAGGTGTTCATGTAGTACGGGAAGCGGCTCGAGCAGCCGATCCCGCTGACGAACACGTGGTCCTCCCGCCGCACCGGAAGGTCTGCGAGCGTCTTCTGGATCGTGTTGAGGATCGCGTAATCACCACAGCCCGGACACCAACGCACGTCCTGATCGGTGGCGAAGTCGTCCTTGCTGTACTTGGGTATGTCGTTGTCGCTCACGCGGCCTCCAGAGACTCTTCGATGGCCTTGACGAGGGCGGAGACCTTGAACGGCTGCCCTCGCACCACATTGAACCCGCGCGCGTCGATCAGATAGCGGCCGCGGAGGATGAAGGACAGCTGTCCGAGGTTGATCTCCGGAACCAGGACGCGGCGATATCGCCGCAAGATCCCCTCGAGGTCGTTGGGAAGCGGGTTGAGATATCTGAGGTGCACGTGCGCGGCACGAACACCCTTACCACGCACAGCGCGGACCGCCGCCTCGATGCTCCCGTAGGTGCTGCCCCAGCCAACGACGACGATGTCTCCGTCGGGATCGCCGAGCACCGGTGTGGGCGGCATGTCGTTGGCCACGCGGGCGACCTTCTCTGCGCGCGTACGGACCATGAAGTCGTGGTTGTCGGGGTCGTAGCTGATGTCCCCGGTCTTGTCGGCCTTCTCGAGCCCCCCGATGCGGTGCTCGAGCCCGGGCGTCCCTGGTTTGACCCACTCACGGGCGAGGGTCTCTGGGTCGCGCGCGTAGGCGAGGTAACCCTCCGGGTTCGTGCGGAAAGAGACGTCGATCGGTCTCAGCGTGTCGGGATCCGGGATCTGCCAGGGCTCCGCGCCGTTCGCGATGTAGCCATCTGACAGGAACATGACCGGGGTCATGAACTTCACCGCGATGCGGCAGGCCTCGTAGGCCGCCTCGAAGGCGTCCGCAGGCGTCGAGGCGGAGACGACAGGTAGAGGCGTCTCGCCGTTTCGGCCGAAGACCGCCTGGAAGAGGTCGGCCTGCTCGGTTTTGGTGGGCAGCCCCGTGCTCGGTCCGCCGCGCTGGATGTTGCAGATCACCAACGGCAGCTCGATCATGTGTGCGAGACCCATCGCCTCGGTCTTCAGCGCCACGCCGGGTCCCGACGACAGCGTCACTCCGAGCGCGCCGGCGTACGCGGCACAGATCGCGTCGCAGAAGCCGGCGATCTCGTCCTCGGCCTGGAACGTCTTGACACCGAAGTGTTTGTACTGAGACAGCGCGTGCAGGATGTCTGACGCTGGCGTGATCGGATACGCCCCCAGGAACGCGGGCAACCCCGACTTGACGCTGGCGGCGACGATCCCGAGCGCGACCGCGTCGTTTCCTCGGATGTTCTTGTACGTGCCCGGTACGATTCGCGCGGGTGGCACGCGATACGACGCGGGGAACAGCTCGGCCGTGTCGGCGTAGCTCCAGCCGGCCTGCAGCACGCGCCGGTTTGCCTCGGCGATGGTGGGGTTCTTCGCCGCGAACTTGGCCTGGATGAACTTGAGCGTCTCCTCCATCGGCCGGTCGAACATGTGGTACATGAGCCCGAGCGCGAAGAAGTTCTTGCAGGTCCGGGCCACTCGGGACGCGATGTCGAGACCAGCCGTGGCCTCCACTGTGAGCGTCTCGATCGGGACCCTATAGACCGCATAGCCCTTCAGCGAAGCGTCGTCCAAGGGGTTGCCCGCGTAGCCCGCCTTCTTGAGGTTGACCTCGCCGAACCCGTCCGTGTTCACGATCAACATGCCGCCGGGCTTCAGCGCGCGCAGGTTGGTCTTGAGCGCCGCGGCGTTCATGATCACCAGCACGTCGGCTTCGTCGCCCGGCGTGAACACGTCGTAGGATGCGAACTGAATCTGAAATCCGGAGACGCCGGGCAGGGAGCCAGCCGGCGCTCGAATCTCGGCGGGAAAGTCCGGCAGGGTGGCGAGGTCGTTGCCCGCTACCGCCGTGGCAGAGGTGAATTGGTCGCCCGTGAGCTGGATGCCGTCGCCGGAATCGCCTGCGAAGCGGATCGTGACAGCGTCGAGTTCGGTGCGCGCCTGAGTTGGGGTGGTCATTCGATTACTCGGAGGGTCTCGTGGGTCGCACCGAGCCCCGCGAGACCCGGAAACGCAAGCGTGACCGGACCTCCACGGACCCGGTCGGCCGCGTAAGATAGCGCGTGCCCGCCAGAAAGCGAGCATCGCGATCCAGGGAGCCGCCCTGGCTGAGGCCCGTCAGGCGCGGGCGCGGGGACACCCCCCGTCCGCGCGCCGAAGGACTTCAGGGCCCGACTACTCGACCCCGGCGCTCAGGGTTCCGCCAGATAGAGGGCACGAAGCGCGGGATCGCGTACCGCGAGCCGGTCGGCGAGATCCAGCATCACCCGGCATTGCTTGACCGTGGCGTCGTCCTGCATGCGACCGTCGAGCATGACGGCGCCGGTCCCGTCGCCCATGGCAGCGATCACCTTGCGCGCCCAACGCACCTCGTCCACCGGTGGGCTGAACACCTTGCGAGCGATCGCCACCTGCGCCGGGTGCAGCGACCACGCCCCGACGCAGCCCATCAGGAAGGCGTTGCGGAACTGGTCCTCGCACGCGACGACGTCCTTGATGTCTCCGAAGGGGCCGTAATACGGGAGGATCCCAGCGGCCGCGCAGGCGTCGACCATTCGGCCCATGGTGTAGTGCCACAGATCCTGCTGTGCGGTGGGGCGCTGCGCATCCGGCGCGCCGGGCTCCGGGTCGGAGCGAACGAGGTAGCCGGGGTGTCCGCCGCCCACCCGGGTAGTCTTCATACGGCGAGACGCGGCGAGATCGGCCGGACCCAGCGAGAGGCCCTGCATGCGCGGGCTGGCGTTGGCGATCGACTCGACGTTCGCCACCCCCAGCGCGGTCTCGAGGATGGCGTGAACGAGGATCGGCCGAGTAAGCCGCGCGCGTGCCTCGAGCTGGGCGAGCAGTCGATCGACGTAGTGAATGTCCCAGGGGCCCTCGACTTTGGGGACCATCACCACGTCGAGCTTGTGACCCACGGAGCCGACGATGCGAGTGAGATCGTCGAGCACCCAGGGGCTGTCGAGGCTGTTGACGCGCGTCCACAGCTGGCAGTCGCCGAAGTCCGTGGCCGCCGCTACCGTGACGAATCCCTCCCGCGCCGCCTCCTTCTTGTCGGCTGCCACGGCGTCCTCGAGGTTTCCGAGCAGCACGTCGCAGTCGCGCGCAAGCTCGGGGACCGTGGCGGCCATCTTGGGGTTGGACGGGTCGAAGAAGTGGATCATCCGCGAGGGGCGGAAGGGGATCTCTCGCAGGGGCGCCGGAGCGCCGAGCGCGAGGGGGCGGAAGAAGTCCTTGGGGCTTTGGATCACGCGGCAGGGTCCTGGTTGGCGGCGGCGCCCCGAGCACCCCGGGCGCGGCACGTGGAGATGCCCGACCGTACCAGAGCCTCGTGGGGAGTGGGAGCGAGGAAGCACCCCGCCCGTCCTGGGACAGTCACTCGCGGCCGGCCCCGGACGTCCTCCGAGGGCCGTCCGGCTGCGCCGTTGGTCGCACAGAGTTTGTAGTAGGTAGCCGCGTAGTCCTCGAACATCTGGTGGCGGTGACCGCGGTGACCGCGCCACCGCATGGACTGGAATCCATCGCCCGCGGTAGACTCCGCGACACGGAGGTCCTCATGACATGTCGCTTCGTGCTCGTTGCGCTCGCCTTGACTGCACCCGCCCTCGCCGCGCCTGAACACGTGCTCAGTGTGCAGGGCGCTCTGTCGAGCGCCGCGGGCCTGCCATATTCGGGGCCGGTCGACCTCACCGTGCGCCTCGCAGACACTGGAGACAGCGGAGGGCTCGTCTGGGAGGAAGACTTCGAGAACCTCGACACGCCCGGCGGAGTGTTCTCTTTGCATCTCGGCGAGGGAGCCGGGCTCCCGCCCGCGGTCTCGGACGGTCGGCCGATCTGGGTGGAGATTGAAGCAGACGGGCAGCTCATCGGCGCCCGGCGGCCCATCCAACCAGTGCTCTTCGCCTTGTGGGCCGCACGGGCTGAGTCCGCGGCAGCGCTGGACTGCGACGGCTGTATCAGCACGAGCCAGCTCGCCCCGGGCTCGGTTACGGCGGCCGATGTGGCCTTCAACTTCGCGGCGTCCGCCAGCGCGGGCGGGGCGGCGGCCAACCTCGAGTGCAGCGCCTGTGTCAGCAGCACGGAGGTCGACTTCGTCTATGCGGGCGCGGCCACGCCCGGTGGCGCAGCCACGGACTCCGACAAGCTCGACGGACACGACTGGAACAGCGTGCCGGAGACCACCGAGCGGTGGGTCGACGAGGCAGGCGACACGATGACTGGCGCCCTCAACGCGCAGGGCGGTGTGGCGGCGCCTTCGGTCGACTTCGTCCCGCAGGCCGCGGCGCCCACCGGGCAGGCCGGACGCACGTACTTCGACGGCGGGACGAAGGCCCTGCTGGTCCACGATGGCGCCGCGTGGGCGCCGGTTGGGCTGGCGCTGCCCAAGGGTGCCATCATGTTCAGCGAGACACCCGAGGACCCGAACTTCTTGAACAACGGCTTCGCCCCCGTGGTGTCGGCGCTGCGGCTGGCCGAGGGCTGGAGCGTGACGCGGGCCGCGTCAGCCCCGTCGGCCAGATACCATCACACGGCCACGTGGACCGGAAAGTACGTGTTCATCTACGGCGGACAGTCGAGCGGGAGCTCCTACGCGACGGCACACGCGCGGTACCGGCCGGCCACGGACACGTGGGCCACGGTAACCACTACGGGCCAGCCCAACTCTCGCGCCATCCACACAGCGGTCTGGACCGGCAAGGAGGTGATCGTGTGGGGAGGTCGCTCGTACAACGGCGCTAGCACCGTACGGCGCAATGATGGCGCTCGGTACGACCCCGAGGCCAACAAGTGGACCGCGCTTCCCGCCACGGCGCCGACGATTGCCGCGCGCGAGCAGCACATGGCGGTGTGGACGGGCAAGCACATGATCGTCTGGGGAGGTTACGCTGGTTCGGACGCCACGGTTTATGACGACGGCCTCCGCTACGACCCGGCGACCAACCAATGGTCGACGATGTTCCAGGGGCCGTCGAAGCGCTTCGACGCCTCCGCCGTGTGGACGGGCACCCAGATGATCGTGTGGGGAGGTGCCTCGGCCAACAACGTCTACTTGAAGGACGGCGCCGCCTACGACCCGGTCGCCAACGTGTTCGCCGGGATCGCGGCCGCACCGGTCGAGTTGGTCGCCCGACGGGGACACTCGGCGGTCTGGACCGGTACCGAGATGATCGTGTTCGGCGGCACGGTGGGCGCCGGGACCGTGCCGGACAAGGTGTGCGCGGCGTATAACCCGACCACTAACCAGTGGCGGGTCATCGACACCTCGACGGTCGCGGAGTCCCGGGCCTACCACGCCGGCGTCTGGACCGGGAAGTACATGGTGCTTTGGGGCGGGAACAATGGGACGAACAGCTACGTGAACACGGGCGACCTCTACGATCCCGAAGCGGATCTCTGGACCCCGATGAACGCGATCAACGCGCCCACCGCTCGTTACACTTGGCCGGTTGGCTCTGTCTGGGCGCAGGACCGGCTCGTGGTCTGGGGCGGCTACAACGGCGCAGCCATCGGGACGGGCGGGGTCTACGACCCAGGGCTCACGCTCTATCCATACAAGAAGTTGTGAGAGCGGTCGTTCAGCGCGTCTCGAGCGCGAACGTCCTCGTCGAGGGGCGCGTCGTCGGGGCCATCGAGCGGGGCTTCGTGGTGCTGGTCGGGGTGGCCGCGGACGACGCCGAGGCGGACCTCGAGCTGATTGTCCAGAAGGTGGCGGGGCTCCGCGTGTTCGAAGACGCGGACGGCAAGATGAACCTCAGCCTCGCGGAGGTGGGGGGCAGCATCCTGGCGATCAGCCAGTTCACCCTATATGGCGACTGCCGGAAGGGGCGCCGACCCAGCTTTGGCGACGCGATGCCGCCAGAGGCTGCCGCGCGCTGGTTCGAGGCCTACGTGGAGAAGACGCGGGCCCTGGGCATTCGGGTGGAGACGGGGGTGTTCCGGACGCACATGGACGTGTCGCTCACGAACGACGGCCCGGTCACGCTGCTGGTAGACAGCCGAAAGACCTTCTAGGGGATGGGACGAATCGCGGGCCGGTGAGCGCCGCTTCAACATCGCCGACTGCTGCCGGACGCCGGCGAGCGCGCGGTGCCCGCTGTAAGTCAGTGCGTGGGGTCAGCTGAACCGGAAGGGCCGGATGATCGCGTCCGCGACGTAGACCGGCGCCCACAGCACCACGCCCACGGCGAACACGGCCCCAGCCACAAGCGTGACGAGGGCGGCGAGCACCGTAGGCACCGCAACCGAGAGGGCTTGCCGAAGGGGATTGGAGTCCGGGGAATGGGGGGCAGCAATTAGGATCAACGGGGAGCCTCGCGCACCAACTCTACGATGGGAGGAGCCTACCCGGCCGGTGGTGTCACGCAAGACCCAGGGGGCAATCACTTCGAATTGTCGGCGGGACTCCCAACCCGGAGCCGGGGCCGCTCCGAGCGCCTGAGGGGCGCCCCCAGGCAAGAGCAAGGCTCAGCCCTCGGGTACCATTGACTCCGCGCAGGCCAGCAGCCAGGCCTGGAGCTCGCCCGCGGGCAGCCCCTGAGCGGCCGCGCGAAGCTTCGGTTCAGCGTGCCGTCCGAGGAGCTGAAGGGCCGGGACCGAGTAGGACGCCTGCGAGGGGTAAACGCCAGCCTCCATCGACTCCCGGGCAGCGTCTCGGATCGTGGCGACCTCCGTTGCAGTGGTGAGCTCGATCCGGCCGACCAGCGTGCGCACGATCCGGTCCATGGGGACGTCGACCTCGAGCGGCAGGATGGCGTCGGTCCAGGTGCGCGGCACCACGTACAGCACGCGCAGGCCGGGAGTGTGGAAGTAGCTCACGGTCCACGTATCGACCATGGCCCACGACTCGTCCGCGCGCAGGCCGCTCTTCACGAGGGCGGCGTGGATCATCACGCGCGCCTGCTCCAGGAAGGTCTCGAAGGAGACGAGCGCCGGGGTCTCCGTCGCGCGCTTCGACTGACCGGCTTCGATCCCCCCTAGCGCCTCGATGGCGCCACGAGAGCCGTTATCGTCCGCCGTGACACGAAGGAGGAAAGCCGCCGGGACTGCCTCGTCGCCGCCGTTGGTCACCTGGGCCATGCCCGAGCCATCCGACTGGGTGCGAATCGGCAGCGAGAACGAGCCGAGGCCTCGGTAGAAGATGAACCCTTCGTCCTCCCCCCCAGCGCGAAGCGGGCGGCTATCCACGTTGCGTGAGGGTGCCCAGATACCGTTCGGGTCAACCTCGGGTGGCGAGTAGCCCTCCGGGTCGAGCTCGACGGTCCAGGTCATGGAGCCACCGCTCATGGGCTGGGTCGCGTCGAGGCTGCCGATCGCCGGGAGGAACGAAGCGGCGTTCGGATACCACTGAGAGATCACGCCTTGGGGGAAGCCAACGGTCACCGTGATCGGCGCATCGTGTCGGCCGTGGAAGTAGATGACCGGGGTCTCCATCTTCTGGGTCACGCCCACATCTGGGACCAGCTCCACGCACTTGGCGCCCCAGCAGGTGCCGCGGCCGTGGACGAAGCCGGGCAGCGGCTCCTCCTCGTGGTGGAGGCCGAGCATGTCGTCGCCCGCTGGGCTCTGTACCGACGTGAAGGTGCCCCATTCGTGGAGCTCGAGCGTCTCCTTGAAGACCGGTGCCGTGGGGAACGCCAGGCGTGGGGCGCGGACCATGGGCTGCTCGATGTGGCCACCCCAGGTTGCCGGGACGGCGACGCCCGGGGCCTCGAGCAGCGGCGCGGTCTCGGTGGAGGGGCCGCTCTCGGTGGAACCGGCGCAGGCACCAACCAGGGCGACGGCGCAAAGGGTGAAGAGGCGAGTAATCATGGGACAACGCTCCTTATTCGGTCGGTCGGCAGCGGCGCGCCGTCTGGCGGCCGTTGCTCGCTGAGCGCTCGTGAACCGGGCCCTCGTGGCACTGCCAGAGCACCCTTCGTGCCAGCCATCTCAGGGCGCCCCGGACGCAGCGGCGTCATTGACGTTCGGTCGCGCAAGGGCCGACCCGCCCACGCCCCAGAGAGGTACGGGGCTGGGGTGATCCTGGGATCGGTGGAGCCGGGCCCTCAGCGCTGAGTGCACGTCAATGGAAAGTCCGTTTACATTCCAGCCTGAAACGGAAAGACTCTTTGCAATGTTGCCTTACGCGCTCGCCGGTCGGTATCTGGAGCCCGCGGTTCTTGGGCGAGGCAGCCAGGGGACGGTTTGGCGCGCGTTCGACCGCCTGCGGGATCGGCGGGTGGTGCTGAAAGTCGGCGAGGGCGCGTGGCGTGAAGGCGAGGCTCTGAGCGCGCTCGCCGGAAGCGGCGTGGTGTTGCTGATCGACGCGGGCGAGTCGCACCTCACCACGGAGCTGGTGGACGGGCCGCGTCTCGACCGCTGGCTGCTCGACGACCCTCCGGTGGCGGAGGTGGCGTTGGTGCTCGATCGGCTCCTCGAGGCGCTAGACGAGATCCATGGCCAGGGCTACGTCCACGGCGACGTGAAACCTCAGAACATCGTGCTGTGGGCATCGAAGCGCCCCGTGCTCGTCGACTTCGGCCTCGCAGCCCCCATTGGCACCCCCGCGCGAGGCGGCACCCCGGCGTACCGCCCGCCGGGCCTCTCGGCGAGCGCCCCGCTGACGCCAGCCGACGAGCGGTGGGCGGTGGGGAAGTGCTTTGCGAGGTGGCTCGACGACCTGCAGCTCGGCAGCCGCCTCGCGGCGCTGATGGATAGGACCACGACGCCTGTGCGGCGCCGTCCCCGTCACCGACTCCTGGGCGCGCTGCACCAGCACGTCTCGGCGCTGCAGCTTCATTCGCCAGTCGGCGTGCCTCCCGGAGACGCTGCGTTGATCGGGCCGCTGATCGCGCGACGACGACGAATCGCGACGGTCCTCGAGGGGGGCGATGACCCCCTCGGGGAGTGGCGCCGCCTCGCGCTTTGCGCCCACTCACGCCGGGAGGAACCGCCCCGTCCCCAGACCCCCGACTCGTTCCGGGAGTACGTCGAGGCCTTCGCCGCGTGGGTGGTCGATTGCCTTCGCGATCAGGCGCTGGGTGGCGTGCTCGCGGTGACGCCAGAGCGCTGGCCGGCGCCGAGCCGCGCTGTCTTGGCCAGGGTCCAGGAGGCAGCCGCGGTAGACGTCGTGGTCCTCCAAGAGCAGGCGCTCGATACGGCGCAGCTGCGGCCGCTCCCAGCGGACCTTCTGGAGGCGAGCAACGGCGCGGAGTGGTTCGGCCGGCAGGCCGTCAACTGGACCGACGCCCTGGCCTTCCTCGATGCGCTCGACCCGCACGAGCGGGGGGTCGGGCACGTCCAGGAGGCGTGGGTGAAGCGACTTTCGGGGCTCCCTGCCGCCGAGCTCCGGGCCCTCGATGCACTGGCATGGGTCTCCCCGATAGAGGAGGAGGAGGCCGCCGAAGGGAGCTTGCTGGTCGGTGTCGAGCGCCTGGTGACGCTGGGCCTCGCGCGCTGGGACGCTCACCGGCGCTTGGTCGCCGTCCCGGACGTACCGCTCACCTTGGAGCGCTTCAGCGAGTCCGATGTGACGCGCCTCGAGGCCCACCTGACGCTCAAGACATCGCCTCGCCTGGCCCGGCTGCTCGAGCTGAGCGGGCGCGCGCGTGAGGCGGCCAGGGCCCGGCGGGCCGACGCGGAGCGGGCCGAGGCACGCTTCGACCTCGAGGAGGCGGCCCGGCTCTATACGCTGGCGCTGGAGACCTCAGCTGACTGGTGGCTCGCATCCGCGGCGGACGACGGCCCCCACGGAGGCGCCGCTTCAGAGGATGAGCTGACCGCGACGCAGCGCTCGTCCTCGGGCGACGCGGGACGGCTCGACGTCAACAGCCTGGAGCGGGCGATCCGCTGCGCCGAGGCGGTGGGCGACCGAGCGCTCCTGGGGCGGCTCGCCGCCGTCGTCCCCCCCGGGACCGGGACGTTGGCGAAGCTGGCCACGGCGCGCCTCGCCGCGGCGGCAGGGCGGCATCGGGAGGTGCTGGAGCTCCTCGAGCCGGCGACCGCGATGAGAGGGGTGCGGGAGGGGGACGCGGCGGGCGCAGAGCCCCCCGCGACCAAGCGGCAGCAGCTGGAGGCGAGCCTCCTCTTGGGAACAGCGGCGAGCTACGCCGGGGACACTGCGCTGGCGGTGCGCGCCCTCACGGCCGCCGAGGCGATCGCAGAGGCGTTGGAGGATGCCCACGCGCTCGGCCGGGTGGCGAACAACCTGGGCAACGTCTGGCTCGTTCAGGGGCGGGGCGACGAGGCGCAGGCCGCCTACGATCGCTCGGCTGCTGCCAAGCGCCTCACGCGCGATCGGCGCGGCGAGCGCGTGGCGCTCAGCAACGGGGCGATCGCGGCGCGCGAGCGGTTGGCGTTCCGCGAGGATGGTCGCCGGGCCAGCCAGGCGGGCGCGATCGCGGCGTCGCTGGGTGAACCGCGGGGACGGGTGGCGGCCGCCCTGGTCGAGGCGCTGGTGGCGCTGGATCTGGGCGACGCACAGCGCGCCGAGTCAGCGCTGGCCCCGGTGCACGACCTTCCGGTGACCTCCGAGGTGGCGCGCCTCGACCGCCGCCTTACCGTCGCTCGGTTATGGCTGGCTCGAGGGGCGGCTCACGCCGACTCCGCAGGCGAGGCCCGCCACGAGAGCTCCTCGCCCTTCGCGCAGCTCGCGGGGGATGCGCTGGCGCAGGAGTTCGTCGAGATCCAGGGCGCGGCCGACCGGGCGGGGGCTCATGAGGCCGCGTTCGAGGCGGCCTGGCTGCGGCTCGTGGCGGGCGGCCCGGTCGAGCCTGCGCTGCCGGCGGCACCCTCCCCCGCTGCCGCGCCACTCGCGCGAGTGGCCGAGCGCGTGGTGGCGGCGCGCCGTGGCGACCTCTCGGGCCTGCCTGAGGCCGTCGAGGCGCTGGTCGCGTCGCTCCCCGCGGTACTCCCGGCCGGCGCATCGCCACTGGTCGCGTTGCTGGAGGAGCTTGCGGAGCTGGCGGACCACCCACGGGCGCTGGACGCGGTGGCGCGGCTGGTCGACGCGACCCGAAGGCAGCGCCAGTCCGAGGCCCACCCGAACCCCTGCCTGGATCGTTTCCTGCTTACCGGGTCCCTGCCCCAAGGAGGGGACATCCACCCGATGCTCGTCGCCGCACCCACCAACGCCTCTCTCCTCGTCCGAGCCCCGCGGCCCCCGGCCGCGCCGGAGCTGTTGGCAGGATTGGTTGCGGGGACCGGGGCCAACGCTGGGTGGTGGTGGAGCGACCTTGCCGCCGCCCCCTCCCCCGCCGCGCGCACAGGCCTCGGCAACGAGCCACGCGCTCAGCGGGTGGCCACGTACCTCGGCCGGAGCGCCAGCTACGAGGCCGAGCTCCCGGGCGGCCGCCGCCTGATAGGGCTCACCCTGGCTCCCGGTGCGGTGGTCCTCGAGGGGCTGTGTCGGCCGCCGGAGCCGAGCCTCCTGATCCAGTTGTCGCTGCTGGCGCGTGCCGAACGGGCGGAGAGCGAGGCCACCGCCGCGACTCGCCAGCTGGCCGCCGAACGGGCCGCACGCGTTGACGAGTCCGGACGGCACCGCGACGAGCTCACGGCGCTCCGCGAGGTGCTAGAGCAGTCGCGGACAGACATGGGGCTGGCGCACGGGTACGACCGGATCGTGCACCAGAGCCGACCCATGCGGCAGGTGCTGCGAACGCTGGACAACGTGGCGCCGTCGGACGTCTCGATCCTCGTCACCGGCGAGTCCGGCGTTGGCAAGGAGCT
>SXOO01000042.1 GCA_005776725.1 Pseudomonadota bacterium | reverse complement strand
CGTCCTGCAGGAGGGCGAGATCCTGCCCGTGGGCTCCACGAAGCCGGTCAAGGTGGATGTGCGCCTCGTCTGCGCTACTCACCGCGATCTGCGCGCCATGGTCCGGGCCGGACAGTTCCGGGAAGACCTGTACTACCGGGTCAACGTGTTCCCGATAGCGCTCCCGCCGCTGCGCGACCGCAGGGGCGACGTCGCGGCGCTAGCCACGTTCTTCCTGGAGAGGTACGAGAAGCGCTTCAACAAAGCGGTCGCCGGGTTGTCACCGAACGCGCTCGCGAGGCTCGAGGCGTATGCGTTCCCCGGCAATATCCGGGAGCTCGAGAACGAGATGCAGCGCGCGGTCCTGCTCACGCCCGCCACGCACGCGATCGATCTTCCGGTGCTCTCTGAGGGGATCCGAAACGCCGTCGCCCCGGCGCACGAGAGCCTCGAGTCGCTCGCAGACTCTCCCGACGGCTCGAAGCTGAAGGAGACGATGGATCAGCTGGAACGCGAGGTGCTCCGACGGGCGCTCGAGGACCGAGGCTGGAATCGCTCCCAGACCGCGCGGGAGCTGGGGATCAGCCGACAGGCGCTCATGGTGAAGCTGGCAAAGTACCAGCTGGAGCCCGCCTAGCGGGCCCGGAGTCAGCCTGGCCTTGGCCGGGCCGCCTCTAGCGCGTCAATCACACGGCGCTCCACGGCCACGCCCTCCAGGCGGTTCACTTCGTGGATCCCCGTGGGGCTCGTGACGTTGACCTCGGTGAGGTGCTCACCGATCACGTCGATCCCTACGAAGAGGTGTCCGTCCGCCACGAGGCGCGGCCCCAGGGCAGCACACATCGTCTGCTCGCGCGGGGTGAGCACCGTCCTCTCGGCCACGGCGCCTCGCACCATATTTCCGCGCGGATCTGCGCCCTTCGGCACACGGTTTATCGCGCCCACGACCTCGCCGTTCACGAACAACACCCGCTTGTCACCGAGGCGCGCCTCGGGGAGGTAGCGCTGGGCCATGACCGGGCGCCGCCCCTTCCGAGTGCTGAGCTCCACGGCCACGTTCAAGTTGGGATCGCCCTCCGCCAGGACGAAGATTCCCTCGCCCCCGTTCCCATCGAGGGGCTTCACCACGATCGCTGTGCCGAGCCGCTGCTGGAAGGCGCGGATCTGCACCACATCGGACGAGACGAGCGTGTCCGGGCAGAACTCGGGGAATTGGAGCGCGTAGAGCTTCTCGTTGTGCGACCGCAAGCTGGCCGGGCGGTTCACGACGACCGCGTGGGGCTCCGCGGCCTCGAGCAGGTAGGTCGCGAAGATGTACTCCATGTCGAAAGGCGGGTCCTTGCGCATGAAGATGAGGTCGAGCGAGCGCAGCGGCACGGACTCGGCCGGGCTGAGCGTGACGTGGTCGCCCTTCATGGCGCGGAGGGCGGCGCGTTGGACGTTGCCCACCGGAGCCCCGTGCTCGAGCCGCAGATCCGTGGGGAGGCAGTAGCTGACCTCGTGGCCCCGGTTGTGGGCCTCCAGCATGATCGCGAAGGTGGAGTCGTGGTGGATGTCGACCCCGTGAATGGGGTCCATGACGAAGAGCATGCGCATGATCAGGGCTCCCGCAGGCGCAGCTTCAGCTCGTCGATGCGCCGGTCTACCTCTTCGAGCGAGAGCTTTCGGAAACGCGTCGGGAGGAAGCGGGCGTCGGTGCACTCCTTCACCGCGAGGAGGTCCATGAGCTCGAGCTTGTCGCGGTGTGCCATGGGCCGGACTTCCTTGAAGAGCTCGCGAATGATGACCTCCATCGGCTGCTGCTCCGCCGCGCCCTCTTGGAGGTCGAAGGCGCGCAGCGCCCGAACCAGCAGGCCCTCCATCTCGTTGCCGGAGAGCTCCGAGCTCTTCGGTAGCTTCGGCAGCTGGCTGGGCGATACCCCTACCTTCTTCGCGAGCCCCTTGAACAGCTCCTGCCTCTCGGACTCGCCCTCTGGCGGAAACAAGGGGATGTGGACATCGAGTCGACCGGGCCGCTTCAGGTCCACCTCGACGAGATCGGGCCGGGACGTGGCGAAGACCCAGATGATGCGCCCGCGGTTGCGGGTGTCGCTCATCTCCTTGGCGAGCATGGCGTAGACGCGCCCGGCGACACCGCCGTCCTCGGCGCCGCTATCCCGCCGCCCGGTGGCTTGGTCCGCCTCGTCGATGAAGACCATCACCTGCCCGAGGGCCCTCAAGATCGCGAAGATCTTCTCGAGGTTGCCTTCGGTGGACCCTTGCCACTTGTCGCGGAAGTTCTTGAGCACCACGCAGGGGATCCCAATCTCCCCAGCCCAACACGTGGTGAGGAAGGTCTTCCCTGTGCCGATCCGGCCGCACAGGAGGTAACCCATGGGAAGCGAGCGGACGAGCCCGCGCTTGATGAGTCGACCGTCGTCCCGCAGCCAGCCCTTGGCCTCCACACAGCCTGCGAGAGCGTCCAGAGTGAGCGTGGACTCGATGAAGTCGAGGAGGCCGCGACACTCCTTCTCGATGAGCTCGCGTCGCTTCTGGACCAGGAACGCCGCGTCGATCCGGCGCCCGTTGCGCACCCCCTCCAGCACCGCGTGCTTCAGGTTGACCCGAGACAGCCCCACGAGCCGCTGGGCGACCACCTCAGGGGGCAGGTCGAGGAGGGGCTTGATCGCGGGGTCTTCGGCGATGAGCCAGTTCAACGCCTGGAGGAGCTCCTGCTCCCCTGGGAGCCGGAGCTCCACCTTGGCAGCGTAGGGATTGCTCGCGAGCGCCGGGTGCAGGTCGGCCAGGTTCTCCGTAAGGAGAACCGTGGCGCAGTGCCCCTCGACGAGGCTCGGGTCGCTGCCCCAGTCGAGCAGCCGGATCAACGCGTCGCCGTGACGCCCAGAGACTTGCAGCGTGTCGCCGCCCGGGGCGATGAACTCCGCGTAGCCCACGATCACTGCGGCGCGTATGGGCTTGCGGACGAACTGCGCGCCCTCGACGACGCCATTCTGGGCGCAGTGGTCGAGGAAGCGGTCGAGGACCGTGAGGGCGATGACCGGATCGTGCGGGATCGCCGCCGGGCTGCGCGAGTACGCCGTCCCGTTCCAGGTGTCGTAGCCCTTCAGGAAGCGGAGGAACTCCTCGAGCCCCCTCGCGACCACGACCCCGGTGCCCCGGTCGTAGTGCACCACCACGTCGAAGCGCGCGAAGAGCACGTCATCGAGGAAACGCCCGAGGCTCTGAGCGCGCACCTTCCCTTCCGCGTCGACGAGGACGAGGTCGTGGATGGCGCCGTGAAGGATGAACTGGCTGGTGGTGGCTGCTCGAAAGACCGACCGCATCTCCTCGGCCCAGGCCGGGAGCACGATCTTCGGAGCCCGCTCGAGCGCCCCGCTCAGGTGGCAACCTTCGTAGCGTCGGGCGCGGCTTCGGCCGGCCCGAGATCACGGCCGGCTTGCGGAGCGATCGGGGCGGGGCTGGACGCCGGACCAGCGAGGCCCATCTCGCGCGCGAACTCCGCGAGGGCCTGCCCCTCCATGGCCTTCAGCTCGGCCTCGTTGGGCGCCATCTCGAGCTTGAGGTCGGCGCCGGCGACCCGGACCTTCCCCTTCGCGTCAGCGAGCCGCTCGTCGATGCGGGACTCGAACTCGGCGAGCCCCGTACCGTCCGGGTTGAACGTGACGCTCGAGGCCATCTCCGCGAGCTTGGCCTGCGACTCGGCCATCTTGAGCTTGGAGATCTTGCTCTTCACGGCCGCGAGCCTCTGCTGCGCGGTGGTGATATAGGCGTCGCGCTGCTTCTTGAGCGTCTGGAACATGTCCTCGGCTTGCTGCAGCTGCGTCTTGTTCTCGTCGAGCTCGCGCTTCAGCTCCTTGAGCTCGAGCGCCAGCTGCCCGGCCTTCTCCATCTGGCCGGAGGCGTAGGCCGCCTTGGCGCGGTCGCCCAGGATGATCGCGCGCTTGTCCTCGTTCTCCACTTGGACCTTGAGCCGCTCGATGATGCCGGCCTGCTTGGCGAGGCCATCGTTGAACTGCGCTTGGGCCTTGGTGAATTCGGCCTGCTCGGCTGCCAGCACGGCCTCAGGGGAGGCGTCCTCGGCCTTGCCGACCACGCGGAGCCACCAGCCCGTAATAATCCGCCACAAACGACCCATAGTGAGGACCTCCTCGAAAGCGCGGCCAAAATAGAGGCGCCCCTCGGGGGTGTCAAACCACGACACGAAACCAGGAACAGCCCGCACTCGAGTGAGCCCGCACCCCGGCTACGAATCGCTTAAGCACTGGCGGGGCCTGCCCGATTGGCAGGGTGATGCTGCGCTCTCCTCCCCGCCGTCGATCGCCCTTCCCGGTGCCACCCGACACCGACTTCGACCTCATCAAGGTCAACCGCTTGCGCGAGCTGGTGCGGAGAGGCCAATACCGCGTTGACGCGAAGCTCATCGCGGAGAGCCTTATCTCCGACCACCTCCTCTGGCACCACGCTGTGCCCGAGTACGACTCGCCGAGCCCGTGACCAGGGCCCGCTCGCGGGAGCGCACGGGTGCGGAGGTCAGCGCGGCGCGGCTGCCTCGAGCCCCAGCCTCCAGGGCGGCTATCTCCCCCACAAAATTGGAGCTGAACATCCGTAGCGGACTGAGCACGGAACGAATAGCGCCCGTGAACCGCATCCGCTACGGTGCATTGCGATGAGCGTCCAGGGTCCCCCCGACTTCGGCCGCCTGGTCGAGCGCATGGTCCCCTTGGTGGCCGAGCTCTTCGCCACGCTGGCGGCCCGCGATCCGCTGCGGATGCGCTTCGCCGACATCGCGAACAAGACACTTCTAGATATGGTCGGCGTCCTCCAGTCCGAGGGCGTGTCCCAAGAGGCCGTGGCGGCGTCGCTGGGCCTCACGATCGGCGGCTTCCGCGCCCGCATGCGGAAGCTGCGGGAGGTGTCAGACGAGATGGGCGCGCGGCACGGCCCGCGGACCCTCTTGGAGCGCGTGTTCTCCGAGGTCGCCGCCAAGGAAGACGCCGGTCGACCCGCCACCTACGACGCGCTCACCACGCAGTTTCGGGGCATCAAAGAGGACAGCCTCCGCGGCGTACTCCACTTCCTCGTCACGAGCGGCCTTCTCAGCGTCTCGGGTCGGGGCAGGAGCAAGGAGTATCGGGTGGTGGTGCGGCGCGGCGCGCGAACCTCGCGGTACACGGATACCGTGGTCACGCTCTACCGCGAGGGCCCGCTGTCGCTGGACGTGCTCTGCGCCCGCTTGGGTCTCGGTCCCACGGAGGCGAAGCAGCACATAGAGAGGCTCCGCAGCGCCGGCTTCCTCGACGAGAGCACCATCGAGGGCGAGCTACGTTACCGCGCAACGGACTACCACGTGCCGCTCGGTGGCGCAGAGGGCTTCGAGGCGGCGCTCTACGATCACTTCGGCGCGGTCATCCGAGCGATTACGAAGAAGGTGCGCCTCGGCCGCCTCCGGGCCTCGTCCAACGACCTCACCGGCGGATCCACCTTCAGCTTCGACCTGTCGCCGGACGATCCGCTCTGGGAACAGGTCACGTCGTTCCTCTCCGAGCAGAGGCCCCGCCTCGACGGGTGGCTGTCGGAGGCGCGAAAGCTCGCCGCCGCGCGCCCGAGCGGCGGTGCCCCGCGGCAGAAGATCACCATCTACATCGGACAGCTGGTCGAGGACCCGGTCCCGTGAGGGGTCTCGCCCGTCTCCTCGCACCGTGCCTGACTGCGGTGCTCGCGGCCTCATGTGGCACGCCGGCCACCGAGCCCACGGGACACTTCGGAGGCGAATCCGAGGCAGATGCCTTCGTCACTGTGGACGCCGGCTCACCCGATATGGAGAGCCCAGGCACCGGCGCGGACGTCCGACCTGCCGAAGACCTGCCGGTCCTCCCGGAGGCGCCCGACGGGCAGGCGACCGCCAGCGAGCGCGTGGACGTGCCGGACACCGGCGAACCGCCCGACGGCGCGGACGGCGTCGCTCCGGACCCGCAGGACACAGCCGGTGACGAGAGCGACACGCCGACCTCGCCGCTCGACCTCGGCCTGCCGCCGCCGGGACCGCTGGCGTGCGAGACCAGCCCCTCGCGCCGGCTCTACGGGGACCAGGTCGGATCCAACACAACGGCGCTGTATCATTTCGGCTCCCAAGCCCAGAGCGCCACCCCGTTCGGCCCGACGCTGGGCGGGGTCGTCAACGCGCCCGTCACGTTGCCCGGCGCACCCGGCTCCATCGAGGTGCTCGTTACCCGCTACGACGGAGTCAGCTGTTGGCTCTTGGCGCTGGACGCCGCGGGCGCCGAGCTCGCAGCCACGAGCTGGGCGGCGGAGTGGTGCGCACCTCCCGTAATCACCCTGGCCGGCGCTGCCGTACCCTTCAACTCGGCGACGGGGGGGGCCGTCGCGTGGTTCGGCTCTGACAAGGCGCTCGACGCGCCAGTGGTGGTCACGGTCGGGCCGCGCGTCACGGGCGCAGCCAGCAACTTCGGCGACAGCGTATTCCTTGGAGTGCAGGGCAACGTGCTGCAGGTGGCCCCGGCCGGGATCCTCGCACAGGTCGGTACCGGCCTCGCCGTCGTGACCCGGGTCATCGTGGCCGGCGCCAGCCGACTCCCTGTCGTCGGCTGGAGCGGCGAGCCGGGAGCGGGCCTCGGCGACACCCTGGTGTTCGTCAGCCACAGCGCTGTGGACGGGGCCCTGAAGGCGTCGGACCCGGTCACGCTCACCGGCCCAGTCACGACGGAGCCGATCGCGCTCGCCGATTGCACGGACCCGCTGGCCAACGGCAGCTCCCACTGGTGGTGCCCGAGTGGACTGCTGGTCACCGGGGGCGACGGATGGCTGGCGGCGCACGAGCTCACCTCGGGGACACCGCTGGCCGAGCTCCCTGTCCAAGGGGCGGTCACCGGCCTCGCGGCCTCGGACGACGGACACGTCTACAACGGCGCCAGCCACTGGCTCGGCGGCTGGGAGCTGCGGGTCAATGACTTCTCGGTGGCCGGGGTGCCGGCGTCGGAGCTCGTGGACTCGGCGCCCACACCGGACGCTTGCGTCGCCAGCCCCATGATCGACGAGAGCGGTCAGCTCGCGTTCCTGGTAGCGGGCGAGGTTCACCGTGTCTCCCGAAGCGGCGGTGAGCTGGCCCCCGGCTGGTCGCGGGCCGGCGGCAGCGCCGAGGGGAACGCGGCCCCTCGGTTCCGAGACGAGGCCTGTCCTGGCGGAGGTGCCAGGCTCTTCGTCCGCGAGCGCCCGAGCCCCGCCGAGCACGACTCCGTCTCGCGCGTCGCGGCCCGAAAGCAGGGGGGACTCTACGTCACGGTCGATGCCAGCCCCGACGGCGTCACTCCGAACCCACAGGTCGTCGCCGTGACCGAACAGGGTGAGATCGCCTGGAAGGCCGACCCCATGGAGGGCTTCGGGCTGAAGGCCCCGCTCGCCGGGCTCGCGGCCGGCAACGGTGTCGTCGCGGCGGCAGCTCAGACAGACTCGGACAAGGTGATGGCGTTCGCGGTGAACGCTGCCGACGGCACCGCGAAATACGCCTTCACGTTCCCGGCCTGGGACGTCGGAGGGGGCGTGTTGGAGCCGCGGAAGCTCCGAGCCCTGGTCCACACGGGCAACGATCGCTTCCTGGTGGTGGGGCAATACCAGACCCAACCCTGGATCGCCTGGATGGCGTGGGTGAGCGCCGCAGGCCCCACCCCCGCGGTGCTGTTCGACCTGCAGTACGACACACCCGCCGTGACTCGCCTCTACGGCGCGACGGCCACGGCGACCCAGTGGTTCGTGTACGGGAACTGGGTAGACACCCTCAACAACACGGCGCCGGGTATCCTCTTCGAGTTCACCAGCGACGGAGTGAGCGGACCCACGCCCGTTCGGAACTATGGGGGCACCGACGGGCCGGTGGTCATCCTCGGCCTCGAGCCCACGCCCACCGGCTTCGCTCAGCACCAGCTGAGGCAGCCGCCCTCCGGCCCGGCCGGCGGTTACTCCACCGTGGTCCACCTGGACGCCACGCTGGACGCGGTGCTCGGCGAAGTGAGCTTCGCGCGCCCCGCCGTGGGCCTGGCCGTCGACGCGGGAGGACGCGCGCACGTCCTCCTGAACGACGGCTCGCACGCGGTCCTCGATGGTCCTGGCGCGGCAGACATGACCAACGACCCGCTCGGTAACGTGGATGCCTTCGGCTTCGCGCTCTCGTCGGAGCGACCGTTCGTGGTCGCGGCGCGGAACGACACCCAGAAGCCGCTCGACCTCCTCTTCCGCGCCCAGGACCGGTACGGAAATGCGGGGTGCAGCGCGGCCGGTCGCTGCGCAGCCACCGACTGTGACGACGAAAACCCCTGCACTACTAACGGGTGCGACCCCGTCACGGGCCTTTGCGTCCACGCGTCACGCCCCGACGCCACACCTTGCGGGCCGGGCCTCAGCTGCATCGCCGGGACGTGCCAGTAGCCTTCGTCAACACGGGGAGTAGGCTGGCCGCGGTGGCTCTGCTAAGGTGCCGCGCATGACTCTGCCGTGGGCCCTTCGCCTGTTCACGGTGGCGACTATCGTCGCCTGCCGAACCGCGCTCCCCCCTGATCCGTCACCTACACGCCCGTCCGAGCCCAATCCGTGGGCAAGCGCCCCACCG
Organism: Pseudomonadota bacterium; assembly: GCA_005776725.1. Taxonomy (GTDB): domain Bacteria; phylum Myxococcota_A; class UBA9042; genus SXOO01. The sequence goes on along the minus strand of SXOO01000042.1, from coordinate 6,867 downwards.
CCGCCCGTGCTCCTGGTCCCCGGGCTTCCCGGTAGCAGCGGCCCCGGGGAGCCGGTGCTACCGGACGCCCCGACCTGCACGCTCCTTTGCAGCCTCAGCGCCCAACACTGCAGCGGCGCGAACGCGCTGTGGGCCAGCGAGGGGCAGTGCATCGACGCGTGCAGAGCTGCCGATTGGCGCGCTGGTGATCGCGGCGTCGCGAAGAGCAACACCTTGGCTTGTCGGGTCACCTGGGCTCATGCGGCAGCGCAAGATCCGACCACGTGCGTCAACGCGGGCCCGTTCTCGCCCGCGTGCATCGACGGCGCGTCGATCCCGGTGGTCGAAGTGCCGCCCCGCGGGGACGGCTCGTGCGTGCTCGGCCTCTACGACGCCACCGACGGCGCCAGCTGGGGAGCCGGAAGGCGCGCGCGCGACATCATCCTCGGGAAGCGCGTCGCGGCGGCGGTCCAGGCGACGGGGCGGCATCTCCGGATCGTGGACGTCTCGGACGGGATCCCCACCTCGGAGTCCGTCCGCGACTGTGACTCGGTGGTCACGTCGTTCTACGACGGCACCATGACGGACGCGCTCACCTACACCGCTTGGCTCACAGCGGTCCTCAAGTCCGGCCGGCGCGTGCTCATCCTCGGCGACTACGGCGCCTACCAGGACGCCAAGAGCGGCAACTTCATGAATCACGAGGTGGTCAACCTCGCGCTGTCACTCCTCGGTGTTGCCTACGACGCGAAGTGGACCAAGGATGGGCGAAAGCTCCAGGTCACCAGCTGGGACCGCAGCATCTACTCCGGGCCGCCCAACGTGAAGGCGGCGGGCCACTATCTGCGTTTTCGCCCGGTCGGAGAGGGGGTCACGCCGTTGCTCACCATCACCCGGACCGATCTGCCGGATGGGCTCTCGACGGTCGCGTTCACCAGTCCGCGCGGCGGCATGGTCCTCACGCGATATTACGAGAACAAGGACGGGCGCGAGCTCGCGCAGTTGCGTGACGTCCTCCAGCGCGCGCTTGGCTGGGGCGGTCCCTGAGCGTAATGCTCGCCGGGGCGTCACAGGCGGCGTGGCTCCTCGCTGGGTCGCACCGCGACGCCTCCTGGGAGCCGCTCCCCAAACATGAAAGCCGGCCCGGGAGGGCCGCTCCACGGCCTACTTCTTTGCGGGCTCCGGCACGGCTTCTTGCATGTCGTCGGCCTCTGAGGGCGCCTTTGCGCGCTTGGGCGCGGCTGCCTTCTGCTTCGGCGACGCGGGCTTGGCGGGTGCTGCGCTGCCCGACTCCGCGGGTTTGGTCTCGGCCGTCTTCTCCGCCGGCGCCGCCGCAGGCACCAGGTCACGGCTCCCCGTTGCCGCCTTGCGGTCCTCTTCCGACTTTGCTCTGGCCGCGATCTGGGCCTCTACCTCAGCGAGGCGCGCCTTGGCCGCAGTGGCCATGCTCGGCTCCGCCAACGCACGCCGCAGCAGGTTACGGGCCGATTCCAGGCGCCCGAGGCGCACCTCCACGGCAGCCCAGTCGATGAGCACGGCGCCGCGGTACGCGTAGTTCGGGTACTGGGCCAGCAACGCCGCGTACTCCGCTGACGCCTGCTCCAGCTGCCCCTGCCCGCTGAGGGACTGTGCGCGCTGCCGCTTCCCGTCGGCGGTCTGCGGCGCAGCCTCCGCGGCGGACTCGGCCATGACCTTCTCGAGCGCGTCGACGGCCTTGTCCGCTCGCTGAGCGGCGAGCGTGGGGCGCTCCATGCCCTCGTCGGCTGGGACCGGCGGAGCCGACGCAGCAGCGGCGGGAGGCGCGGGCGGAGCCTCTTCTGCGGCGTCGCGGTACTCCTGACGCCGTCCGAACGACGCCTGGGACTTGGAGGCTGGCGGCGCCGGGGCCTGCACCACCGCTGGAGGCGCGTTGGCGTCCTTGGACGGGCGGTCGGCGACGATCACGGTCTCGCGCGCCGATTCCTCGCGTTCGGGTGCGTCCGCCGGCTGGATGAGACCCGCGACGGTGGGCTCGGCGTCGCCCGCCGGTGCGCCGTCCTGCGAATCCGCGAGCTCCGGCTCAGACCGAGAGAGGGTGTTGGCCGCTCGAGGACCAGCCCCGGCGGCGGCCTCGTCATTTCGCCGCGACTCCCCGAGCGCCACAGGATAGACCTCGAGCTTCTTCTTCCCCTCGTCGGGAGCCGCGTCCCCCTTCGCGTTGTTCCTGAGCTCGTCGGGAGCTTCCCGAGGCTGAGCCGCTTCCCTCTGAGCTACGGCGCCACCCCAGACCCCCGCCCCCGCGCCGCCGGCGGCCGGGTCCGCACCGAGCAGCGCGCTCGTCACGACCTGCCGCTCGGCCTCTTTGCCGGAGGTCGGTTCGACCGCCGGAGCCTCGCGCACCTCCGCCTCGCCTCGCCCATAACCAAGCGGGTCGCCGCTGCCGGCCCGTCCGTCGAGGTCCTGCTCGCCGCCCAGCGCTGTGGGGAGAGCTGAGGCGCTGGGCGCGGAGATCTCGTCGGCGACCGGCTCCGGCTCGGGTGCCGCCGGGCTCGGGAGTGGCACCGCCGCAGCAGGAGCGCGATCGCCGGTCTCGATGGTGGTCTCGTGCATCGAGGGCTCGGCGCGACCGGCGTCTTTGTCGGCGTCGGAGAGGATCGCGATGCCTGGCGCCGCCGTCGGCGCCGCCGCGTCCTTCTTGGCGCGGCTCAGGTAGAGTCCGGTGCCCACCATCGCCAACGCCGCGAACGCGACGCCCGTGGCGGGGCGGAGCAGCCCGGCGAAGAATCGATCGAGCCAGGAGTCACCGACCATGGCCGGCGCCTGGAGGCGGGCTTCCCGCTGAAGGTTCTGGAGCAAAGCCGCGGACGGCGCCGGGGGCGCCTCGACGGACCGCGCCACGGCCTCCCGCACGCCGCGTAGTGAGGCCACCTCGCGAGCGAGTGCCTCGTCGGAGCGCAAGCGGGCCTCGAACGCCGCGCGCCGCGGTGGCGGCAGCTCGTCGTAGAGGTAGTCGATGATCTCGTCTTGCGCGTCGCGGCTCATGACCTGACCCATTTCGAGAACGCCCGTCCCATCTTAGCGTTCTCCCGAGGTTGGCGGCGCGCTTTCATGCCGCGCCCTCGTAGCCGTCCGCGAAGTCCTTGAGCGCCGTCCTCAGAAACTCGAGCGCGTAGCGCATGCGGCTCTTCACGGTGTTCTCGCTGGTCTCGACGATCAGCGCGATCTCCTGGAACGACAGCTGTTGAAACTCGCGGAGCACGAAGACCATCCGCTGGTCCTCGTTCATCCGCCCCATGGCGTCGTCGAGTCGACGCTTGAACTGCTCGTCGGAGAAGCGGCGATCCCCCATTCCGGCGGGGTGCTCGTCGGCCACGAGGTCCACCATCGGCGGCGCGTCCTCGCCAGCAGCGGGCGCATCGAGCGATCGGTGCCGACGGAACTTCTGCTTCCGGGCGTGGTCGATCACGATGTTCCTGGCGATGGTATAGAGCCATGTGGTGAACTTTGCTCGCTTCTCGTATTTTCTGGCGCTTCCGATCACCCGCATGAACACGTCCTGGAGGAGCTCCTCCGCCGTCGCAGCGTTGCCGGTGTTGCGCACCAGAAAATGAAAGACTGGTTGATTATGGCGGGTGAGGAGGCGATCGAATGCGCGCGCGTCTCCGCGTTGGTAGCGCAGCATCAGCTCCTCGTCCGACAGATCGCCCAGCACAGCCTGCCTTCGGTCGTTGGCGTCCGCCCCCGACGCTGGATGTCAACGCGTGACGGCCTCCAGCGATCCGTAGGGGACGGAGAAAGTTCTTGTCCGGGCGCAAAGCGCCGGGTCTCACGAGCGCCGCGAAGCTAACTCGTCCTCTTGAAGTCCGCTAGGTGACTGCTGAGCTTAGGTGCCGGAGACGGCCCACCCTCCGGGTTGGGCGAGGTGTGACTGGGGCGCCGTCACGCGGTGGCCACTGCTTGGGACGGCCCGGCGCGACCGCCGACGGCGATCAACGCAGGCGGGCGAGGACGGCCTTGGCCCACGCGCGGGTCTTCGGGCCCGGCTCGGCGCGGCCGATCCGACTGACGACCTTGGCGATGTCCCCGCGCGTGGGGATCCCCGCTGCGGCGTTGGCGTCAGGGGCAGCGTCGACGTAGGCGTCGAGCTGCGCCAGCACGGCATCGACCTTCTCGTGGCGCCGGTGGATGTAGTCGCGCAGCTTCTGGGCCGACTCGTCAGCGGGGCGGCCGGACCGGAAGAGGTGGTCGAGGTGCCGCTGCTGCCGGCTGCGTGTCGGAGACGGCTCCGCGACGACGGGCGCAGCGTCGAGCGCCGCCACGGGCGCAGCGTCGAGCGCCGCGGAGCCGAGCCCGTCGGAGTTCGCGGCCGCTGGCTCTTCGACCGCCACGCCACCCGCTGCCGGGACCTCCGGATCGACGACCTCGGGAGCTGGCACCGCGTCGGGTTCGACCGCGGCGAGGCCGACCGCCGGCATCGCGGCGAGCCCGTTGAGCGCCGTCGGGGCCGCCTCGGCCCCGAGCTCATCGACTCCCGTAGGAGGCGCCTCCGCCGCTACAGCGGGGCCCTCTGAGGGCTCAGTGCCCGCGTCTGCGACCGGCATCGGGTCGCGGGCCGGTGGGAGCTCGCTGTCCAGCGCCTCGGCGAGGAGCTTCAGCTCCCGCAACCGGGCCACACGGTCCGCAGGGTCGGCGCCGAGCCAGTCGGCGAGCTGTTGCCCCTCGGGCGCTTCGCCGGTGACGCTGAAGTGACGGGCCACGGCCTGCCAGAAGGCCCCGGCCTCGAGCCGCGAGGAGTCGACCGGCGCAGCCGCGGGCCCGTCGGTGACGAGGCGCGGCAGCGCGCTCTCCCGCGCGACGTCGTCGCCGGAGGCCTCCGCGTCGTCTTGCCGTGCGGGGCGCGGAAAGGCCCACGAGAACACGACCGCGAGGAGCGCGATGAGAGTGACGCCCCCGAGCCAGCGCAGGCCGCGCTCGCCGTCAGTTCGGGCGGCGCCGAGCTCCGGGAGCGGCGTACGATCCCGGCCCCGCCGCCCCTCGAGTGACAGGGGGCCCGAGCCGTCCGCCGTTACCCGCGTGACCTCGTGAGGCATGCTGGGCGCGGTGAGCGGGCCAAGCGCCAGCGGCGCCGGCAGGGGCCGTCGGGGATCTTCGCGCCGGATGGGGCTTGGACTGGCCAGACGCGTTGTCGGCACGACCAACCCGATGGGCTCCCCAACCTGGATGGCGCCAGCGCCCGTCCGGCTGGGCAGCGACGGCTCGGGCACGTCGTCGTGCTGGTGCAGCTGGCCCGCCTGGACCACCTGAACGCTCACCGGAGCTCCAGACGCCCCGCGCTCCGCGACCTCGACGAGGCGCCTCGCGGCCACCGCGGGCAGGAGGCCTACGGCCAGGCGGCGGACCTCCTCGGGCGGCACCGACGCGAAGAGCGCGCCGTTGGCCAGGAGGAACCGGTCCCCCTGCTCCAGCTGAACGTCCTCTTCGAGGACTTCGATCGACGGGTGATCCCCCTGGCCCAGGAGCCGCTCCGAGTCCGAGGGCAGCCACTCGAACGCCCGGACGAGCGACCGACCTTCCGCGCTCTTGCCGACCATGAGCCCGAGCTCGATGTTGCCCACGCGCGCGGCGTACAACCGCCCACGGCGTACGAGGACCGCGAGACAACGCGCAAAGGCGTTGTGGAACAGCGGGCCCGTCTGTGCCCGGCCCCGGAGGACCTCGCTGGCGTGGCGCAGCGCCTCTACGAGACGTTGCCGCGGGTCTTGCGCGAGGCCGCTCCGAAACTGCGTGAGCACCGCGGAGACGGCGATCCGGCTCTCTACGCGGCCGCCCTCGGCGCCGCCGACGCCCTCGCCGAGGACGAACACTGAGCCGAGGTAGAGGTGCGCGGACGCGACAACGCACGGGTTGGCAACGCCGGGCGTCTCGCCCCGCGGCGAGGCGCCGCTCGGAGACGCCGAGTCACCAACTACCAGCCGTTCGTCCTGCATCGCGGCGCATCCTAGAGGCCCGCGACGGACCGGTCCAGCGCATTTACAGCGTCATATTTGACGAAGTGGGAAGCCTGTGATCTCAAACGGTTCGGCCCGCCGCCGGGCTCCTGCCGGCGCCGATCCGGGGGGCGGCGCTTATCCGGTAGCGGCCTCGGCCGCGTGGATCGCTGCCCAGACCCGACGCTCCTCGGCCTCCATCACCTCCGCCTCGTCGTCGACCTCGTGATCGTGGCCGAGCAGATGGAGGACACCATGGATCAAGAGGTGGGTGACCTCGTCGCAGAGGCTGCGACCTTCCCGTTGCCGCTCGGCCGTCTCGACGCTGATGACCACATCTCCGAGGAGCTCGGGGTTCAGCCCGGCGAACTCGCCCTCGTTCTGCGCGAACGAGAGCACGTCCGTGGGCTTGTCCTTCCCGCGGTACTGCAGGTTGAGCTCGTGGATCGGACCATCGCTCACCAACGTGCAGCACACCTCCGAGGACTCGGTCCCGGTGGCGCGGGCCACGATGCGAGCGCGGCGCCTCAGGGCCTCCAGGTCGAGGCCGCGGACCTTGCGTTGCCGGCTCTGGATTTCGATCACGAGGCCTCCCCTTCTGGCTCGTCGGGAGCGGCCGGGCGGCGCGCCCGCCCCCACAGCTGCGCCCCGATGCGACTCCCGGGGCGAGCGCTACGCTGCTCGTCGTCTCGCGCGTAGGCCTCAACCACCCGCTGCACAATGGGGTGCCGCACCACGTCACGCTCCGTGAACCTCACGATGCCCACACCGTCCACACCGTCGAGGATCGCGATGGCATGCTCGAGCCCCGAGACCTTGTCGGGTGGGAGGTCGGTCTGCGTGATGTCGCCGGTGACTGCGGCCTTCGTCCCGAACCCGATCCGCGTCAGGAACATCCGCATCTGTTGGATGGTGGTGTTCT
>SXOO01000041.1 GCA_005776725.1 Pseudomonadota bacterium | reverse complement strand
ACCGCGGGGGTCCACCACGGGTCCAGGTGGATGACGTAGTCGGCGCCCGTGAGGTTCAGCCCGGTGCCACCGGCTTTGAGAGAGAGCAGGAAGAGGCTGGCCTGGCCCCGCTGGAACGCGTCGACCTCGGCCTGACGCGCCCCAGCCGGGGTGGCGCCGTCGAGGTAGCGGTAGGTGACGCCGCGCGAGTCGAGCGCCTCCCGCACCAGCGCGAGGTGGGTGGTGAACTGGCTGAACACGAGGGCTCGGTGCCCCTCGGCTCGCAGCTCGTCGACGCGCTCGAGGAGCGCCGCGAGCTTGCTGGACGGGATGGCGCTCGCGGGGTCGAGCAGCCGGGGGTGACAGGCCGCCTGGCGCAGCCGCATCAGCGCCACCAGCACCTGGATACGCCGCTGCCCGGCGTGCCCGTCGTGATAGCCGGCGAGGGTGTCGAGCGCGGACTTCCGGAGTCGGGCGTAGAGCGCCTGCTCCGCGCTTGATAGCTCGATCTCCACCGTTACGTCCGTGCGCGGTGGGAGCTCCCGCGCCACCTCCCGCTTGAGCCGGCGCAGCACGAACGGGCGGATGGCGCGCGCCAAGGACTGGGCCACCGCCCCGCGATGCTGGCGGTCGAGGGCGTTGCCGAACCGCTCCCTGAAGGCCTCGGCGCTGCCCAAGAGGCCCGGCAGAGTGACGTTGAAGAGGCTCCAGAGTTCGTCGGCCCGGTTCTCCACGGGGGTGCCGGTGAGCGCGAGGCGGAACTCGACGCGGAGACCAGCGGCCACACGCGCGCGCTGCGTGGCGGCGTTCTTCACGGCCTGCGCCTCGTCCAAGACCAGCGTGCCCCAGCGCACCGCGGTGAGGTCCTCCGCATAGAGCACGAGGAGCTCGTAGTTGGTGACCAGCACGGAGCCGGGCCCGAGCGAGGCCGCGTCTCGCAAGAGACCCAGGGTGGCGGCGCCGCGGAAGACGCTCACGGCCAACGACGGGGCGAAGCGCTCGAGCTCGCGCGCCCAGTTGAAGCCGACCGAAGTGGGCGCCAGCACCAGCGCTGGCCCGCGGGACACCCGCGAGAGCAGGAGGGCGATGGCTTGCACCGTCTTGCCGAGCCCCATGTCGTCGCAGAGGCACGCGCCAGGCGCCCACGTGGCGAGGCGAGCCAGCCCATCGAAACCCGCGCGCTGATAGGGCCGGAGCTCCGCGTGGAGTCCGGCCGGCACCTCCGGATTGAAGGTTCGCGCCGAGCGGGCGCTCTCGAGGAGCCGCGACCAGGCCTCCGGCGCCTCGACGGAGACGCCCTCCTCCTCGAGTCCCTCGAGCGCCAGCGCGCCGAGCGGGCCCACCCTCCAGGTCTCGGCGTCTCCCCGCGCTGCCTTGGGCTCGCCGGCCGCCGACAACGGCAAGAACGCGTCGAGCATCGAGCGGCTGAAGGCCAGGACCTGCTCGGGGCTCAGCTGCACATACGACTGCTGATCCCGGATAGCGCGGAGCAGCAGCGGCAGCGGGACGCTCTTGCCGTCGACCGCCACCTCCCCGCCGATCGCGAACCAGTCGCGATTGCCACTGACTCGCACCGACACCGCGGAGGGCTGCACCAGGGAGATCTTCGGGCTGTCCTTGGCCCATAGCACCTCCAGTCCTTCCGGGCGGTCGGCCGCGTCCTCGGCGGCCAGCAGAGACACCACGTCGAAGATCCGATCCGCAGGCACCGGGTCGCCGGCGGGCTCGCGCAGTGTGGCGTCGTCGAGCCCGAGCCAGCTGGCGATCCGCGCCGCGCGCGCGTGCTCGGCATCGAGGGCGCGATCGATGTGCCCGACAGTGCCGTCCGTTCGCGACACCCAGAGGCGCGGGGGATCGGCGCCGGGGGGGAGGACCGGGTAGTCCGCGTGGTGGCGGAAGCCGAGAGACACGAAGAGTGACGGGCGCGCCCAACGGACCTGGACGACGGGCGTCAGCTCCGAGTCCACGGGCTTCCCGCCGAGCGCTTCGGGGATCCGGGCGGCGGGATCGGCGCGAACCACGCGGCGCAGCAGCTCGGGGACCGCCTCGGAGGGGAACGAGAGGTCCGACTCTCCGCGCGCTTGCATCGCCACGCGGCGCACGGCCAAGGGGATGAGGCCCACGTGCACCGCGGTGAGCTCCGGTGACGGCACGACGAGGAACGGCGCGTCACCGAGCGCGCCAACACGCGGGAGCGGCACCTCGTGCGGTCCCAGGGACACCATCAGCTCTGTGTGGTCGCGCTGCGCGGGGTCCGCGCGAAGCGCCAGGCGCGGCTCGGCGGCGACCACGGCGATGCGCGCGCCGTGTTCATTCCAGACACGGTCCGTGCCCGCGAGGGCGTACAGCAGCTGCCCGATCGTCGCCGGGTTGCGCGACTCAGAGCCGTGCTCGAGCAGGGACCGCAGGACCAGGTCCTCTGGGGCCAGGTCGAGCGGCAGCTCCTTCTGCGGCCTGAGCGTGACGCCGCCCTTCTTCTTCTCCACCACGGTCACGCACTCGACTCGCGGATACGGCCTGAAGGTGACCCGGACGTTCAGCCGGCTGGGCTCTTCGGGAGGAGCGAGCGCTGGATCCAGGCGGCGAAGGCGGTGCAGCCAGTCGGGGACGAAGGCGCCGGCGACGTACTCGTGGACCGCCGCCGGTAGAGGTTCCGCAGAGATGGCGTCGCGGAGCGCCTCGAGACCCGCGACACGGACCGGGCAAGGGCTCCCTTCCGACCCCTCGCAACCCGGCACCTCGAGCTGACCGGCGCCGAGCACGGTGAGCTCCGCGCCTGGCCCTGCGCACCTTGGGCACCGGGCTCGCGCCGACACGATGAGCCGAAACGGGCGTCGTCGCAGCTCGATGGTGGGGGGCGCGACCGGGGAGAGGTCCTCCCCGCCAGCTAGGTGAGCCGCCGCCTCCGCCCACAGCTGGGCCAGCAGGGGCTCGACCGGCGGAACCCGCTCGGCGCGGCGGGCAGCGCGTTTGGCCCGGGCCGCATGAAACGCCTCCGAGCGCGCCAAGAGGTGCCGCACGATCGCCCGCGTCGTCTCCAACTCGGTAGGTGACGACGGAAGGAGCTGGAGCGCCTCGGCGACGGAGAGCCGACCTCCGTAGGTGACCGCGTCGCGGCGCCCAGCCGCGTATGCGTATCGCTCCAGCTTGAGGTCCGAGACGCAGTCGTTCATCGCGGCCCAGCGCTGCAGCGCGTCAGCCGGGATCGGGAGCTCGAGGTGGCCGAGCCGGGGGAGACCCGGCGGAAGAGGGGAGGGCGGAGGGCTCGGCGCGCGAGGCTCGAAGTGGCGGCGGGCGGACAGGATTAGGGCCACGACGTGCTCACACGGTGCCCCGGCTGGGCACGAGCAGGAGGCCGTGAGTCCGTCCCCCACGGGGGCGCCGACCATGACGTGGTAGGCCCGCTGGCCGTTGACTGTTCCGAAGACGCCGCTCGCGTCGGCGAAGAGGTCCGTGACCCGCTTCACACGGGCGTAGTCCGAGCCTCGCTGTAGCGCCTGCGCGCTCACCAAGGCGCCGAGCTCGGCCTCGGTGGGCAAGTCGATGGGGCACTGCGGGCGGGGCATGGCGGGGTGCGGGCGGCCCTCGTGCGGCGGCCATGCCGGGGCACGGTCGTCGGTGGTCGGGGCGGGCGCCGGAGTGCTTACTCTCGCTTGGCGGCGCACTCGGCGCGCGCGTTGTCCTTGGCGCAACGTGCCTTGAGCATCATGCGCAGCATGTCCTTGTGGAAAACGGCCTCTTTGTCGCGCAGCCGGACCCGGACGTCCTGGAAGAGCGCTTCATAGCGGTCGCGGTCGCCGCCCGAGATGTCGATCCAGTAGCTGGCCGGGATCCCGGACTCGGCCTTCTTCGCGATGGCCACCATCTCGCCGTACTTCGACAGCGCGAACTCGCGCGCCTTTACGCCGAAGCCGGCCGGGAAGTCCTTCGGGCGGATGATCAGCTGCACGGTGAGCATGGCGAGCGGCAGGCGGATCACGCCGCCGTTGGACTTCAGCCCCTTCTGGAGTTCGAGGGGCTTGTACGCCGCGGCCGGGGCGTAGCACGCCTGGACGGAGCCATTGTTGAACATGCCCGCGAACGTGGTGATGTCGGCGGCCTTCATCGATGCGCCCGCGACGTCCACCATGACCACGGCGGCCTTGTCGTAGTCGAGCGTAGCAATGGTCTTGCCGGCCAGCTTCTCCTTCGAGTTGATCGACTTGTCGTTGACGAACAAATACACGCCGCCCACCGGGAACACGCCGGCCACCTCGAAGTCGCCCTGCACGAGGCGCGACCCCAAGGACTGGGCGTTCTTCGGCGCCTGGACCTGGCTGAGCACCGTTCGGAGGACGTCGTAGTCGGGGATGGCGCCGATGGCCTCGAGCGAGCCGGTGAAGGCGTTGAACTGGCGTGCGCGGACTCCGGTGATGAGCACCGAGTGGCACTTGCCCGCGCGGAAGTCATCGGCGGCCGCCTTCTCGCTGGTGTAGGGCTTCAGCTCGAACTCGACGCCCCACGCGACGGCCGCGGTCTGCATCTGCTTCGCCTGGGTGAACGTGTCGCCGTTGGCGCCAGAGATGTCGAAGATGCAGAGCGTGCGTTTCTCGCCGGCGAGGGCGGTGGACGCCAGGGTCAACAGGACAAGTAGTGTGCGCATGGGGTCTCGAGGGCTCCTCTCGTGGTTGTGGATCGGGTCGCGATTCGTGGCCGGCTAAGGACGCCGGGCGGCGCCCCTGGATTCAGTCGGCGTGGTTCGGGTTGGGGCGGCATGGTCACACTCGGGCCCCTGGTGCTCTCTGAGCAACGGCGAGCCGCTCTCAGTCGCCGAAGAGCTGCTCGGGCGTGTCGGGCGGGGCGTCGGGCGCGGCGTTGGACTCTGGACACGCCATGACGGTGGGCGGGGCGCGGTGGCCCTTGGCCTCGGTCCAGAGCTTGTTGACCTCGTGGCGGATGAGGTGGCGTGCGTAGGTATCCAGGAGGCGGTACTGCGCGGGGGGCGCCGCGGTCTCTTCCCAGGCGGCGTGCTTGGCAATCTCGGCGCAGGCCACATCCAGCCGGCCCTGTGCAGCGAGCGTCTGGATGTACAGGGCACGTGGCAACGACATGCCGGCGGCCGCGCCCTTCTCGGCGGCGCCCGCGAGGGCTGCCCACGAGGTCTCGGGGGGCACATCGTCCTGCGGCAGGGACAGCTCGAGCGCCGACCGTAGCGAAGCGGGCATCCCCCACCAGTCCGTGTCTGCGAAGCAGCCGGTGGCGCGGCGGATCGCCGGGGGGATGTCCATGGGGACGTTGGCCCGGGCGCCGGACTGCCGATCGTGGACCACGGCCAGCACACCCGAGGACAGCCCGAGCAGAAAGCCGAGCTGCTCCACTTCGCCGGGCTCGAGGTCGGGGCAAGCGAGCTTCCCGTCTTCGTCGAGCTCGCCCGGGGCGCCGTACGTAATCACGAGGCTCTTGAACGCCGAGTGGTTTCGAATCGCGGCGAGGTAGTGCAGGTTCTGCTCGGTGATCCGGGCGTCCTCCGCTTCGAGTGGGCGCTTCTCGAAGAGGGCGCGGAGACGTCGGAGCTCCGCCTCGAACGCATCGGCCTCTGCGCACATCGCGGCGGACGACGCGCCAGCCACGTTGGCGCGGTGCGGCGCGTCGGTGAAGGGGGTGTACGCCATGAGGAAGTTCCCGAAGGCCACCCCCGACGCGCAGGCCATGCCGAAGTCCTCGGTTCCGAGGGTGTAGGGCGCGGTGACCTCCACGGCGCCGTTCGAGAGCATCGAACCGACGGTGCCCGTGCAGCCGGAAGCGAGCAGGGCGAGGACGATGGAGCGTTTCATGCGCGGGGGCCTCCTGACGACGAGAGCGCGGGAGCATAGCGGGTCGCGACCGGGCTGGGAACCGCGCGTGAAGCGCCTCGTCTGGCTTCTGGCGCAGTCGTGGGGTGGCGAGGTCCCAGGGTGCGAGTATCAGGCCCCTGTGCGCGCCCACCGGCCGCTGCGATAGGCGCTGTAGCCCATCGCGACCCGGGCGATCCCGGCGAGCGGAAGACCGAGCCACACGCCTACGGGACCCCAGCCGAGCGCAATCCCGAGGAGCGCCGAGCACGGCATCTGGACGAGCAACGTGACCCAGAGGCTGATGCGCAGGCAGGTCTGGGTCTCTCCGGCACCCTGCAGGAGACCGCTCGTGGCCACCCAGGGCGCGATCGCGGGCATGCCGAGGCCGAGGATCTGCATCCAGACCACCGCGTAGCGCCCCATCGGGGAGGCCGCGTCGACGTCGAAGATGGCGACGATCCACGGTGCGAAGGTAGTGATGACGAGCCCCGTGGTGGCCATGATGCCGAGGCACAAGACCAACGACGAGCGGTAGACCGCTCGGGCTCGTTCGGGTTCGCCAGCGCCCAGCGCCTGGCCCACGAGCGCGGCCGTGGCCTGTGCCACCGACATACCGGGGACGAACGCCAAGGCCATGACTCGGAGGCCCACGCCGTGCGCGCCCACGGCGACGTCGTCGAGGTATCCGAGCAGCGCGACCAGCGACATGAAGCTGGCGTTGAGGATCACCATGTCGAGTCCGGCGGGCACACCTACGGTCCACAGCTGCCGGAAGGTCGACAGATCGAGCCGGCGGGCGAAGCGGAGGGTCACGCCGGGCACGGCGCCGCGCCGCAGCTGCCAGAAGAGGACCATCGTCGACAGCGCCTGGGAGGCAACCGTGCCCCAAGCTGCGCCGGCCACGCCGTAGCCTGGGATTCCGAACGCGCCGTGGATCAGCGTTGAGTTGAAGACCAGGTTGAGCACGTTCTGCAGGAGGGCAACGCGGAACGCGAGAGCAGTGTTGCCCACGCCACGGAGCACCGCAGCGAAGAGCAGGATCATGTACGTGAACACCGTGAAAGTGAGCAGCGGTCTGAGGAACCGCATGGCTTCGTCGGTGACGTGTTCGTCCCCGCCCAGCATCCGCACCAGCGGACGGGCAGCGAGGTTGCCGAAGACGGCGATGAAGACGCTCACCAGCACGGTGCCGAGCAGCGCTTGGTCCAAGACGTGCTGGACGCGCCCGTGTTGTGTGGCGCCGTATGCCCGGGCCACCAGCGCAACGGCGCCGATGCTGAGCCCGAACATGAAGACCTGGAGGAGGAACAGCAGCTGCACCGCGTAACCGAGGGCCGCCAGGACCACCTCCTTGTCGGGGAGGCGTCCGCACAACGCGGTGTCGACGGCGAGGCTCAGGACGTTGAGCACGTTGAGGCCCACTACGGGCGCGGCCATCTTCCAGAGCTGCTGTGTAGTGGTGGAGAGCTGCACGGGGCGCGGACCGTCGCACGCCGCTCGCGATCGACGCAAGCCCAAGACCCGTTGTAGCCCGGTGGTGCATCTGGGGGTGTGAGTTGGCCTCGCATCCCCCATGCGGCGGGGTCTCAGCTCAGCGGTCGGGTGCCCAGAAACTCGGCCAGCGTGTCGAGGGCGCGCCCGAGCGGCGTCGCGCGCCGGCGAATCAGCCGGAACGTGTCGGAGAGCAGCGTGCGCTCGGGGAGCAGGGCAACGAGCTGCCCAGAGGTGAGGTCGTGGCGCACCATGTAGCTCGGCAGCACGGCCACGCCTTGACCCGCGCGCACCAGCGCCAGCATCGCGGCTCCCGAGCCCAGGTAGCGCTCGTCGGCGAACTCGAGGAGCTCGCCGGGCGCGCTGGTGAGGTAACGGGTGAGGGGCAGCGACCGGTCCACGTCGAGGAGGGTGTGGTCCCGAGCGTGCTGCGGGCACGAGAACGGGCGCTCGGCCAGGAGGCTGGGCGCGGCCACGAGCGCGTAGGTCTCGGGATGGAGCACCGTGGCGACGGTGCCCGAACGCGACACCGGGGCGCTGGTGACCACGGCGTCTACTTCGCCGGCGTCGAGGCGCTCCAGGATGTCCGGCCCCGAGCCGCAGTAGAGGTGGACCTTCCACGTGGGTCGCACGCGACCGAAGGCCGCGAGGCCGGGCGCCAACCACGACGCGGCCAGCTCGAAGCGCGACCCGACAGTGAAGCTCAGCGCCGGGGCGCGGTCGTTCGCTGCGCCAAGGCAGCGGGCCGCCTGATCGACCGCTTCTCGTGCGTGGGGCAGCAGCGCCAGGCCGGACTCGGTGAGGCTGACCCGGCGCGTGGTGCGCTCGAAGAGCGCGCCGCCGAGCTGCTCCTCGAGCTGACGGATGCGCTGCCCGAAGGCCGTGGGCGTGAGTCCGCAGTCGGACGCCGCGCGCACGAACGATAGGTGCTCCGCGGCAGCCAGGAAGCACTGGAGGTTCTCGACCGTGGGGAGCGTGCCGAAGCGCAGCATGGGCCGAGCATACGCCGTTTCCTGCCCTGCGCGCGCGAGCTCGTCCGCGGCGGTCGAGCGGCGGCCCTGCAATCGCAGGATATCCAAGCAACGAGTGAAACGCGTTCTTGTCATGGGATTGACCGATCGGTAGAGTCACGTAGAACGCGTTCCACCGGAGGCCCTGATGCACCGCTGCGACCTCAGCTCCTACGACGGCACTCGCCTTCGGGTTTACGAAGGCGGCAACCCGCGCGGGAGCCCGGTCGTCCTGGTGAACGGGCTCGGCGGCAACGTCATCACCTGGCGGCCGCTGGTGCGCGCTCTGGAGCCGCACCACCACGTGGTGTGCTTCGACTATCGCGGGCTCTTCGGTTCGGACCCGGCGATGGACGGCGACTACTCGATCCCTGCCCACGCACGAGACCTTGCCGCCGTGCTGGACGCGTACGGGATGGCGCGGCCCACGCTCATCGGCTGGAGCATGGGAGTGCAGGTCATCCTAGAGCACCTCCGGGAGCAGCCCCACCGCGCGTCCGCCTTCGTAGCGATCAACGGCACCCCGGGCGCCCCGTTCCGGACGGTGTTCGACCAGAACCTCCACGCAGAGATGCACGCCATCTTCCGAGTGATCAAAGCCCACTGGCGCAAGGTCCGCTTCGTGCGGCCCTTCGTCCGCGACCGACGCGTGGTCAGCCTGTTCCTCGAGGTGCTGAAGGGCGTCGGGCTCACGTCGTCTGCGGTGGACCGCGAGCTATTCTACGAGCTGGGCATGGAGTGGATCGAGCTGGACCTCGGCATCTACAGCCGCATCTTTCACGCCCTGGCCGACCACGACGCCACCGACGTCCTGCGCCGCGTTCGTGTGCCCTCGCTGCTCGTTGGTGGCGACAAGGATCTTATGACGCCGCTGCACCGCACGGCGCTCATGGCCTCCGAGATCCCACGGGGGGAGATGCTCGTCGTTCCGGGCGGCACCCACTTCAGCCTCGTCGAGTACCCCGAGCGCATCGTGCCGCGCGTCGTTGACTTCGTCGGCCGCGCCCCGGACTCGATGCGCCTCGCCGCCTGAGAGCGCCGCCCGGCTCTCCACAGAGTCGGGGCCGCGCGGTCAAAACCCGAGGCGTACGGCGATCCAGTACATCCCCGCCGCCCCGATGACCCGAGCGATCGTCGCCGAGGCAGCGCGCCCGAGCGCGGCGGCGACCCCAAGCCGCGTGCTGGTGGCCACGGCGGCGGCGAGGAGCAGGACGAGGCCCAGCTGACCGAGCTCGAGACCCACGTTGAACCAGAACAACGCCGGGATCCGCGCCACGCCCTCCCACTCCGGCTGCCCCAGCGCGCCCGCGAAGCCGAGGCCGTGGAAGAGCCCGAAGCCGAGCGCCAAGCTCGCCGGGCGGGCAGGGGCGGCTCGCGCGCCGTCGTCCTCTCGCTGCGAGCCCTGAGCGAGCTCTCGCGCCACCCAGACCACGCTGGCTGCGATGAGCAGCTCCACAGCGGCGGCGGGTGGCGTGACCACCCCCAGGACCTGGAGCGCTAGGGTGACGCTGTGTCCCAGCGTGAAGGCCGTGATCACCCAGAACAACCCGCGGCTCGCTCCCAGCAGCGCGAAGAGGCCGATCACGAAGGCCATGTGATCGAGCCCCGTCAAGAGGTGGTGGACGCCAAGGCCGAGGAAGTCGAGGGGCGCTACGCTCGCAGCCTCGTGACGGGCCTCCCGACCGGCGAAGCGGCACTCCGACGCGGGCGCTCGGACGACGCGGGTCTCGACCCAGCCGTCGAGGCGCCTCGACACACAGGCGACCGCGCCGGACGGCGGGGGCGCGAAGTGTACCGAGAGCGGCGGCTGAGGGCAGCGCCAGAGCCCATCGTGCGTACACCCCGGCAGGGTCGCCCGCAGGCGCGCCGGCGCTTCTAGCGTCCAACCGAGGGTGAGCTCGGTCACCGACACGCGCACAGGCTCGGCTGGGTGGGCTGCGACCAGCGCCGCGAGCGCCGCGAGGGGGAGCATCACGGCGCGTGACCGCTGAAGCGACCGGCGGTCTTCACTGGAATCGCTCTCTCCGCGCGTCGACCCACGCCTCGAGGCGGGCGGCACGTTGCTGGGCGAGCCACGCGCTCCGAACGGCGTCGAGGATCTCGGCCACAGGCGGAACGCCTGGATCCTGGCGCTGGTGGACGCGGAATAAATGGAGGCCGCTGGGGCTCTCCCACGGGCCGAGCCACTCCCCGAGGCCCGCGGTGCGCAGCCGCTCGGCAAGCTGGGGCCCGAGGACGGCCCGGAGCTGGTCGATCGTACGCTGAGACGGGGCGCCTGCGATGGCGTGGCGATCGCCGAGCCCTGCAGAGGCAGCCCCGCTACGCAGCGCCGTGGCCGCGCGCTCGGCGCGGGCGGCGTCGTTCGCGGCGTCGTCCGCGGCGTTGGCCGCGGCGCGGAAATAGACGTGCTCCAGCGTGAGCGTCTCGGGTCGCGCGAATGAGGTGGGGTTCGCCGCCAGCCACGCCTCGAGCTGGGGCAAACTGGGCTCCGCGACGCCGCCCTCGACCACGGCCCGCATCACTCGGACGAGGCGCGCCCTCACCTCCGGATCCTGGCGGTCCACGCCGAGGCGCCGCGCCTCGTCGAGCAGCAGCTCTTCGCGAAGGAGGCCCTCACGGGCTCGCGCAACCTGCTCGGGTGTGGCCGAAGCGCCCAGCGCTTCGAGGGCCGCCGCCACCCGGGCCGGCTCCAGGCGCAGGGGAGCCCCGCCATCCGGAGATCCGGGCTCTACCGTGTCAGCGGTGGTGGGTGCGGCGGCCGTCAGGCGCGTGTGATTGCCCGGGTTACTGCCGTCCGGTGACGAGGCGCCCTCGTTCGAGCGCTCGGGCGGCCAGACCCAGAAGAGCACTGCGGCGAGCGCCGCGAACTGGAGGAGCGGCTCGCGGGCAGCGGCTCGTAACCAGGGAGCCAAGGGGTCGTCAGCGGGTGAGCGGGCGGTACTTGATCCGCTGGGGCTGGTCTGCGTCTTTGCCGAGGCGGCGCTTGCGGTCCGCCTCGTAGGCCTCGTAGTTGCCCTCGAACCAGACCACCTGGCTGTTGCCCTCGAACGCGAGGATGTGGGT
>SXOO01000040.1 GCA_005776725.1 Pseudomonadota bacterium | reverse complement strand
TTCGAGGTGAAGCTCAGGGACCACAGCAACAACCTCACACGCGCGGCCGTGGAGCTCGCCAAGCAGTGGCGCACGGACCGTGCGCTGCGCCATCTCGAGGCGCTCATCCTCGCGGTAGACAAGTCCAAGACGCTGCTGCTCTCCGGCAACGGCGACGTCATCGATCCCGACGGTGCGGTGTGCGCCATCGGCTCCGGCGGCGACTTCGCCAGCGCCGCGGCCCGCGGCCTCGTGAAGCACGCCCCGCACCTCACGGCGCGCGAGATGGTGGAGGAGTCCCTCACCATCGCAGCCAGCATCTGCGTCTATACGAACACCTCGTTCAGCATCGAGGAGCTCTGATGTCCGCCCCGACCGACGACGAGTTCTTGCCCGTCGAGGCCTCCTTCACTCCGCGAGAGCTCGTCAGCGAGCTCGACCGCTACATCGTGGGCCAACGAGAGGCCAAGAAGGCCGTGGCGATCGCGCTACGTAACCGCTGGCGGAGGCGCCAGGTCCCGCCGCCGATGCGCGACGAGATCATGCCCAAGAACATCATCATGGTGGGCGACACCGGCGTGGGGAAGACGGAGATCGCCCGCCGACTCGCGCGCCTCGCACGAGCGCCGTTCGTGAAGGTCGAGGCCACCAAGGTCACCGAAGTGGGCTACGTCGGGCGAGACGTGGACTCGATGGTCCGTGACCTGGTCGAGGCCGCGATCGCCACCGTGCGGCGTGAGCAGCGAGAGACGGTCGCCGCGCGTGCGCGCTCCAACGCGGTGGATCGAGTCGTCACGCTCCTGCAGCCCGAGATCCGTCAAACGATCGAACGAGACAAGCCGAAGGACACGGAGGCGGCGCGAAAGGCCAGACCCGAGACGATCGAGCTGCGGCGCGAGGTCGAAGAGGGGCTCCACGACGACGCCAAGGTGCGCATCGACGTCCAGGCCATGGCGATGCCGGCGGGCCTGCAGCTTCTGTCGGGCCCCGGAGGGAACGAGGAGATCAACACCCAGATCCAAGACATGCTCGGCAACCTGTTCCCCAAGAAGTCGAAGCGCCGTGAGGTCACCGTAGCCGAGGCGCTCCAGACGTTTACGGAGGAGGAGGCCGACAAGCTGCTGGATCAAGACACGATCCTGCGCCTCGCCAAGTCCCGCGCCGAGGAGACCGGCATCATCTTCATCGACGAGATCGACAAGGTCGCGGGGCGCGACAGGGGCCACGGCCCAGACGTGAGCCGCGGGGGCGTCCAGAGGGACCTCCTGCCGATCGTCGAGGGCACCACGGTCTCGACCAAGTACGGGCCGATCCGCACCGATCATGTGCTGTTCATCGCAGCGGGGGCCTTTCACGTCTCGAAGGTCTCCGACCTGATCCCCGAGCTGCAGGGCCGCTTCCCCATCCGGGTAGAGCTCACGCCCCTCGGCGAGGCCGAGCTCCTCCGGATCCTCACGGAGCCCGAGAACTCGTTGCCGCGTCAGTACCAGGCCCTCATGAAGACTGAGGGCCTGTCGCTGGAGTTCACGCCCGACGCGCTCGAGGCGGTGGCCGAGATCTCGGCGCACCTGAATCGCCTCATGGAGAACATCGGGGCGCGACGCCTCCACACGGTGATGGAGAAGCTGCTGGAGGAGATCTCGTTCAAGGCGCCCGAGCTGCCGCGCGAGCCCCTCCGGATCGACGGGAACCAGGTCCGTGAGCGGCTCGCGCCCTTGCTCGCAGACCAGAACCTCGAGCGGTACATCCTGTGAACGGGAACTCCTGGAAGCGCGCGCGAGTTGTCCCTGACATGCGCGCGCTCCTCGTCATCGGGTTGTTCGTCGGCTGCGCCGGGGCTGAAGCCGCGCTCGCGGAGCGTCAGGCGATCCTCGACGCGCGCGAAGCGGTCATGCGGTACTCCACGGCCACGCCCGCGGCGCACGCGTTGCGGGGCGCCTGGGTCGCCGAGCTCGCGGCCCTCAGGGCGCACACGGAGCCAGGGCCCATCGCCCAGCACGTCAACGACAAGCTGGTGCCGGCAATCGCAGCGTACGCCTCGGCGATCGAGGCCCTGCCCACCGCGCCGGCGTTCGCGGCCGCCAACCGCGACTTCGCCACGGCACATCGAACGTTGGCTGCCGCCTTGGGGACCTTCGCGTCCGGCCTGGAGCGCTCGAACTACCGGGTCCGCCGCGCCGCACTCGCCCTCGCGCTCTTGGCGTTCGACAAGGCCCAGACGGCCTACGTCGAGGCCATGAAGGCCCACTTCGCGTCCGTGGGACTGGTCTTCACCCCACACGCCGTCTGAGCGAGGGGCCCACGCCCAGACGTTCAGGTCACTCTTCGGCCGTTCCGACGGCTGCGCTGTCGATACCGCAGCGTAGCCAGAGGCCGAGGAGCTCCCGATCCTCCGGCGACACCCCGCCGGCCGGCGGCATGCTCTCCGCCTCGACGGTGCGCGCCAAGACGCGGTCGGCCCAGCGCAGGGTGTCCGCTAGGGTGTCGAACACTACGCCCGTTGGCGCGCCGTAGCGCTCTGGGGTGCTGGTGGCGTGGCACGGCTGGCAGTTCTCGATGAAGAAGCCCTGCGCGAAGTTGGCCCACGCCACCGGCGGTGCGTTCGCGCACTCGTCGACGGCGAGGTCGAGGGACGGGCCAGCGTCCGAGGGCTGCGCCGCGTCTTGGGCGCAGGCCGCCACCAGGAGCAAGACGGCGCCCCTCACGAGAGCAGTGCCGAGATCGGCGCCACCCCGAGCTCCCCGGGATCGAGGTCAGCTAGTGTCATGAGTGTTGCGGCAAGCTCCAACGGCGAGGTGCCCACACGCGACGGGTCCAGCTTGCCCGCGGCGTCCACGCCCACGCCCCGATAACCCTCGTCGTAGGCGCCCAGGACTCGGCCGCCGGCGACGCCCGGGCCCCACAAGAGCGCGCTGGTCCACGGCCAGTGGTCGCGCCCGAGGTCCGCGTTGAGCTGGGGCGTCCGCGCCATCTCCGAGAGCACCACCACCACCACCTCCTCGCTCAAGGGCGCGCCGCTGGGGCCGAGGGTGGTGTTGAGGCGCGTAGCGAAGCTGTCGAGCCCCGCGAACAACGACTCGAACAGCTGCGATTGCTGGTTGTCGGAGTCCGTGTGGGTGTCCCAAGAGACCAGGGGCGACACGGTCACGCAGTGCGCGAGGCCGCGGGCCAGCACCTCCAGACTCACCTCGAGCTGCCCGGTCAGCGTGCCATCGGACGTGTAGTCCACGTCCCAGCGTAGGTCTTCGAGCTGCTCGGCGCGACCCAGCGCCTCGACCAGCGCGGCGCGAACCGGCCCCGGCCGGGCGTCTCGCGCGGCGCGCGCGCGGCGGCGGACGAAGTCGTTGACGACGCGGGACGCCGGCGTCGAGAGCCCCGACGTGGCCCGATCCGAGCGCAGCCGAAGCGACCCGTCGACCAGCTGCTGGAGCTGCCCGGTCTCGCCAGCGCGGGCAACACGGGCCACGTGCGCGCCCGGGAAGCTGGGCCCCGCGAGCAGGAGGTGCGGCAACGGGCGCGCGATGTCGGCGAGGCGCGTCGCGTGATCGGCCGCGTCGCCCGTGGCAGCGCCGGTCATCATCGTGCGCTCGCAGACCTCGTGCGCGACGGAGCGCACGGAGAGGCCGTGCAGCAGCGCCACCCGCTGACCGTGGCCCTCGAAGAAACGCGTGACCGAGGGGCGCAGCGTGGACGCGACGTACTCGAGGCCATGCGCCGAAGCGGCCTCCGTCGCCCCGGGCATGACGATCTGCGCGCGCCCGAACATCGGCGCGAGCGCGGTGAGCGGGTCCCACCCGCCGCGGTTGATCACGAAGACGAAGCGCCGGCGGGGGCCGGGGGACGGGACTCGAGCGGAGGCCACCAGCGCCGAGGCCAGGGCGCCACCGAGGAGAGCGCGTCGCGTGAACATCTCAGTACACCAGGAGCTCGGGGTCGCGGAGGAGCGCGGTGAGCACACCCGCCCACGCGGCCCTGGGACCGTCCATCGCAGCCAACGTGTCCCAGAGCGCCGACGTCGCCGCTACGCCGTCCTCCGCCATTGGGCGCCCATGGAGCCGAAGGTGCCACGCACGGAGCTGCGCGCCGAGGGACTCGGGCTCACCCGGGACGCTCGGGTCCACCTCGAAGAGGCCTGACTCCTCCGGGTTCGCTGCGGCGTACGCGGCGGCCGCCTCGGCGGTGCGCTGCCAGACCAGCGCCATGGTGGTGGTGGGGACCTCCGACGAATTGGAGCCCGCGCGGCCATCGCCACCGCCGGCGAGGCTGCGCAGCCCGGTCCGGTCGGTGCCCAAGAGGTCGGCTCCGGCGCTGACAAGGCGATAGCCGGTCCACGCCTCGAGCTGATCACCCCAGATCTCCGGTGTGATGAGGCGCTCCGCCGTCGCGTCGCGGTACGCCGGGTCTCTCACAATGGACCGGAGCAACGAACGCAGGGTGAGGCCGCCGGCCAGGAACGCCTCGCGGTGACGCGTGAGCGCCCACAGATCGGGCTTGCGGCGGGTGAGCATCTCGAAGCTCCGCTCCACGGCGCACTGGACGTACCGCGGGTCTGCCGCGAGCTGCCTCCCCAGGTCTGCGAGGGAGTAGCCCGCCTCCCCGTAGAAGGCCGGATGGGACTCCGTGGTCACGCCCCACTCCCGCTCGCGCTCCGGGTGATAGGCGATGAGCTCGGGACCGGTCAGGTCGGCGTACTGCAGGCCCGCCAGATATCCCGCGAGCGGATCCAGCGCCGAGTGGCAGCCCACGCATCCGGTGTTCTCGCGCACTGCGGCCTTGATCGCCGCCTCGTCGGTGAGATCGAGCTCCCGTGGGAAGTCGACGGGACGGTCGAGGAAGTCGGCGCACAAGAAGATGCGGGCGACCGCGTTGGCTCGGCCCCGGCCGTAGCTGACCCCGTCGCTCAAGTAGCGCCACCACAACCCGTTGACGGAGAGCAGGCCGGCCGCGGGGCGATCGGTGTACTGCGCGGGCGTCCAGCCACCTGAGCCCTCGCGCTCCACGGGCCAGTGGGCGGCGAGCGTGTCGTCCACCATGGTCCAATTGCCCGTGACCAGCTCCGTCCACGGCAGGTCCTCGTCGGCCACGCGGGCGACCACCTGCAGCGGCTCTTCGCCGATCGACGCGTAGAGCGCCGGCTGCTCCTCGGGAGTGAGCCCGAGGGCCGTCGAGGGGACCGGGAAGTCCTCGACCCGGGTGCGGAACACGGGGGCCCACAGGTCCCGCACGCGCTTCGGGAAACGCGGATCCCTGAGGAAGTCGTCGACCAGCGTCTGCAGCGCCGCGTCGGCGGCCTCGAGCGTGTTGAGGCCCTCGAGGGGGAGGAGCTCTTCGGGCGTGGGCCGAACGCCGCGGAGGTCGATCGAGAGGCGCACCGCGAGGGCCGTTGGAGACATTTCGGCTGGGGCTGGAGCGACGTCGCCGCCGTCCGCGGTGATGGGAACGGTGGTCACGGACTCGGAGGCGCACCCGAGCGCCACCAGGACGGCGGCGAGCCCTCTCACCACGGCTCGTCCCCCTCCCAATCGAGGAACGACGAAGGATCGACGCACGTGGGCCCCGCGGCGGCGCCCCGATAGAACGAGTCGCCACACCCGTCGCAGGCTTCGGGATCCGGCTTAGGTGCTTCGTCCGTGAGCCCGTGGAAGCTCACGTCCACCCACGCGCCCGAAGGACCTCGGATCGACGCGAGCCCACCCGGCTCCGAGGGGCATGGAGACGCCGCAGTCGCCGAGCGCATCGTGAAGGCCTCGAACGACACCGCGGTGACGCCGCCAGGGAAGCCGTCGAGGCCGCTGAGGCCCCCGGTGAGCGTGAGGTTCGTGCCTTGTGTGGGGCGGTAGGTCCAGCCATCCACGCGGAGCGAGGGGCGCCGCGCGCTGGTGAGCCAGACGTTGTCTGGGGCGCGGGGGCCCCCCGCCTGGTAGACCCCGTCGATGGCGCGTCCGAAGCCGTGGGTGTCGGGGCCCTCTGCGTAATAGCTGGAGATCACGCCGGCGCCCTCGAGCCAGGTCCCGTCCGCGGCCTCGATCCGCCCGGAGAGGCTGTAATCGAAGCCGTCCGCGAGGACCCCGTCGTCAAACTGGGCCTTCTCGAACCAGGACGCGTAACCCATGCCCGAGAACGTGGTGCCGAGCGAGTCCGTACACTCCCCCTGCCAGTAGAACGCCTTTGCGGTCCCGTAGTCGTAGGTGAGGAGCAACGGGCAGCCGGTGGGGTCCCCTTCGCCCACGGAGGGCGGAGGTAAGAGGACCTCGTACAGGTCCCGGATCGCGGCTGGGTCCAGCTCGAGCGCGGCGTCCAGCGCGGCCTCGATGGCCTCCTCCCGCTCGGGGGCGGCGAGCGCTTCCTCCGGGTCGGGCTCATCGGCCGGATAGATCCAGGGAGTGGGCACGACGTCGGCTTCGCCCACGTCGCCGCTCACCGCGCCGCCGGTTACGGAGGACGGAGGGGCCGTACATCCAACAAGGACGATCCACGCAACACGCCGCATGTCTTGGAGTCTAGCCCGGCTCGGCCCTCACCTGCCAACGCGGCGCCCGCTCGTCGCGTGCCGTGGGGTCACCGCCTGCGCGGAGTCGCGCTCAGCGAAGCGAGCGTCAGGGCTTGGTCTTCCCGTCAAAGAACTCGAACAGCAGCTTCGTCCCCGCGAGGCCGTGGGTGTCTTCCTCAGGCCACGCGTGGGGGATCCCCTCCGCCACCACGAGCCTCACGGCGACGCCTTGGTCGCAGTCCGGGTAGGTGTCGAACGACAACGTACCCACGGAGATGTTGGCCGGCGCCGCGCCACACCCGAGCTGGCTGGCCCACCACTCGATTCCGGCCCGAGCGCTGGTGGCCTGCACGTCTCCCTTCAGCTCGCCCTCGAGGTTCGGATCGTCCGTGCCATATAGGAGCTGAACGGAGAGCGGCGTGGTGGGCACCGGCGGGTACACGATCGGGCCGCCCGCCTCGGAGAGACCGACCTTGCCCGCGAACGTCGCGATGGCGGTCAGGAGGTCGGAGCGCTCTGCCCCCATTCGAATCGTCATGCTGGCGCCCCCCGAGAACCCGGCGAGGTACCGGCGCTTCGGGTCCAGTCCCAGCTGCGCGGTGACCTCCTCCAGGATCCGCGCGAGGTACCCGACGTCGTCCACGCCGCTGTCCAGCGAGACCTGCCCGTTCCAGTCGAACGAGTTCTCCTCGCCATCCTTCGGGGTGCCTTGTGCCGCCACCGCGACCACGCCGAACTTCTCGGCGAGCTCCTCCACCGGGTGTTGGTCGAAGGTCTGCTTCGCCTTCCCGCCGCCGCCATGGAGCGCCATCATCAGAGGGGCCGACGGCGCGAGCGAGTCGGGCACATAGACCAGGAAGACCCGGCTGAGCCCGTCGTGTTCGAACGTGTACTCGACCCGACCCGGGGCGTTCGAGATGACGGGGAAGTCGCCCGGGCTCACGACGGCGTCCGGCGTGCCGTCTGAAGAGTCGCCCGAGCCGTCACCTGACCCGTCGCCCGAGGTGTCACCCTTGGTGTTGCTGTCAGCGCTCTTGCCCTTGCCGCAGCCGACCAGGGCCAGCGCGGCAACAAAGATACCCAACGAGACTTTCATCCCCCCACCCTAGCCCACTGGCGCCCTTTGGGACACCGGGGATTACTGCGGTACTCCCGGACCCGCTCGCCCTTCCGCGAGTTCCGGTAGACTGACCCGCGGGCGGCGCCTCTTTGCGCCCGAGGGACCGGTGAACCGACGCGACTTCCTGAAGCTCACGGCCGCGGCCACGCTCGCGTCCCCGCGACTACGGTCGGCCAGCTCGTCCGCTGCTCGCCTTTGGGGCGACCCGCTGCCCACCCAGCTGCTGGGGATGTTGCCGGTCGGCGCGCCGGAGTCGGTGTTCGAGCTCTTCCTGCTCGGCGGGCTCAACGCGTGGGACACCTTCTACGTGGTCCCCGAGTTCGGTGATCCCGCGCGTGGCGGTCCTTACGCAGGCCAGCAGTGGTGGACCTTCCAGTCCACGGTCGACAACATCCCCGACTTCCACGCCGCGTGCGGCGGAGGCCAGCGGCCGCTCCTCGTGCCGTGGGCCCGCGACTCCGCAGGCCGCCAGGTTCACCTGGGCCCGTTCATCCACCCGCTGCGCGACCGCCCCGACCTCTTGGCGCGCATGCGGGTCTTCGTGGTGTCGCACGAGGAGGAGCCGCATCAGGCGGCGGTCCCGCTGGTGATGGGCGGCCACCGCAGGGGCTCGCGGCGCCTGGCGGGGATGGGCGCCCACGTCGCGCGCTACTGGCAGGAGCACGGGGATCCCACCCGCACGGCACCCTATAGCTACGCGCTGGCCCCGGATCGCGACACGGTCACGGCGCTCGATGCCGAGGTGGTCTCCGCGGTGGGCCTCCACCCGGGCAGCGCGCGGCCGCTGTCCGTTCGCATTCGCGCGGAGAACCCGCTGGCCACGGAGCTGGCGCGGCCCGCCTTCGGGGGGCGGCGCGACGCAGCGGACGCGGCGCTCGAGTGGTACGCGCAGCGGTACGGTGAGCGTCTCGGCTCCGGCCTGGAGCGCCCGCGGTCGCGCGCTTATCAGGACTACCGCTTCGCGCTCGAGGCCCTCCGGAAGTCGTCCGACCTCGGCCAGCTCTTCACTCCCGAGGTGTTGCAGAATCGGGCCGGCGCAGCGTGCGGCACCGCGGTCGACACAGACGTCACGGCGATGGGCCTGGAACTCGCCACGCATCTCCTCACCAGCCCCGTGCACCAGGCGCGGTACACGCTGTTGGTGGAGACCGGCCTCGTCGAGGCCGGCTGCGGCGGCTACGACACCCACGAGCACCACGTGCAGTTCGGGTCGCGCAACGTGGTCCACACCTTCGGTGAGTTCGTGAAGCGCATCAACGAGCCCGGCGAGGCCGACCCCCGAAAGCTCGACCTCGACAAGCACCTGGTCCTGGTCACCACCGAGATGGGGCGGACGCCGTTCCCCCAGAGCGGCAGCGAGGGCCTCCTCGGGCTGAACCACTGGCCCTACGGGTTCGTGTGTATCGCCTTCGGGGGCTTCGTCGACGAGGACCGCGCGGGCATCGTGGGCGCTATCGGCGAAGACGGCCGCGCCACCGAGTACGTCACGCCGGGCGAGCTCCGCGCCGCGTTGCTCCTGGCCTCGGGGATCTGGCCCTTCTCGCTGGAGGCGTTCAACGTCGCCACTGTCCGCGGCGCGAGCACCGAGCTGGACGCGGCCCTTCGTCTACGCCAGCTCCTCGGGTACCCGGCGTGAAGCGCGTCCTGGCCGTCCTCGCGGTGCTCGCGTGCGCGGAGCCGGCGCCGCCCGTGCCCAGCTGCGACGCAGGCGACGTGGCCTTCGTCCACCGCGTGGTCCCACTGCTTTGGGGCCGCCGCCCCCACGGAAGCGCCGAGGTCTTGCTGCTCGCGCGCCTCGCCGAGGAGCGGGGGCGGGCAGGCCTCGTGAGGGCCATGGCCCAAACGCATGAGTACGTGGAGCACTGGCGCCTGGTGCTGCTCGACAACCTTCGCGCGTCCCGCCTGAACGAACGCGCGAACGCGCCGTGTTACGGCCGGGGCCTCCACGAGAATCCGGGCCCGGAGTTCGCGGGCTGGATGCGAGAGCACAACGCCCGCGACGCCGCGCCAGCGCCCTTCACGATGCACGATCTCATGCGGTCGGCGCTGAAGCTGGACGACCTCTCGCCCATCTACCGCGCCAATCTGTTCGCGGAGCTGTGGGCCGAGTACCGCGTGCCCGACTTGCCCGGCGCCCGCGCACATACCGACAGTCGCATCGAGACCTTCATGCAGGCCTATCTTTCGCGCAAGCTCGAGTGCCTCGTGTGCCACAACTCGGAGTTCTCGGTCACCGGCGCCGAAGACCCCGCCCTCGATCGAACCTGGGAGATCCCGGGCCACTACGAGCGCGCCTTGTTCGGCGTGAGCACTGGGGTCCCGGTGGCCGCGCTTCGCACCTTCTTCCGCCGCTGGGGCGTGGTCGCGGGCGCCTTCTACGACACCGACTACCGCGAGGAAGCCGCGAGGGACGAGCTCGCCGCAGGGGTCCGCCCGTTCGGTCTCGACGCGAGCTGCGGCGTGTTCAGCGCTGGCGGTCTGGAGCGCCCTCACGATGACTGGAAAGACGCATACTTCGGGGCCGCGGCGGGCCCCGAGGCGAACATTTGGACGCTCGAGGAGCAGCTGCGGCGGGGCTTCGAGACGCTGAGGCGCGACGGCGTGGTGCTGGGAAGCGCCAACGAGGTCGACCCCGATGTGGCGTTCGCGTGGCTGGTCTCCACCACGGTCGCCGAGAACGTTTGGCTCGAGGCGTTTGGCGAGCCGCTGACGCTGCCGCACGCGTTCCCGAGGAACTCCGCACAACGAGACGCGCTGTGGGCCCTGGCGAAGCGCTTCGCCGGGTCCGGGTTCTCCCTGGTGGAGCTGCTGGTGGCCGTTACGGAGCTCCCCGTGTTCAACCCTGGGAGCACGTGCGGCGAGTTGCCGCCCTGGTTTCAGCCGTTCGGGGCGGAAGACCAGCCGCTCCCCGCGGTGACCAATACGGTGGGAGACGCGGTGAACCGCCTGCCCTCACGCGTGGCCCTCCGCGCGGTGTCCGCGGCCCTGGAGTGGACGCCGCCCTCGGACTATCTGCTGCACTTCGCGATGCCGGAGGCGGTGCGCCAGCGCAACCTGGGCGTGTTCCTGAAACACGCTGACCCCGGGTACCGCGGCACCAACTTCCAGACCCTCCTCGCGTGGGAGGGCGCATACGCTGCCTGTCGCGACCCGCTGGCGAGCGAGGAGTGCGGCCTCATCCCGTTCTTCGACTTCGCGGGCGAGGAGACCGCGTGTTGGATGTGTAGCGCGGCGCCCGAGGAGGTATGTGCGTGGGACGAGCGCTGCTGCGACCTCGCGTGGTTCGAGCGCTGCACCGCCACCTGCCCCACCGGCGACATCGACTTCGACATCGGCAACTATCCGAAGGCCGTGCGCCCACCCAGCGAGCTCGACTGGCTCGACCGCCTCCTGGCGGCAGCGCCTCCCGGCAGCACGCGCGAGGCGCTGGTGAGGGCGCTCAAGGACCGCCTCTTGGGAACGGCGGCCCTAGACCCCAGAGAACACGACCTCCTCGGCAGTTTGTTCGATTCGGGCGGTTTGGATACGGCGTACACCGCAGCGGACGCGGATGGGCTTCGGAGGGTTTGCGGCGTGCTCCTCCTGAGCGCCGACTTTCAGCTGCAGGGCGTCGGCAAGAGCGAGGCCGTGGAGCCCCCGCCTTTTGCGCTGGAGGGGCAGTCCGAGGAGGCGCTGTGTCGCACGCTGGGACGCCAGCTATTCCCTGATCTGTCCTGTCTTTGACCCCCCTCTAGGCGCGCGTTATCGTCCGCCGCCATCGAACACCGGGGGGGTCTCGGCCAGTTCGTCGGGGCCGTGCACGTCGATCGTGCCGGCTCGCGGTCTCGCGCCCGCCCATCCGGGGGCGCCTGTGAGCGTGGGGGGGCCCCTGCGCGGTCAGAGGGGTTGCTCATGGGTGGTTCCAAGTTCCTCGTTCTCGTCGGCGGGATCGTCGGCATCGTGTCGTTCTTCCTTCCGCTGATCGCCGTGAAGGACTCCGGCGTCGAGGGCGCCGTTAGCGCCTTCCAGATCGTGAAGGGGCTCGACAAGGCGAGCGAGGTCGTCACCGGCGCCGCCGGCGAGCTGGCCAAGACGGCGGAGGAGGCGGGCGCAGCGGAGCTCCAGAAGGCCACGGCCGAAGCGAACGACGCGTTCGGGAAGATAAAGACCGTCGTCATGGCGATCTACGCCCCCGCGCTGCTCCTGTTGATCATTGGCGCGATCGCCGTGATGAAGAAGCAGTTCGGCCGCGTGGGCGGCACGTTCGCGTTCCTCTTCGGGCTCATCGGCCTTGGCATCTGGGCCATCCTCAATGCCGCCGCCAACGAGGTGGCCGCCGATATCGCGAAGGGCGGTGGCGCCGGAGAGTCCGTGAAGGGCATCGCGATGCACCTGCTCATGGTCACTGGCGCGCTCGGCCTGGTCGGCGGGCTCATGGCCCTCATCAAGCCCGAGCGCAAGGCCGCGGTCTAACGACCCACCCGAGCAACGCCTCGGGTTCACCTGAGCGGAGGCGCTCGCGGAAAGAGGGCGGTGCGGGAAGCGCCGCACTTTGACCCGCCTCCGCAGGGATGCCAAAGTCCTGCGGCGTTCGAGCCGGGATGGCGGAATCGGTCGACGCGGGGGACTTAAAATCCCTTGTCCATGCGTGCGGGTTCGAGTCCCGCTCCCGGCACTCCTCGACATCGATTGCCGCTTGAGCGGCCCGCGACCCCAGAGACGCGAGCTCCGCGCTCGCCCAGCAGGCCAGCGGGCCAGACCCGGTCGCTACACGAGCAGCTGAACCGCCAGCG
The DNA here is from genome assembly GCA_005776725.1 of Pseudomonadota bacterium. Classification (GTDB taxonomy): domain Bacteria; phylum Myxococcota_A; class UBA9042; genus SXOO01. The sequence continues at coordinate 14,370 of SXOO01000040.1, read as the reverse complement.
TCACGAGCACCACGCCGACCAGGTTCAGCACCAAGCCCTGACGCGCCATGACCTTGATTGGGATCTTGCCGGAAGCGAACACGATCGCGTTCGGCGGCGTCCCCACGGGCAACATGAAGCCGAGGCTGGCGGTGAGGGCGCCCGGTAGCATCACCTGCAGCGGGTCGAGCCCCTTGACCTTGCACAGGCTCGCCAGGATCGGCATGAGCAGCGTGCAGGTAGCCGTGTTGCTGGTCACCTCGGTGAGAAAGGTCACCACGAGGCACAGCGTCGCCGTCAGCGCCCAAGGCGGGAGCGACGCGAGCCCGGCCAGCGCGTGACCGATCCCGTCTGACAAGCCGGACTTCTGAAATCCTTCGGCCAGCGCGAGGCCCCCCCCGAACAGGAGCAGGACGCCCCACGGGATCGACTCTGCGGTTGGCCAGTCGAGCAGGGCATGGCGAGGCCCTGACTCGTTCTCCGGCGCTCCCGGGGGCCGCTCCGCCACGCTCACGATGAAGAGCGTGAGCGCCCCGAGGAGCGCGACCGTGCTGTCGTCGACGCGCTTCCCAAGACCCAGGGCGTCCGCCCAGCCGGGCACGGTCAGGCTGCCGAGGGTAATGGGCTGTCGGAAAATCCAGAGAAGCACCGTGCACAAGAAGATCCCGATCACGAGCCGGCCGCCGCGCGTCCAGGGCCCGAGAGCGGCGCGCTCGGAGGCAATGACGTGGCGCTCCTCGATAGGCGCGAGGCCTCTGGCGGCTCGCCTCACAGGTCCCATGAGCACCCACCACGCGACGCCCAACATGGCGACGACCAGGGGCAGGGCCATCACGAGCCACGCGAGGAAGCTGAATGTCGCGCCGTCGGGGAAGGCCTTCTGGTACTGCGAGAGGAAGATGACGTTCGGCGCCGTACCGATCGGCGTCCCGAGGCCGCCGATGCTGGACGCCCAGGCAACCCCCAGCAGCACCGCGGTCGCGAGGGGCGCGAGGCGGGGGTCTCCAGGGCTGTTGGCCTCGAGGCGGGCGATCACAGCGGTCGCAACCGGCAACATCATCAGCGCGGTGGCGGTGTTCGAGATCCAGAGCGACAGCCCCGCCGTGGCCACGAGGAAGCCGAGGACGAGGCGGCTCGGCTCAGTGCCGATCGCGCTGATCACGGACAGCGCGATCCGCCGGTGCAGGTGCCAGCGCTCGAGCGCCAGGCTCACGAAGAAGCCGCCCATCATCAGCAGGATGAACGGGTTGCCGTAGCCGAGGGCCACGCCCTTGAAGTCGTCGATGCCGAGCAGGGGGAAGAGCGCCACGGGCAGGAGCGAGGTGACCGGGATCGGCACCGCCTCGGTGATCCACCAGGTGGCCATGAGGATGGTGATCGCGGCGACATGGCCGGCCGCGACGCCTTCGATCAGGCCCAACCCGCGAAAGAGGAGCTCGCCTAGGGCGAACCCGAAGATGCCCAGCCAGAAGCCGACGGTCTGGACGCGATCCAACGCCGTCAGCGCGACTCGAAGCCCGCGCAGGCGCCCGCGTCGCCGATAGCGCAGGAGCCGTCACCGCACTTTACGAAGCGCGAGGCCTCGTGGCCCTCAGGCACGCACCGCTCCGAGACCGCCCCCGCGACGCACACCTTGGTCCAGGTGCCCGCGCACGTCTTCGTCTGCGCGCGGTTGGCGAAGCAGTCGTCCAGGAACTGCGAGGTGGTGCAGCGGTCACCCCCGCACGTGCGGAACGGCGGATTCCGAGGCGGCCCGGAGTAGTTCGTGGGGTACGGCATGAGGCAGGCGAGCGTGACCTTCTGGTTCAGGCACACCTTCTCCTTGGGGTCGCCGTCGGCGCACTTCTCGTACGTGCTCGTACCGGGGGCGGGGCAACGTCCCGGGTCGCGCCCATACACGCAGGTGCCATAGCCGCACTCGGTGTAGGGCACGTAGGCGTAGTTGCATCGAGCGCCCGGGGGGCAGCAGGCCTCAGTGATCCGCCCGACGCTCACGCGCTGGCCGGCCGCGGGGGGCGGCGCGGAGCAGCTGGTGTGCGTTGAGCCTTGGCACGGAGGCGGCATGACCGGGGGTCCGACCACGCTGAGGAGGGCGATAGGGGTCCAGAAGTCAGCCATCCGCGCAGCGTAGCCCGACTGGGAACGCGCGGGAAGTGCCCCGACCTCTCGGGATCCGGCGCGGCGCGCACGGAGCGAGCGCCGAGCCCACCTCGGCGGGAGGTGCTACCCCTACTCTTCGTCGTCGCGGACGAGCCGACCCAGGGAGCGGTACTCGACGCCCGCCGCCTTGATGAGGTGCTCCTGCGTGACCGAGGTCCCGGCTCGGGCCGCGGCAACGGCGGCCTTCAGGATCGCGTTTCGGATGTGCCCACCGGAGAGCTCGAAGCGCGCGCCGAGAGACGGGTAGTCGATGGGCCCCTTGGGCACGGCCGTTGGGATCAGCGACGCCCAGAGCCGAGCGCGCTCCGCGGCCGACGGCGCCGGGAAGTTGACGCGGGCGGTGAGGCGACGGGCGAACGCTTCGTCGATGGACCCGCCGAAGTTCGACGTGAGGATTGTGATCCCCTTGAAGGCGTCCATCCGCTGGAGCAGGAAGTTGACCTCCATGTTGGCGTGGCGATCGTTCGACGACTTCACGTCGGTCCGCTTGCCGAAGAGCGAGTCCGCCTCGTCGAAGAGCAGCACCGCGTGCGCTCTCTCGGCCTCGTCGAAGATGCGCGCGAGGTTCTTCTCGGTCTCCCCGATCCACTTGGAGACGATGCGTGAGATGTCGACCTGGAAGAGCTCGGCGTCGAGCTCACGCGCCAGCACACCCGCGGCCATGGTCTTGCCGGTGCCCGGAGGCCCTTCGAAGAGGGCCGAGAGCCCCTGCCCCGTGGAGAGTCGGCGCTCGAAGCCCCACTCGTACAGCAGCGTGGCCCTGTAGCGGTAGGTGGCGAGCAAATCCTCGAGGCCCGCGCGGGTCTCGTCCGGCACCACGAGGTCGGCCCACTCCGCCGTGGTGGTGATCCGAGTCGCGAGCGTTCCGAGCGCATGGTGCTGCTTGTCCGCCAGCGCCCGGTCCAGGGCCGCGAGGAGCCGCCCCTCGGGCGCCGCGCGTCCTTCCCGGGAGCGGGCCTCGGCCAGCGCCTCGGCGATCGAGCGCCCGGTGACCCGATGGCGAACGGCCAGCCGACCCGCGGCGGCGTCGTCGAGCGACTGCCCTTGGGTTGGCGCCAAGCCGCGCCAGAGCGCCGCCCGCTCCGCGATGGTGGGGCTCTGGAGGCGCACGCGGAGCATCGGCCTCCAGAGCGCGCTGGCGAGCCCCTCTCGCACCTCGATGGCGCAGGGCGTGTCGTCCCGGTCGAGGGCATCGACCACCCGAGCGAGGCTGGCCGGCTCGAGCGCCTCGAGCCCGGAGAAGATCGGCACTGCGTCCTGAAGCCGCGCCTCTCGGAGCGATCGCGCGAGGGCGTCTCCGGGCAATGTGACACCCACACCAGGGACCAGGGCCCCGAACCGGTCCAACGCGACCTCGAGGCAGGGACGCTCGAGCTGCGCGCAGAAGCGACGGAGAAGGAGCGACTTGCCAGCTCCGGCGGGGCCCACGACGAGCAGGACCGGCCGGGAGCCCTCTTCGTCCAGCCGCAAAAAACCGGCAACAGCCGCATCGAACGCCGCCAACAGGCCCGGTGAGGCGATCCACGGCTCGTCTTGACCCTTGGGATCGACACGGCGCAGGGCGCCGCCGGGTCCGGTCGGCGTCTCGATGTCCCGAAGGTAGTCGACCACGCGGGCGGCCGGTCGTAGCGGCATCCGCAGGAGTGACGAGTCGTCCGCCTCCGTGCCGGGGGGCGGGACCAGGAGCCGGTGGCGAAACAGCGGCGCGGCCGCCGCGAGATCGTCTCGGAGCGCCTCGCGCTGCCAGGGCGTCTCGCAGAGGAGATCGCCCGCCAGATCCAGGTCTAGGAACTGCCGGGTCTGGTCGTTCGCGAGAAACCCGAGGGCCCGCCGAACGCCGCCGTCCACCTCGGCAGCAACCGCGAGCACCAGCACCTCGCGCGCCAGCTCCGAGAGACCGAAGCGCGCCACGAGCCGCGGCAGCGGAAGCTGAACCCCCACCTCCGCCGCCCGGGCCACCATGTCGGCGTGCTCCACCTCGAGGCGTAACCGACGCTCGGTGTGCGCCTGGACCTCGGGCTCTGAGCGCGCCGCCTCGAGCCTGCCGGTGAAGTCGAGGTCCGCCGCCACGGCCTCGGGAGCGATGAACCCACGGCTAAGGACGTCGAGGCGCGCAGGGAGCAGCCCCACCGCCTGCGCCAGGGCCAGGCGCTCGGCCACCCGGACGCGCACACGCTCGATCTCGGCGTCGAGCTGACTCCGACCGTTGCGAAACCAGCCGAAGCTCATCGCCGCTCGACGCTTCCCGCGACCACGTTCTGTGGCCTCACCGAGGCTGACCCGGCAGTTCGGTGAGCGTGACCGCCCCATCGCCATCGAGCGCCGCCACCAGGCCGATGGGGCCACCATCCGCCGTGCGCGCCCAGAACGTGAGCCGCCGGGAACCGGACGGCCCCTCGATCCGAGCGGCCTCGGCGGGGCCCGGGTTGGGGAAGGTCTCCATCGGATCGCCCGTCAGCACCCCGGTGAGGCCCCGCTTGCTACCCGCGGTGAGCGCGGCCACCTCCGCCACCTTCCGAAGCTCCACGAAGTCCTGATCCGCCACGGCGCGCAGCTGGGCTTTGGAGATCGCCTCCCCGGCTACGATGACGCCGCCGTCCGGCGCGCACCAAACGCGCACCTGGGATCGCCCCGTGTCCGGGCCGAGCGGAAACGCCTGGAAGATCTGCCACGCACCCAGGTCCGGCCGCTGCCGCGAGAGGCCGACCTTGTCGGCCGGCCAACCGCGCTTCACGAGCGCCGTACGAACATCAGAGGCGCGGTCAGCAGGAGGCGGCGCGTCGTCCATAGCGGGCTCCGGAGGCGCCAGGCGCAGGCACCCGGCGATGACGAGGAGGGGGATGTAGGCTGCCATCATCGCGGCGGCTCCGAGAAGAGCGGATGGTCATCCTGCGGTCGCATCGGCCGGAGAACTCGCAGACTCTGGCGCTCTGGCCACGCCGCGGCAAGCGACCCGGCGAACAATCGGTCCAGGGACACGAACGTGCTCCCGGGTACGAAGAGCCCCTCCGGCGCTTCCTCGAGGCGGTCGACGACCTCCACGTAGGCGTCCAGGCTCACGTCGAGGAGCGTCACCCCCGGAACGCCCGGACGCTCGATGGAGAACCCGAGGTGCCAGCGCTGCCGATCCGCCTCGACCAGCCGGAGGCGAAACCCGGGCGAGATGAGCTCAGGGTGCCCTTGGATGAGCCGCCACTTCACGAGCTCCATTGCCGCGTCGTCGAGGCCTGCGTCCCAGGCCTTCAGCTTCTCGGCGAGCGCGTCCAGCCCGAACACGAGTCTGACCACGAACTGGCCCGCGAGCGCGGTGATCATCGGCGGCGCGGCAACCCGCAGGTTCTTGTGGAACTCCTCCGTGACCACCGCATCCCAGGCCTCGTAGTCACCCACCATCCATCGCGGCGCCACCGCGACCCAATGAAACCGCTGGAAGTCGGTGTACAGAGTCTTCGTGTGCACTACGCCCGTGGCGCGACAGCCGGGACAGGTGACGGTGTGAAAAGTGCCATCGAGGATCTTCTGCCGCACCTCCGGCAAGCGAGTGATGTGCAAGCCATCGGCCAGCTGGGCTTGGAACTCGGCGCCACAGGGGCAGCCGACCGGGTGGACGGCCCACGTGGACATCGCTCAGCTCAGAGGTGCGCGCGCTGACCGGGCGGCAAGGCGCGACCATTGAGATCGCTCGGCGTCCGCCCGCCGATGCGGTGTACATTCTGGAAGAACCACGTTTTCACATACGCGGGGCAGTTGCCGCCCAGCGTGCTGTCGTTGACGCCGTCGAAGCTCCGGTAGTACTCCGCGTACATATCCGCGAACCACTCCGCCGGCGCAAACATCGTGTAATCGCGCGGCACATTCCGGCCCGCCGCTGTGTTGCACTTCATGAAGCGCCGGTAGTAGAAGTTGAGCGACCAGACACTTGAGCCGTCGTCGTAGCGGTTGGTGTAGCTCATCCCGGGGGTGCCGGCGCTCAACTGCTGGACGATCTTCACGTGAGGAAAGCGGGACACGGCGTGGCTGGGCCCGACCAGCGACGTGAAGGGCTGAGATGGGCCCTCGATGGTGCGACTGCCCGAGTGAAGGTACTCGACCACCGCGGCCTTGATCGCCGCCTGGTCGGCTGCGTTCGGTGCCGCCCCACCCTGCGGATCGAACGCGTCGAAAGCGGTCGCGAACCCGTCAAACTCGGTGGAGGCCCACTGCTGCCAGCCCGCAGTGGTAAACACCAGGTCGGTCCGCTCCCCCAGCATCGCGTCCACGCTGTGGCCGATCTCGTGCCGAACCGTGTGGTCGAAGTAGCGCTCGGTGTGGGCCTGCGGCGTCCCCTCGTAAAGGGTCTTGTTGGCAGTGATGTTGTCGCCGATCTCGGCCGCAGGGTCGTCGAACATCCCGCCAGCGCCCGACCGATGCGTAATCCGCTGGAGGTGGGTCGGGTTGTTGGCCACGTGGGCGATCGGCAGGCTCGCCAGCTCCCGGTAGAGCGCGAGCAGGCTGCCGGCCGTCGCCGTCCCGTTGGACCAAGCGGCGACCGCGGTGATCCCGAAGCGCGCGAGGAACAGCCGGTTCTGAGCGTCGAGGTCGTTGCAGTTCTCAACGACGAGATCGACCCAGCGGCGATACTCCAGCGTCAGCCCCGTGCCGCGGGGCAGGCTGTCGAAGGTCGAGAGTCCGCCGGCCGAGGCCTTCAGCGCCACCACCGCGGGCGCAATTCTCGCCGCAGGCACCGTGCCGAGGAGACGCAGCACATCCACCGCCATCTGGCGGTGCTTGACCCACCGCCAGAACTCCGGCTTGTCCACGACCGCCGCGTGAGCCGTCCGGAGCGCGGGCAACGTCTCGACCGGGCCGAGGATGTTCGTCGCCATGAACCGGGTCACGATCCGGGCGTTGTCGAGGATCGCGTGCTGCTCCGCCGCCGTGGCATTGCTGAGCAGCAGCTCGAGCACCGAGGACGGAGGGGCGGCGTAGTCGGCGATCCAGCCGAGCCTGGTCGCGAAGCTCTGCCCCCACGCGGTGAGCACGCGCAGGAGCTGGGCGGCTCCGAGCACGCGGACGAGCGCGGCGCGATGACTGCCCATGATCGTCGCGCGCTCCGCCGCGTCGGTCACCTGGATGGCGAGACGCACGACCTTCTCGGCCGAGGGGGTCGGGACGGCCAGCTCGGCGATGAGAGCATCGCGGCCCTCAGCAGTGGTCGCCACCCGGTCCGTCGCTGAGTCGAGGATCGCCCGGAGCGCCGTCTTCGTCGCCTGGCTGGCGCTAGCCGTGTGGACGGCCTCGAGCGCCGTCCGTTCGGCCGGAAGGAGCGCCGCTCCAGTAGGGATCCGCGGAAGGAGGGCTGCCATGCCGCCGTTCGAGTCGAGCTTCGGAGTCCAACGCGCGACGCGGGCGGCCGTCCCAAAGAGGCGGGTGATCAAGAGCGCCGGCAGGGTGGCGGACAGGACCCAGCCACGGAACGCCGCGCCGTCGAGCGCGTCGGCTGGGAGGTCGCCGGCGTGAAAGCCGACGAACGTGAGCGGCGAGACCTGGCCCACGGGGAGAAGCGGGATGAGCTGCGTCAGGAGCGCCTCGTTCACGGTCAGCGCGGCGCGGGCCACGAGCGGCGCCTCGGCCACGGCCGCGACCAGGAGGTGCGGCGGGATGCCCGGCACCTGCAACAGCTGGCCGAGCATGAACGGGAGCGCGGTCTGAAGCGCGATCAAGGCCTGGTGGAGGTCCGCGGGGGCGAGCTTGGTGCGTAGCGAGGCAAGCCGCGTGGAGTCGGCGATCACCGTGCTCCGATCGCCGCCCAGCGCCCCACAATAGCTTATGACCTGCCGAGCGGCCGGCGTGGCCTGAGCGAGCAGCGCGTCGAGACGCGCCAGGGGTGAGGTGTAGACCGCGCCGGGGATCGCCGTGGCCGACCGGTGCGCGTGCGCAGCGGCGCTGTTTCGATCCGCGAGCTTGGTGCCGATCGCCGCGCTGTTTGCCGCGTTGGTGATGACGAGCCGAAGCGCCCGAATGCTCATCTGCTCGGGATCGCTAAGCTGGGCCTTGGGGGGCATCGCGGCAATCCACGTCGCGAAGTCGGCCGAGTAGGTGTCGAGGATGGGGCCCACCCGGGCGATGATGCTCCGCTCCGAGAGGAGTGGCAGACACTCGCTGAAAGGCAGCCGTGTCAGGCACTGGCGCACGAACGGGCCCTTGCCGAGGAACGCGAGTCGGTCGCCCGCGGCCACGTTCCAGATGAGGAGCGGGCTCCCGGGGCAGACGGTGAACACATAACCGGCCGACGCCGAGTCCACGGCTGCCAGCCGCTCGGCGGTGCTTGCCACCTGGATTGCCGCCAGAACCGGGCCCGGCGACGCGTTCCCCGCCGCCTGCAGCCGTGTGAGCTCGGCGGACAGGGTGGCTTGGGCGGCCGACGGGCCGGACAGCGCGGTTATCGCGTCGATCCGGGCTTGCGCTGCGGCGTTGGTGGTCGCGGCGCGGAGGGTCCCGAGGGCGGTGCGCTGGGTCGGTGTGAGGTTCGGGCCGGAGACACCCGCCAGCCAGCCCCATCCCCCGCCCGGGACCGCATCGAGCGCCGCCGCCAGCGCAGTTCGGACGCCTCGCGACGCCCCGGTCGCAGCCCGCAGCACCTGAGCCGGCGCCGACGCAGCCACCATCCAGGCCACGAACTCCGCCGAAGCCACCGCGCTGGCCGTCAGAAAGGCCTGCTGGGTGCGGAAGATCGAGAGGGGCTCGATTTGGGCGCGGACGCGAAGCCAGGCCATGTTCGCGGCGTCGGCAAGGACCAGATCGAGCGCCGCGGCCGTAGCGCCGGAGACGACCGCCTGCACCGACGACGCGGACGCCGCCGCGACCGCGGTCGAGGCGGCGCGGATGTGGGTGAGCCACGCGTTGGCCCGCGCGTCGCCGGCCGGCTGGTTCAGGATCGAGAGCGCCCGGTACATCTGGTCGCCGTTGAACTTCTGGCCCATCAGGGTCATGACTGCGGGGGTGTTCCAGCAGTTGGCGGGCCAGTTCGCGTGTTGGTGGGCGAGCCGGGCGATCTGCTCGAGCACGGCCGTCGCCACGAACGGCGTCGCGTTCAGCGCCGTCTGGACCTCGGTCGTGGTGGGGTTCGCGTCGCGCTCGCCGTTCGTTTCGCCCTCGGGCTGGGGCTCGACGCCCGTGGCGCGCGCCGCGACTCCGGTGTTGCCGAGCGCAGCCTGGGGTGACTGCGCCTCGGTGGTGGCGTCGACTCCGCTCGCGGATTCGGCAGGCGCGCCCGTTGTTCCCGGGGCCTCGGTGTTGCGCAGGTCAGCCATGTCGAACCCCGTCAAAGTGAGAGTCAGGCCGCGCCGTCCGGAGTGCCGGGGTGCGCGCCGAGGGGGTCAGCGCCCGGGCGCCGTGGGCGGCTTCACGAGGGCGTCGATGTTGGTCCAGCCGCCCAACCAGCGGGTCTTGCCGTCCTGCGTGGTCACCCCGCCTCGCTCCGAGACCCCGGTGATCTCATTGGTCCTGGGGTCGTAGACGCGGAGGCTGCTCTTGCAGCCCTGGCTGTCGATCTTGCCAGGGACATGGGCGCCGCCGTCGAAGGTGTTCCAGAGCTCGCGCCCCGTCGGCTTGCCCTCGCTGTCGAGCTCGGGCCGGGAGTCTTTGAAGAGGCCTACGTGGGAGAAGTCGAGGCCCCCGCGTCGCCCGTCCTTCGTCTCGACCTCCGCGCCCGCGACCTTGCCGGTACCCACGCGTGCTTTGTCGAGCTCGATGGTGAGCTCGGCGATGCGGGCGTCGTGCTGGGCCTTGAGCCGACCGAGGCGGGCCTCGAGCTCGGGGATCCTGGCGGCCGCGGCCTGCGCCATGGCTTGGTTCGCGCCAGTGGACGCCGCCCGTGCCTGGTCGATCTGCTTCTGGACGTCCTTGGCGTTGATGCTGGCCATGGAGTAGGGCGAGTTCTCGCCGTCGATCTTCTCCTGCACCTTGTCCGGGGTTCCGCGCGCCTCGAGCATAAGGATGTCGCCGGGCTTCGGACGGGCGCTCACGCCGGGGAACGCCGGGACCCACGCGTCGCGCTTCTTCGCCTCGAGCCGCGCCATCGTGCCGTAGGTGTAGAGCGCCACTTTCGAGTCGCCGACGGTCTTCACCTTCTGGCCGGTGAGCTGGAACGCCGCCTCGAGCAGCTTGCCCTGGGTGGCGATGCACGTGGTGAAGTTGGCGTCGTCTTGGCGCGCCGGGGGCTTCATGGCGGCGGCCCACACGGGATCCGTGTCGGCGCGGCGCTTCCACTCCTTGTAGAGCTCCGGGTAGACCTTGGTGTTGTACTCGCGGGCCGCGGCCTCATCCTGCTTGCGGTTGATCCACCAGCTCTTGCCGCAGATCGCCTCGAACTCCGCGTCGCCAACGCCCTTTCCGTCCATGATGCGGAACTGCTCGAGGAGCGCCTCGCGCAGCGGGCTCAGCGTCTCGGCGCCCGCGGGTGCCGGAGTGCCGGGCGGCACCGGCGTAGTGGCGTCGCCGACCTGAGGCACTGGGCGCGGCACCTTTGGCGAGAGCGCCGACACCTGGGCGTCGTAGCCGGGCAGGCCTCGCGTGAGGTCACCCGTGCGCGCGGCGGGAGCCCCGGTCGCGTCGGTCTTTCCCGCGGTCTTGGGAGCCGCAGCTTGTTGTTGTTGGGGTTGTGCCATGTCGAACCTCCCGAAACTGCCCGAACCGGGGCCAAGAGACACCAACGCCCGCGGCGCCACCGGGGCCAATTCACCCACGGGGCGGGGTCACCGCGAGAACGCGTCCGCACGGTCCACGGCCGCCTGATCGGCGTACGCGAGCCCTTCGGACCACACCGTGTGGCCAAGCCGACGGCGCCTCTATGGTGCCGGCGACGAGAAGCACCGCCCTACGCCAGCAAGAGATGGGCCGTCCTACGTCAGCGCGGCAACGGCGGTCTGCAGCCCCGAGAGCGACACGTGCGTGGCGGGTCTCAGCTCGGGCGCAAACGTGGCCACCCGGAACTCCTCGAAGTTCAGGTGCAGCTCGAAGGCCTCGCCCGGGTCGGCCGCGGTGCCCCGCTTGGCGAGGAACGCAGACCACACGGGCAATAGCGGCGCGAGCTTCTCGGCGTCTTTCCGGGGGTTCGCGATCGCCCGGTCGAGGCGCGTCGCGATCGCCTTCAGATACCGCGGGAAGTGCTGGAGATCCGCAGGGAGCGCCACTGCCATGAGGTCGGGGGGGAGGAGGTGGTCGAGCTGCGCGTTTACGTCGGCCAGCGCAGCCTTCGCGCCGAGATGGCGCCCCGCGGCCCGGAGGACCTCGAGGGTCTTCGCCAGCTCGGGCCGCACCGCGTCGATCGCCTGTGAAAACGATGCATAGGCCGCCCTGAGGCGCGGCGCCCCCTCGGCCAGCCGGTGATCGAAGGCTGCTCGATCGCGCGGCAGCTCGCGCTCGGGGTCGAGCCGGTAAGCCACGTCCACGAGCCGGTTCAGGAGCACCCTGCGGAACGCCTCGTCCTCCGCCTTTCGCGCCAACGCCCCCTCGGTGCGCGTCAACGCCTGCGGGAGCTTCGCCGAGATCGCCGACACCTCCGCGCGCGCCGCGAGCAGGACCAGCCGCCTGATCCCGAGTCGAGACGCGGCGTCCGCCGCCGTGGCCGAGGCGAGCAGCTCCAGGTCCACGGAGGTCCCCCGGTCCACCACCGCAGGGAAGCTGCGGACCTCGGCGGCCCCGACCTGACGCACCACGAAGCTCGGCAGCTCCCCGAAGTCCCAGGTCACCAGACCCTTGCGCGTCCACGCGGGGGCGGCCGCCGAAGCCTGCCAGACCGCTCGCGCCTGAGCGCCGTGCCGCCGGAGCAGCTCAGCCACCCGCCGGCTCTTCGCGACCACATGGCCATTTCCGCCTTCACCGCTGAGCGCGCACAGCGTGTTGAGGTAGGGCGGGATCGCCTCGGGCCTCCAGGCCGCGACAGGGACCTCGACGCCGGTCACGGCCCGCACCGCCCGGGACAGCGCGGGAAAGAGCGCGCCCGTGAATGGTGGGGGCAGCTCCGCCAGGACGCGGCGCGTCAGCTCGGCGACGGGTCCGAGGTCGCGCCGCAGCGCCTTGGGCAGCTCGTGGAGCAGGGCCTCGACCTTGTCGGGCAGCCAGCCCGCGATCGTCCAGTCGAGCTCGCCGGGGTCCAGCTGCGGCACCAGCGCCAACGGGATCTCGAGCGTAATGCCGTCCGCGTCTTCGTCATCCGCGCGGCCGCGAACCTCCGGATCGAAGTGATAGGTGACCGGCACGAGCACCCCATGCAGCGCGATCGCGTCCGGGTAGTCCGCCGGGTCGAACTCGGACTTGCCGGACTCGAGACCGCTCGGCGAGCGACAAAAGAGGTCGTCGAGCGACAGGTAGAGGAGCCGCGGGTCGCGGCGCTCCGCAACCTCGCGCCAGTCCTCGAAGACCTTGCCGTTGATCACCTCGGCCGGCAGGCGCGCGTCGAAGAACGAGTAGACCGAGGACTCGTCGGCCAGGAGATCGCTGCGCCGCGCACGCGCCCGCAGCAAGGCGGCCGCTTCGAACACCCCGCGGTTGTGGTGGGCGAAGGCGCCGCGCGAGGTGTATTCCCCGCGGATCAAGGCGTGCTCGATGAACATCTGGCGCGCGCCGGCGGGATTAATCCGGCCGTAGTCGACCTGGCGGTCGCGAGCGAGCGTGAGCCCGAAGAGCGTGGCCGTCTCCCGAACCGAGGCTCTCCCCGCGCGCTCGGACCAGTGCGGGTCGGTGTAGCTGCGCTTCACCACGTGGTCGCCGGCCTCGAGCAACCACTCGGGATCGACTCGCGCCACCAGCCGGGCGAAGAGCTGCGACGTGTCGACCAGCTCGAAGGCCATGACCCACGCCGGGGGCTTCTTGGCCAGCGCCGAGCTGGGGTGGAGCTGGAAGCGCGTCTGCCGCGCCCCGACGTAGTGCCGCTTCTCCGGGTTCCACTCGCCGATCCGGGAGAGCAGGCCGGTCGCCAGGGCGCGGTGGAAGTCGGGGGATGACCCGGATGGCCGCGCGGCCGACGACTGACCCGGTGGCGGCTGGTTGAGCCGGAGCTCCCGCGCCGCCTCTTCGAGCTGCTTGTGGACCTCCGCCCACTCGCGCATCCGCAGGAACGACAAGAAGTTGTCTCTGCAGGCCCGGCGCAGGTGGGATGACCCGCGGCGCTCGGCCTCCCTGGCGAAGTCCCAGATACGCAGCAGCGCCACGAAGTCGGAGTTCTCGTCCCTGAACCGGCGGTGCAGCTCGTCGGCCTTCTGTTGAGCGTCGCGGGGTCGCTCGCGCGGGTCCTGGGTGGAGAGGGCGGCCGTGATGATCAGGACATCCCGAAGGCAACCGAGCTCCGCCCCGGCCAGGATCATGCGCGCGATGCGCGGGTCTACAGGAAAACGCGCGAGGCGGGCGCCCAGGGGGGTGAGCGCGCGGCGCTCGTCCAGCGCGCCCAGCTCCTCCAAGACCTTGTACCCGTCGGCGATGGCGCGCGAGGAGGGCGGGTCGAGGAACGGGAACTCGTCCACCTCCCCGAGGCCGAGCGACTTCATCCGCAGGATCACGCCGGCGAGCCCCGTGCGCTTGATCTCGGGGTCGGTGAAGTCCGGCCGGGACGCGAAGCTCTCCTCGTCGTAGAGGCGCACGCAGATCCCGGGACGTACGCGGCCGCAGCGCCCCTTCCGCTGGTCGGCCGAGGCCTTGGAGATCGCCTCGACGTGGAGGCTGGTGATCCCGGTACGCGGCTCGTAACGCGAGATCCGCGCGACGCCGGCGTCCACCACGTAAACGATGCCGGGCAGCGTGATCGAGGTCTCCGCCACGTTGGTGGCGAGCACCACGCGGCGGCGCGGCCCGGGCGCGAAGACGGCCGACTGCTCCCCGGCCGAGAGCCTCGCGTAGAGCGGCATGACCACGGCGCCGCGGAGGTCGCGGCCGTTCAGCTCTTGCTCGGTCTCACGGATCTCCCGCTCGCCGGGGAGGAACGCGAGCACGTCCCCGGAGGGGTCGAGGTCGATCACCTCGGCCACGGCGTCGGCGACTGCCGTCGGGAGCTCGAACTCCGCGGACGGCGGCTGGTAGAGCACGTCGACCGGGTAGGTCCGCCCCTCCACCTCGATGATGGGCGCCCCACCGAAGAAGGCGCTGAAGCGCGCGGTCTCGATGGTGGCGGAGCTGACGATGACCTTGAGGTCCGGACGCCGCGGGAGGAGCTGCCGGAGCCAACCGAGGAGGAAGTCGATGGTGAGGCTGCGCTCG
>SXOO01000039.1 GCA_005776725.1 Pseudomonadota bacterium | reverse complement strand
GCGCGGCTTCGGGCTCACTCTTGGCAACGCGCTGCGCCGTGTTCTCCTGTCCTCGATCCGCGGCGCCGCCATCACGGCCGTCCAGATCGAGGGTACGGTGCACGAGTTCTCCGCCATCCCGGATGTGGCTGAGGACGTGACGGACATCATCCTGAACCTCAAGGAGGTTCAGCTCTCGATGCACGGCACGGGCCCGAAGCCGGCGCGTATCAACAAGACAGGACCGTGCGTCGTCACCGCTGGCGACATCGAAGCCGACGACAGCATCCACGTCCTGAACCCCACGCTGCACATCTGCACGGTGGCTGACGGCGGGAAGTTCTCCGCGGAGTTCGTCGTTCGCGAGGGTCGTGGTTACCGCGCCGCGGACGAGAACAAGGACCCGAACGCGCCGGTGGGGAGCATCCCCATCGACGCGATCTTCTCACCCATCTCGCGCGTGAACTACCGTGTGACCAATGCGCGTGTGAAGCAGCGCACGGACTACGACAAGCTCTCGCTCGAGATCTGGACCAACGGCTCCATCCTCCCCGAGGACGCGCTGGCGCTGGCCGCAAAGATCGTGAAGGAGCAGCTCCAGGTCTTCATCAACTTTGATGAGGCCGTCGAGGAGCCCCGCCGGGAAGAGTCCCGCGAGGAGCCGCGCTTCAACGAGAACCTGTACCGCACCGTCGATGAGCTCGAGCTCAGCGTGCGCTCGGCGAACTGTCTCCAGAACGCGAACATCAAGTTCATCGGAGACCTCGTCCAGAAGAGCGAGGCCGAGATGCTCAAGACGAAGAACTTCGGCCGGAAGTCTCTCAAGGAGATCAAAGAGATCCTTGCGGAGATGGGCCTCTCGCTGGGCATGAAGCTCGACGGGTGGGACCCGGAGCGCCGCCCCACAGCCGCAGCAGCAAACGCCTGAGTCCCAACGGGGACTAGACGGAGAATGGAATCATGCGACACCTGAACAAGGGCCGGAAACTCGGCCGCACCCACTCGCACCGCAAGGCGCTGCTGAAGAACCTGGTTACGAGCCTTCTGCAGCACGGTCGGATCACCACGACCGTCCCGAAGGCCAAGGAGCTTCGCGCGGTCGCCGATCGGGTCATCACCTATGCGAAGCGCGGGACGTTGCACGACCGTCGCCTCGCCGCGCGCTACATCGCGGACAAGGGTGTGATCAGCACGCTGTTCTCGGAGTACGCGGAGCGCTTCAAGGAGCGCCCGGGCGGCTACACGCGCATCTACAAGCTCGGGCCACGTAAGGGCGACGCCGCGGACATGGCCATCATCGAGCTGCTGCCGGATTCGGGCGGAACCGCTGCTGCCACCGAGGCAGCCGCCGTTACCACCAAAGAGACCTTCGGCTGAGTTGCGTCTCGGCGCGGGCCAGAACCCGCGCCGATGGGCGGTTTCGATACACCTGGGGGCGGGAAAACCCGTTGACAGGGCGGTACCGCGTCGCTACATAACGCCGCACGCAGCTCCGGAGTAACCGGAGATGCTCGGGGATCGTCTAACGGCAGGACTGCGGACTCTGACTCCGTAAATCTAGGTTCGAATCCTAGTCCCCGAACCATGCCCGGTTCGTCTCGCGGTCAGGACGTTGGCCTCTCACGCCGAAAGCAGGGGTTCGAGTCCCCTACCGGGTACTTTGTTCGTTTCGAGGGTACCGCCGTCCGGCGGTGAACCTGTTCTGTGAGCGCGGAGATACCCGCGGTCGACTTGAAAAAATGCCCGGTTCGTCTAGCGGTCAGGACGTTGGCCTCTCACGCCGAAAGCAGGGGTTCGATTCCCCTACCGGGTACCATGCTCTCACTCGAGTCCGTCACGGCCGTCGTCTTTGATCGGCCATGGTGGGGGTCGTATACTCGCTCGACGCACGGCCGTTGGAAGCGTGCGGCCGTCACTTGGACCGGGTGGGAGTCAAGCTCGTGAGCAAGCCGTCGAAGCGCGTTCTATCGCGATTCTTTTTTCGCCTCTTGTCGGGCCTCGCCTTGGTCGCGAGCTGCGCAGACAACGAGGTGTTCCCCACCCTGTATCTGTCGATCTCAGCCGAAGTCACCGACCCCCGCATCGAGCGACTGGTGGTCACGCTGGGCGAGGTGGTCGATGGCCGCTTCAGCAAGTCCCCGCTCCAGCCCGCTGTAGCCGAGTTCAATCTCGGGACCATAGATATCAGCGCGAGCCCATTCGTCGTTGACGTCACCTCTGGGACCGTCCGTGACGCCTACCTGCTCATCCGCGGTCTGGCTGGCCCGCGCACGATGGCGTCTTGGTCTGGTGTGGTGCGCGTCTCCGAGAAGGCGCTGGTCCAAGTTCGGCTGCTCGCGCATCACGCGGAGTGCGATGCCGACGAAGACGGATTCGTCTCTTGCCAGATCGACGGCTGCTGTCCCGCTGGCTCGGCCACCGCTGACTGCGACGACACGCCGGGCACCGGCGCCACCTCGAGCCCTCTGGCAGACGTCCCGAGCTGTGTCCCCTGTGTAGCTGGCGGCGGCGCGGCGCTCGACTACAACTGCGACGGGAAACTGGACGCCTGCGAGGACGACGACGGCGACCTGCGCGCCAACTGCGAAGAGGCGGCCTGTGGCTCGCAAGGCGACCCGCTCATCTACCCGGGTGCGCCCGAGGTGTGCGATGGCAAAGACAACGACTGCAACGGCACCACGGACGACAGCGCGGCCGACCTGGACGGCGACAAGATCGCGGACTGCGTGGACCCCGACCGGGACGGCGACGCGGATCCCAACGAGAACGACTGCGGTCCCGACGACAAGAACATCCACCACGGGGCGGTCGAGGTCTGCAACCAGATCGACGACGACTGCGATGAGGACGTCGACGAAGACGTCGCTGACTGCGGCTCGTGGGACGGGGACTGGGACGGCGACGGACAACTCTCCAGCGACGGCGACGACTGCAACGAGTACGACTCGAAGGTGTTCCGCGGCTCCACGTATGTCGGCTGCTGCGATCCGGCCGTGGCCGCCGCGCTGACAGGCGCGGCGCTGGCCTCGGCGTGCGACTTCGACTGCGATGGGACCCCGACCATCTGCGACGCCGACGACACCGACTTCGACACCTTCAAGGACAGCTCGGCAAAGGACTGCCCACCCACCTCACCGGATGGGGAGCAGGTCTTCAAGGGAGCCCCGGAGAAGTGCGGGGACGGCGTCGACCAGGACTGCGCGCTCGGCGACATCAGCTGCGACGCTGGGGACGACAAGGACGAGGACGGGTACCTCGCCGATGTGGACTGCAACGACGCGGATCCGGCGATCCACCCGTGGCGCGCAGAGGTCTGCGATGGTGTTGACCAGGACTGCAACGGTTTCATCGACGATGGGAACCCCGGGGGCGGGAAGGCATGCGTGAACCCCGAGCATCCCCACGGGGAGTGCCTCCTCGAGCTCAACCAGGGGGTCGAGGTCTGCAGCCACGGACTGCTGGCCACGCTCGCGCCCGCCGCGGCAAAGGAGCAGGCGAAGGACAAGGACGTCGCCGTCATCTGCGTGGACTACCACGTCCCCCCGGCTGCCGAGTCGGCGTGCGACGGGCTCGATGAGGACTGCGACGAAGCAGTCGACGAAGACTTCGAGTGGATCGAGAACCACCCTGCCGCCGATGGGAGCGAGATCGTGCTCGGCAAGGGCGCACAGTGTGGCACAGGCGCCTGCGTCGGTGGTGAGGTGGTGTGCGACCCGGCCGACCCGTCCAA
This sequence comes from Pseudomonadota bacterium, assembly GCA_005776725.1. Lineage (GTDB taxonomy): Bacteria > Myxococcota_A > UBA9042 > SXOO01. Next base: position 28,908 of record SXOO01000039.1, on the reverse strand, counting down.
GCTCTGGTGTTCCGGGCTCGACCAGGTGAGCCCCGAGGCCGAGGGCGGCGGGGTCGCTCAGGCCTTCTGCGACAACGTGGACAACGACTGCGACGGCGTGGTGGACGGACACTCGTTGCCGCGTGACAAGACCACCTGCCTTCAGAAGGGCGAGTGCCTCGCGCACGCCGCCGAGATCAAGACCACGTGCACGGCCGGGACTTGGGTGTGTGCCTACGACTTCGCGTCCTACGACCCCGAGGTCGAGGTACGCTGCGACGGCAAGGACAACGACTGTGACGGAAGCGCCGACGAGGATCTTGTGTGGTCCGGCCTGCTGTTCGGGCAGTCATGCAACGGCACCGGCGAGTGCGGTGTCGGCGTGGTGGAGTGCACGGCCACAGCGGGGGCCACGCACGCCACCTGCTCCACGAATCCCGACGGGTCTGCCTGGGTTGCCTCGGTCGAGATCTGCGATGGCAAGGACAACGACTGCGACGGCGTGGCGGACGACGGGCTCGTCTGGATCGACGAGCTGGGCGCTTCGCGGCCGCTCGGCGCCTCGTGTGATGGTGTGGGTGAGTGCGGCGCCGGGACGGTGATCTGCTCCGTTGCCGCGGGCGAGGCCGGTAACACCACCTGTTCCACGAACTCAGATGGCACGTCGCCCGGGGTGCTCATCGAGGTCTGCGACCAGAAGGACAACGACTGCGACGGGGACACCGACGACGACGTCAACTACCAGGGATCGGTGATCGGCGGGCCGTGCGACGGCGTGGGCGAGTGTGGCGCCGGTGTGGTGGTGTGTTCGAGCGAGGCCGAGGAGCCGACTTGCTCGACGGACGTCCACGGCACCGCGCCGGCGACCAGCCCGGAGATCTGCGACCACAAGGACAACGACTGCGACGGGACCACGGATGACGGGCTGACCTACGCTGACCCGGTACAGGGCGCCGTGGGCCTCGGCGGGACGTGCGAGGGGCTCGGTGATTGTGGCCCGGGTCAGGTCGTGTGTTCCCCCACGTCGAAGAAGGCCACGTGTTCGTCCAACGCCGACGGGACCGCGCCGGAGCACAAGGCCGAGATCTGCGACGCCAGTGACAACGACTGCAACGGGGTCACCGACGAGGGGATCGCGTGGACGAACCCGGTCACGGGGGCAAAGGTCGTGCTCGGAGCCAGCTGCCAGGGGGTCGGGAAGTGCGGGAACGGCCCGGCGGGCGTGGTCCAGTGCTCGAAGCTGGGGAACGGCACCGCCACCTGCTCGACGATGCCCGACGGCACCGCACCTCGTAACACCGAAGAGCTCTGCAACCTGCTCGACGATGACTGCGATGGCACCGTCGACGACGTCGCCGGCATTGTCGCCCCTGACGTCACCTGCAAGCTCGAGGGGCTCTGCAACACCCAGAACGTCGTCGCCACGTGTGACGGTGACGGCGAGTGGCAGTGCAACTACGTCGGCGTCTCGCAGTACGAGGCCGTGGAGACCACGTGTGACGGGCTAGACAACGACTGCGACGGCGTAGTCGATGAAGCCGACACGGTCCTCCCACCGGGAAATTGCAACCAGCAGGGGGTCTGTGCAGGGCTCCTCGAGGACTGCCACGGCCCCTCGGGGTGGGTCTGCTCGTACCAGTCCCTTCCGAACTACGTGGTGAACGAGACCGCCGGCGCGCACTGCGATGGCCTTGACAACGACTGCAGCGGCCAGACGGACGAGGAGTTCGGCACGCTCGGCAGCTCGTGCACCAGGGGCAGCGGTGTTTGCCAGAACACCGGGGTGATGGTCTGCGGCGCGGACAAGAACTCGGCCGTGTGCTCCGTGACTGGTAAGCCCACGAGCGTCACCTGCAACGACGGGAACCTCTGCAGCAAGAACGACCAGTGCTCCGGCGGAGAGACCTCTTCCTGCCAGGGGACGCCCTACACGTGCACGTCCGACGGACTCGGGTGCACCACCGACGCCTGCGCGGGCGATGGCACGTGCACCTATACGCTTCAAGCCAACAACTGCCTCGTCAGCGGTGTCTGCTACACCAGCGGCACGCTCAGTCCGCAGAGCGACTGCCAGACATGCGTGCCGGCCACGTCGACCTCGTCGTTCACTCCGCGCCCGAGCGGGACCACGTGCAACGATGGGGACGACTGCAGCAACGCCGACAAGTGCGACGCCGTCGGCAACTGTTCCGGGTCCGGTTCGTCCTGCCCGGATGACGGCAAGGACTGCACGATCGACAAGTGTATCGGGGGCGGCGGGCCCAGCGTGACCTGCAACTACACCTCGTTGAAGCCCAGCACCTGCCTCATCGATGGCGTGTGCTACAGCGCGGCGCAACCCCACCCCGAGGATCCCTGCCGTATCTGCACGCCAACCTCGGCCACCACGGCCTGGAGCCCGCGTGCGAACGGCACGCTCTGCAGCGACGGCAACAAGTGCACCCTCAACGACGCATGTGCCAGCGGCCAGTGCAAGGGTGACACGAACCCCTGCGACGACGGCGAGGTGTGCACCACCGACTCGTGCAGCCCCGCGAATGCGACCATCGACGGCTGCGCCCACGTGGCCAACAGCTTGGCGTGCCAGGACGACGGCGCGACGTGCACCAACGACGTGTGCGCGGGCACGGTCTGCACGCATCCGATCAAGGCAGGCAGCTGTTTCATTGCCAGCACTTGCGTGGCCACCGGTGCGCAGAACCCCGACAAGCAATGCGAGAGCTGTCAGCCGTCGAAGTCCACCAGCCAGTGGTCGGACCGCCCAGCGACCGACACTTGCGCAGACGGAAACGCCTGTACCACCACGGACAAGTGCGACGGTCAGGGGACGTGCGTGGGCAGCGGGGCGCTCGGTTGTGACGACTCGAACCCGTGCACTATCGACATCTGCATCCCGCCGGGCGGCTGCAATCACTTCGCCCAGAACGGCGCGGCGTGCACCGCCGATGGCCTCGATTGCACCACAGACGTCTGCGACGGCTCGACGTGCACTCACCCGCTCAAGGCCAACACGTGCCTGGTCTCGGGCACGTGCTACGAGGCCGGGGCAGGGCCTGCCGCATCCCCCTGCAAGGCGTGTATCCCCGGCACGACGACGACTCAGCTCTCCAACCGGCCGAACGGGACGAGCTGCGACGCGGACGGGAGCGGCTGCACCGTGAACGACACCTGCACAGCAGGCGCGTGTGTTGCTGGCGCCGCCGCGGATTGCTCGGCTCAGGCGGACATCTGCAACAACCCGAAGTGCAACTCCACGGGGGCAACCTCGTTCAACTGCGGGAAGCAAGCGAAGGCGAACAACACGGCTTGTGACTCAGATGGCATCACGTGCACCTCCGACGTCTGCACCAATGGCTCCTGCACTCACCCGGTCTCGACGGGGTGCCTCATCTCCGGGCTCTGTGTGACGGAGGGCAGCCCCGATCCGACCGCTGAGTGTCGCTCGTGTCAGTTTGCCGTAAACAAGACCGGCTACGCCTCGAAGCCTAACCTCACGCCCTGCGTCGGCGACGGGTTGGCGTGCACCGAGTCGACCTGCAATGGGACGGGCAGCTGCGTCAACCAGAGCTATGCGGGCGGGTGCATCATCGACGGCGCCTGCTACGCCAATGGGACGAAGAAGGCCGACAACCCCTGCCTCGTCTGCGACAACACGAAGAACGCGAGCGCATGGTCCAACGTGGCCGCCGGCGTCGCGTGCACCTCGGACGGCAAGACGTGCACGGACGACCTGTGCGACGGGAGCGGCAGCTGCCAGCACACCGTCAAGACGGATAAGTGCCTCGTCAGCGACCAATGCTACGACGCCAACGCCCCGAATCCGGCCAACGAGTGCCAGCAGTGCGTGCCGGCGACCACTCGGACCGCCTTCACCTCGAAGATCGTGGGCACGCCGTGCACCGACGTCGACGGCAACGCCTGCACGGTGAGCACATGCAACGCGTCCGCGGTGTGTACTTCGGCGTCGGTCGCGAATGGGAGCCCCTGCAACGACAGCGATGCCTGCACGTTCAACGATCAGTGCGCCACCGGGACTTGTACCGGCACGGCGGGTCAGGCTTGCGCGGAGGACTGCCGGAGCTGCGACGGGCTCGGCGGTTGCCTCATCGACGACGGGAAGTGCTTCATCGGCGCGGCGTGCGTCCTGGAGGGCGCCTCGCAGTCCACCACGGCTGACTGCATGAAGTGCGTGCCGGGCACCAGCAAGACCAACTGGACCGGTGTGACGGGAGGGGTGTGCTATGACTTCCCGGGCGCGACGGACGTCACCGTGGCGCCGGCGATTTGTCGTACTGGGCTGTGCGACGCCGGGGCCTGCAACGGCGATATCGGGCCTGTGGCCGAGGTGGGCGCCCCACTATGCGGCGACGCCTTCGACAACGACTGCGACGGCCTGTTGAACGGCGCCGACCCGGACTGCCCGCCGTAACGCGGCGCCGGGGCCGCTCAGGCCTCTTCGTCCTCCTCGTCCTTGGCTCCCTGAACGTCCACGCCGTACTTCTTCATCAGCTTCCGGAAGTACTTCCGGTCGATCTCCGCCTCTTTCGCGGCGTGGGAGATGTTGAGGTCGTTCTTCTTCAACAGGTTCAGGATGTAGTCGCGCTCGAATGCTCCGACCCACTCCTCCTTGGCCTCTTTGAAGGTCCTGGGGAGGTTGGTGGGGATCGCCATCGCCGGTACCGGCATGCTGGTGACCGGCGGCTGAAATCCCGCGAGATCCAGCGCGCCGCTCGACGTCTGTTCCCCGGTCTCGAGCGCTTGCTCTTCGGTGGGCGCCGCCGCAGCCACCCGACGTGGCATGAGGCCGATCCCCGAGATGTGCTCGGGCAGGTCCTCCGGCTGGATGTATTCGGTCTCGGCGAAGCTGCAGGCACGCTCGATCACGTTGACGAGCTCGCGGACGTTGCCTTGCCACCGATAGCTCATGAGGCAGTCCAACGCGTCGCGCGAAATGCCCTTGATGCGCACACGTCCGGTGCCCTCCCGGTTGAAGCTGCCGTTGCGCAGGAAGTGCTTCACGAGGAGCGGCAGGTCTTCCCGGCGCTCGCGCATCGGCGGCAGCACCAGGCGGACCACGCTGAGTCGATAGAAGAGGTCCTCTCGGAACCGGCCCGCCCGAACCTCCTCCTCGAGGTTGCGGTTGGTCGCCGCGATGACCCGCACGTCCACCTTGATCGGCTTGTTGGACCCGACTCGTCGGATCTCGCGCTGCTCGAGCGCCCGAAGGAGCTTGGGCTGAAGGTCGAGGTTGAGCTCACCGAGCTCGTCGAGGAAGATCGTGCCGCCTTGCGCCATCTCGAAGAGGCCCTGCCGAGCCATGATGGCGCCGGTGAACGACCCCTTCTCGTGGCCGAAGAGCTCGGACTCAATCAGGTTCTCCGGGACGGCACCGCAGTCGAAGACCACGAACGGTCCCTTGGCGCGCTTGGAGCACTCGTGGATGGTGCGAGCCACCACCTCCTTGCCCGTGCCGGTCTCGCCCTCGATGACCACCGTGACTCCGGTGGGGCCGATCTTCTCGAGGATGCCGAAGATCTCTCGCATTCGCAGGGACTTGCCCACGATGCTCCCGAAGGCTTCGCGGTTCGAGGGCAGGATCTCGACCCGTTCGTCCAGCGACTGGAACTTGATGTCCGTCTTGCCGACGGTGACGGTGCAGCCGGGCTTGAGATAGGCCTCCTTGATTCGCACGCGATTCACGAAGGTGCCGTTGGTCGAGCCGAGGTCTTGGACGAGGTAGGAGTTCTCGTCCTGGAAGATTCGGCAGTGGTACCGCGAGGCCGTTTCGTCCTCGATGACCAGGTCGTTGTCCTCCATCGCGCCGATCGCGATGTTGTTCTGGTCGAAGATGTACTCCGACGTCTGGCCGTCCTCACGCTCCAGTACGAGCTTGCACTTGCGGAGGTGGAGCGCCGCCGGTCGCCCGGATACGTAGGCGATCTTGGTCGGCGGGATGTAGTCAGGGAACTTCTTGCTCACAGGGCCTCCGAGAACCACGTATCCTAAGTCCGTCGCGGCGCCGGGGTCAACCGACCCCACCCGCAGCGGCGCCTCCCTACGGCGGGGACGACGAGGAGACCAGCGACGTGACGCAGGCCACCGGGGACTTGATTCGGACGGCTGTCGTGGTGGGGAACGGCGAAGTGAGCGTGGAGGACATGCTCGCCTGGCTCGGCGACGTCTTGCGGCCACTGCGGGCCGGGCGGACCGGAGAGTGTCCGCCGGCGGGGTGCTTCGTGACGGCTGTGGCCAAGGGCACCGTGGAGATCCGGCCGCCCGGCGTGGGCCTGCCCGCGGGTCGGGTGCTCGACTTCCGAGCGAGCCCGGAGCTCGTGGAGGCGGTGGTCGCTCCCAACGTAGCCTCTGCCGTCGCGCTCGGCGCGGCAGGCGGGCCGGGCGGGGCGTTCGCGTTGGCCCTGGCTTTGGAATTGCGGGAGACGGGTCGCGCGCAGATCGGCAATCTGGGCGCCTGGAGCTTGGGGCGCCTGCCGGATCTCACCGTGTTCGTCCGCTTTCGCGCCCATCCGGCGTCGGCCCGGATGTTCTGAGCCGGAGCGTCCGGCTCACGTGACGCCGGCAGCTCGGGGGCGCGCGCGGTGCCTCAGAAGGTGAACTCTTCCTCACGTTGGAGGCGCGGCTTCACGAAGCCCTTCTCGACCTGCTCCTGCTCCTCCTTGCAGACGATGCAGAGCGTGGCCTCGGGGCGTGCGAGCAAGCGCTTCTTGCCGATCATCGCGCCGCAGCTGTCGCACTCGTCGTAGACGCCCTCGTCGAAGCGCTCGAGCGCCTTGTCGATCTTCTTCAGCAGGTACTTCTCGCGATCGCGGAGGCGATTCTCGAAGGCCGCTTCGTACTCGGCCGACGCGAGGTCCACCTCGTCCGGGAGCTTCTCCTGGTCGTCCTCGAGCACCTTGCGGTTCTGCTCGTCCTTCTGCTCGAGGATTTCGGCGCGTTTTTTGAGGAGGATCTCCCGGAACTCGGCGAGCTCCTCTGGCGTCAATGGCTCGTTGTCCAGGCTCACATCGCGTTGCTTGCGTGGCTTGATGGCCATGTGGATCTCCTCAGGGCGCGGCGCCGGACGTCCCCGTCCGGCAGCGGTTATTGGCTTCCTCGTTCCCTTCCCCGCGGGCGAGGGGGCCGTAATTTGGCGGCAACGCATCGGCATTTCAAGGGAGGGGAATGAGTTCTTTCGTACGGAGGATCAGACAGCGGCGATCTCCATCGTGAAGGCGACGACTACGTGTAGCGCAACTCCACCCCACAACGAGCGGGATGACAAGGCAAGCCAGCTGAGGACCAGGCCGGCGGCGAGCGCTCCGGCCGCCTCGATTGGGGGTTTATGGGCGTGCACCAGCACGTAGGGGATTACGCCCACGAGCGCGGCGCCGCGTCCGAGGGCTGGGACGAAGGGGAAGAGCAGCAGGCCGCGAAAGAAGACCTCGGTCGCGAAGAGCGCCCCACCGTACGTGAGAAACCACAGCGGACCGCCCGTGGGCGCGAGAGGGTAGACCCGCTCGAATGACGGCGCGAAGCTGGTACCGAGGGTGATCGCGAGCATGATCGCGCAGAGGCCCAGGTAAGCCGCGACGTGGCGCCCGAGGCGCCCCACGCCCAAGCCGGCCTGAGCAGGGCTCAACCCGAGGACGCCGATGAGCCACGCCAATGAGGTGGCGCCAAAGACCACGGTCGCTAGGGCGGCCCAGAGCGTGGGCGTTGGGGCCACACCCAGGAGGTCGCTGACGGCGCTCTCGGCGTCGTGCGTTGTGAGCGTGAACTGCCAGACCAGCAAAATTCCCGCAGCGAACGCGAGCGTGGCCGTGGGCCGCCGCAGCAGCGGAGGCACGGAGAGCTGCCGACGTCGGGGCGTTGAATAAGGCATCAGAGGCGTCGTCCAAGCCGCGTCGTGTCCGGAACGCGCGTGTCAGAAACGTGCCCATCGCCACGGCTCCGACCTGATGAGCCGGAAGCCCGGTGCCCGAGAGGTTGCCCCATGAACCGACCGCTCTCCTTCTTCGTGTCCCTTGGCATGGCCCTGGCCACCGGTGCCGCATCCGCGAGCTACCCGCCGCCAGTTCGCGTGTATCGCCGCCCGGTGGTGGTGGTCCAGCCGCCCCCGCCGCCGGTCGTCTACGTCGAGGAGGCACCGCGCACCGTCGTGGTGGAGCGTCCCGCGCCGCGCAGAACGCAGCGCGGCCTGCTGGGCGTGGGCTTCCGATTCAACACCATGGCGCTCGAGGGCACCAAGCTGAACGTCGTGGACATCGAGAACTCGGCCATGCCGGGCTTCGGCATCCAGCTGCGCAGCATGGTGTCCGAGCACTGGGGGCTGGAGCTGTCCGTCGATTACGTTCAGACGGCGGACGGCGACAACTACTTCGCCCAGCACACGGTGCCCGTGATGCTCTCGCCCATCTTCTATCTGTTCCCCGACTCGCCCATCAACCCGTACGCCCTCGTGGGCGTAGGCGTCCACTTCACCACGCTCGACTACTACGAGGGGTTGTTCCAGCACACGCTGTTCGAGGTGGCCGGCCAGGCCGGCATCGGCGTTCAAGTGAAGCTCGGCGACCACTTCGCCATCAACGCGGACGCTCGCTTCCTCACCGTGTTCAAGAACATCGGCAGCGGGACGGAGGTCTCGTCGCAGTGCCTCCGGAGCGAGGCGGGACGAACCGGCTTCTGCGATGGTCTGCAGAACCTGGACGCCGAGGATAAGTTCAACTTCGGCGCGCAGTTCCAGGTGGGCGCGACGTACTACTTCTAGTTCCTCGCCGCCCGCTCGCGTCATGGGTTCGGGCTTGCGTTGACGGCCCTGGACCCACCCCCTATCCTGCGCGACCCATGCCCATGGCGACCTCTCATTCGCTCCCGAGTGCCCTTGCCGTGCTCGTCACGGCGGTCACGGCGGGAGCGGCGACGCCCGAGTCGGTCGTGTCTCCAGCCCCCGAGACGTTCTTCGACCTCGACGTCCATGGCTACCTGCGTTTCCGAGCCGATCTCTTCGGTAAGGGAGACCTGGACGCTCGTGTCGGCGGGCTCGTCACGCCGATCGATGAGCTGGGTGCCAACGCGGCGCTCGACGATGGGAACGGGCTCCAGGCCTCTTCGAATCTGCGGCTGCGCCTCGAGCCCACCTTCCGTGTCGGCCAGCTCATGCGGATTCGGGGCACCTTGGACATCCTCGACAACCTCGTGTTGGGCAGCACACCAGACTTCCACAGCGAGCGAGCGGACGTCACGTTAGCGGCCCTCGCCGAGGGCCAGGCTCCGGCAGATGCCGCGATCTCCGCCAAGCGGCTCTGGCTGGAGTGGGAGTTCTTTCACGGCATCGTCCTGAGCGCCGGTCGCATGGCCGACCACTTTGGCCTGGGCATCGTAAAGAACGGCGGCGACGGACTCGACTCCGACTACGGCAGCTCCACGGACCGCGTGGCGCTGCTGCTGCAGGCGTTCGGCGTCCACTCCGAGTGGTTCTTCGACAGCCCCTACGAGGGCGCGACCACGAGGGACGAGCTTGGAGGTTACGGGCAGGCCTCGGACTTCGGCTCCGTCGATGACGCGATCCACTGGGGCTTCACGGTCGGCATGCGGCCGATCGGGGCGCTGGCGGAAGAGGCGCGACAGAAGGAGCTCGCCGAGGGCAAACCAGCGGTCGACTTCGTGATTCGGAACGCCTTCACCACCCACGACTTCGAGTCCGCCGGGGTCACGGATGCCACGCTGTGCAGCGCCGCCGCCCTGCAGCCGTATGACTGCCTTCGGCTCCAAACGCGGAGCGTCAGCCTGTGGCTCCCGGACGTCTGGGTTCGGGTCTTGTGGTCTCCCTCCAAGGAGCTCGACGTGCGTGTAGAGCTGGAGCTGGCCGGCGTGGTCGGCTCCGCGTCGCAGACTCAGAACCTCACGGATCCGGCGTCCGACAAGGACTTCCTTGCGCTCGGCGGGGCGCTCGAGGTGGACGTCCGACACCAGGATTTCCGTTACCAGCTCAACTTCGGCGCCGCGAGCGGGGACGATGTAGCGATGGGCCCGTACGGGGAGTCGTGGCGGGCATCGGACGACGCCGCCTACGCGCAGAGCGACCGGCTTCGGGACAACACCGAGATCACCCAGTTCCTCTTCCACCGGGACTACCACGTCGACCTGCTGCTCTACCGTGAGGTCCTGGGTGGGGTGTCCAACAGCTTCTATCTGCGGCCGAGCGTGACGTGGACCCCGATCGACGTGGACGGGCTCCGTATCGGCGGCTCGCTCGCAGCGCTTTACGCCCACGCCATTCTGGCCGAGTCGACGCCGGGCAAAGACAACCCGCTCGGCCTCGAGTTCGACCTCAACGTGTTCTATGAGCAGATGAGCCTGGGTGGCACGCGGGCCGGACTCCGCTTCGACGTGGACGCCGGCGTGTTGATCCCGTTCGGCGGGCTCGACCACGCCGCAGCGGGTCTCTCCGCGGGTCCGGCGTTCACCTTTCAGGCGCGAATCGGTCTTCTCTACTAGACGGGGTGCGGCAGCCCTGCGAGCCGCACGGCAGCTTCGGGCATTGGCCTAGCGACCACAGCTGCGCCTGTGCGGGCGCTGCGTTGTGGCCAGTTTAGGCTTTGGCGATGTGGGACGACTCGCTCAGTTGGAGGCGAACTGCATCCGGACCTTGAGGCCGATCGGACACTTGAAGCACGGCGAGTGCTTGATGTTGAGCGAGTTCGCGTTCACGTAGCCGTCGACGCAGCTCACCACGCTGACCTCTGTGTTCAGGAACTTACAGAAGAAGGACTCGACGGGCTTCTTCTTGGCAGCGGCAGCGCGGGACATCTGGGCCTCCAAGCCGCGGGACACTAAGTCCGCTCCCCGGGGCTGTCAATGGAAATATTCGCAACGGATTCAGTGGCTTAGCTCAGGTTCCCCCGCAGCTGTGCGAGCACGAGCCCGTGGAGCCCGTGGAAGTGGCGACCGCTCATGCCAAGGACCGTATCCCCAGGCTGCAGCTGTGGCACCAGCCATGACACGAGGTCGCTCACCTCGGGGATGAGCTCGCAGAGGATGCCGCGCTCTCTGACGCTCTCGCACACCTCTTCGAGGCTGAGCCGCTCGGCTGGAGGGAGGTTGTCGGGCTTGTCGAGCGGCTTGCAGAAGAGCACGGCGTGCGCTCCCTCGAAGGCCGGTGGGTATGCGTCCTGAAACACCCTGCGACGCGAGGTGTTGGACTCGACCTCGAAGCAGCACCAGAGGCGCCCGGCGGGGTAGCGGGCAGCGATCGCGCGAACCGTCTCACGCACCGCGGTGGGGTGATGTGCGAAGTCGTCGATCACCGTCACGCCGTTCACGACGCCCTTCACCTCTTGCCGCTTCTTGACGCCGGAGAAGCTGCTGAGGCCACGCTGAGCGTCCTCGACCCGGACCCCCTCCCCGAGCACCACGGCCAGGGCCGTGAGGGCGTTGTGCACGTTGTGAAGTCCGGGGAGTGGGCTCTCGAAGCGCCCGAGCGCTTCTTCTCCTCGACACAACGTGAAGCTGGCCCCGAGGCCGCCCAGCTCTACGTCGTGAGCCATCCAGTCGGTGCCGATCAGCTCCACTGCGCAGCGCGCGGCCTCGGCGGCGCGCCGCGCGCGCTCGTCGCTGCCGTTGACCAAGAGCCGCCCGGCAGGGTCGACGAGCGCGGCGAAGCGCCGGAACTCGCGCTCGATGGACTCGACGTCTGGGTAGATGTCGGCGTGATCGAACTCGATGTTGTTGATGACCCCGACGGCAGGTCGGTAGTGGACGAACTTCGGCACCTTGTCGAAGTAGGCCGTGTCGTACTCGTCGCCCTCCACGACGAAGTGCGCGCCCTCGCCCAGCAGGAACGAACGCCCGAAGTCGCGAGGGACCCCGCCCACGAAGAGCCCGGGGTCTCCGCCGGCCGCGCGCAGGAGGTGCGCCGTTAGTGAGGTTGTCGTGGTCTTTCCGTGGGTCCCGGTGATGACCACGGGGCGGCGCTCCGAGAGGAACATCCGCCCGAACAGCTCGGGGAAGGACGCGTAGGGCAGAGCGCGCCGCACCACCTCCTCGGCTTCCGGATTGATTCGGCGGATGACGTTCCCCACCACGACGAGGTCGGGCGCCCAGTCGAGGTTCTCGGGGCGGTAGCCGAGCATGAGCGGGATCCCCTGAGCCTCGAGCTGCTCGCTCATCGGTGGATACGCGGCGGCGTCGGAGCCGCGCACCTCGTAGCCACGTCCGGCCAACATGCCAGCGAAGGTCCCCATGGCGGTTCCGCAGAGGCCCATGATGTGGATCTTGCGCGCCGTGGAGAGGGCGGAATCGGGGCAACGGTCTTGGAGGCTCATGAAGTGGCTGTTTCGCGCGGGTCCGCCAGGCGGTCAACAACCGGGGTGTCCCATCGTGGGGAGCGACCCGCAGACCCCCGTGCGGTTGGGTTGGGGGGCCGGCCGCGGTTGGTGCAAGGGAACGACCCCCAGCCCCCAGTGCGGCCGGGCTGGGGGACCGGCCGCGGTTGATGCCGGGGGAGGGCGCCCCCGAGACAGCCTGCCGGCGAAGGCCCGGCTTGAAACCGGAGGCGGCAGCTTCTACAACCGCCCCCATGTTCGTTGGCGTCCAGGGTCATGACGGCGTTCTCGACGTGCTCCGCCGCGCACAAGACGGCGATCGAGTCGCGCACGCGTACCTCTTCGCAGGTCCCGAGGGCGTGGGGAAGCGGCGCGTCGCTGTTGGCTTTGCCCAGCGGCTCAACTGCAAGGACCGGAGCCCTGGAGCTGACGGGTGCGGCCAGTGTCGTACGTGCCGCCAGATCGCCCAGGGCAACCACCCCGACTTCGTGTCGCTGGCCCCCGACGGGCAGTTCATCAAGATCGCCCAGGTACGCGAGGTCACGCGCTCGCTGCGCTTCCCTCCGATCGACGCGACGGCACGAGTCATCCTGATCGACGAGGCGGATCGGCTCCACGAGGCGGCCGCCAACGCGCTCCTGAAGACGTTGGAGGAGCCTGCGCCGCGAAACGTCTTTCTGCTCATGACCTCTCAGCCCAACGCGGTGCTGGTCACGATTCGCAGCCGCTGTCAGATGGTTCGGTTCACGGCGCTGAGCCGCGAGCTGGTGGCTGCCTGGCTCATCCGCGAGAAGAGCCTCGACCCAGAGACGGCCGACGAGCTCGCGGCGATGTCGGAGGGCTCGCTGTCGGCGGCTGACGCGCTGACGAATCCGGCGCTCGGGGCCCTGCGTGAGGAGTGGCTGCGGAACCTCGGCGAGCTTCCACGGATGTCTCCCTCCACCCTCATGACGACGGCGGAGGCCATGAGCGTGGACAAGGAGACGATTCCAGCGGTGCTGGACGTCTTCCGGGTGGGGCTCCGGGACGCGCTGCTGAGGGCCGCTGGACGTCCGCCGGAGGCGCTGACGTTCCGCGCACGGGCGCCCATCGGCGGTCACCTCGAGCCAGAGACGCTGGTGAAGGCCCTCGCGCTCATCTCGGACGCTGAGCTGGCGCATATTCGCAACGTGAACCCTCGGATGGTGGCTGAGCACGTGCTGCTTGGCCTCCGGGGCCTCTGGGGGACGCCGTGACCTTCTTCGACTCGCATTGCCACCTGGACGAGGGCTCCTGGGCCGATCCCACCGAGTCGGTGATCGCACGGGCTCGCGCCGCAGGGGTGCGTTACCTCGTCACGATCGGCGGAAACGACGGCGTGGACTACGCACGCGCTGCCGTGGCGCGCGCCGAGACCGACCCTGAGATCTGGGCCACCGTGGGGATCCACCCCTGCCATGCGACGCTCGTGAACGACGAGAGCTTCGCGGCGATCGAGGCGCTCTCCAGCCACCCGAAGGTGGTCGCAATCGGTGAGTCCGGGCTCGACTACGCGTGGGAGAAGGAGGCGCCGCGCGAGGTGCAGGTCGCCGCGCTTCGGCGGTTCACCCAGCTCGCTCGCCGGACCCGGAAGCCCCTCGTGCTTCACATCCGCGACGCGTGGGACGACTGTCGGCGCCTCTTCGAGGAGGAGGCCCAGGGCGAGGTGGTGCCGCTGGTTCACTGCTTCACCGGGACCCTGGACGACGCCAAGGCTTGGGTGGCGCTGGGCGCGTACATCTCCATCCCTGGGATCGTCACGTTCAAGAACGCAGGCCAGATCCCCGAGGCGGCCGCCTGGGTGCCCGAGGACAGGCTCCTCGTGGAGACGGACTCGCCGTGGCTCGCGCCGATCCCGTTTCGAGGGCGCAAGAACGAGCCCGCCTACATCGTCCACACGGCTACCCGCGTCGCGGAGCTGCGCGGGGTCTCCGTGGAGCACATCGCGCGGATCACCACTGAGAACGCAGCCCGGCTCTACGGCGTGGCGTGACGCGCTCCCTCCTGGCGCTGCAATTGTTGGCGGTGGTCGCGTGCGCGGCGCGGGAGCCCGTCGCTGGGGCACCCGCGCCGGAAGAGGCGCCGCCCGCGGTCCGCGAGGCGCACGCGAGGCTCTTCGCTGCCGCCGACCGGGGGGCGCTCGACGGCTTCCGCGCCTGCTGGGCGCCTGAGTCCCAGGCGCTCCTCGACCGCTACTTCGCGGCCGTCGCCACCCTGGAGAGGAGCCCCGGCGCCCCAGCCGTGGACTGGATGACGTTCATGGAGGCGCACGCCGAGCTTCCCAGTGGCGCTCGGCTGCGGACGCCCTATGCGCTCGTGGGCGATCAGCTCGATCTCACGCGCCGACCGGAAGCGAGGTACTTCCAAGAGGTGGCCCGAAACCTTCGCGGTGCGCCGGAGAGGCCCAGATGACAGACACCCGAATCACGCTCCCCGGGGGAGCAGTCGTCGTGATCCGAGCTGACGGGAAGGTCCACGTCGAGGGCCCGCTCGACGCGGAGGCGCTCGAGATCATCCACGCCCTGGATCCGGACGCCGAGGTGGTCTGTGTGCCACCCGCCCCTGCCGCGGACGCTGACGCGAGCGAAGGGCAGGGCCCCGAGCGGACGCCTCAGTCGTCGTCGTGACCTTCGTGGGTGGCGCTGTGCCCCCCGAGGGCCGGGTTGCGCTCGAAGAACAGCTTCGGCCGCTTCACGCGCTCCGGGTGGTGCTGGCTTAACGTCTCGGCGTCGTAGAGCCGGCCGTCCAAGACGACCCAACGTACCTTGTCCGAGCAGCGCACGTCGGCTAGCGGGTCGCCTTCGATCAGGGCCAGATCGGCCAGCTTGCCCACCTCGACGGAGCCGATATCGCGGTCCAGCCCAAGGTACGCGGCGGCGTGGAGCGTCCCCGCCCGGAGCGCCTCCAGCGGCGTCATGCCACCCTGGACCAGGCTCCAAACCTCCCAGTGCACACCCAGGCCCTCGCGCTGGCCGTGGGCGCCCACCTGGACCCGCCCGCCCGCCGCGACCAGGGCCCTCGCCATCCGGGCCACGGCCACGTGGTTGTACTCGTCGTCGGGGACCAGCGTTCGCCGCCGCGCCGCGCGGTCGAGCTCTCGTGTAGGCACGAAGCGTCGGAGCCGCCGATGTTCGTAGACCTTGGTGTGGGCGTACCAGTAGTTCTCGCCCATGAGGCCGCCGTAGGCCACGTTGAGCGTGGGCGTCCAGCCGACACCCGTCTTGGGCCACAAGGCGAGGACGTCGTCGTACATGGCCTCAACCGGCAGCGCGTGCTCGATCCCCGTGTGCCCGTCCACGATCTGCGTGAGGTTGTGCATGAAGAGCGAGCCGCCCTCAGGGACCACCATGACGCCCAGCTCTCGGGCCGCGGCGATGATCTGCTGGCGTTGGTCTCGGCGCGGCTGGTTGTAGCTCTTGACGCTGATGGCCCCGAGGGCCTTCTGCCGCCGAACGTGCGCGAGTGCGTCCTCCTTCGAGTCGACCTCGGCTTTGATGGACATGTCGGCTCCGTACAGGATCGTGCCCGTGGAGAAGAGCCGCGGCGCCAGGAGGTCGCCGGTTCGTTGCCGCTCCGCCGCTGTGAACACCGCCAGGCTGTCGTTGGACGGGTCGTGCAGGGTGGTCACGCCGAACGCCAGATGCGCGAGTGAGCTCCAGTTCTGTTGGGGAGCGATCCCCGCGTCGGACTGGGCTCCGTGGGCGTGAACGTCGACGAGGCCAGGAACCACGGTGAGCCCGCTTCCCTCCACGACGTGGGCTCCCCGGGGGATCGCCACGTCGACCCCGACCGCCGTGATTCTCCGGCCCTGGATGACCACCGTCCCCCGCTCCAGGACCTCGTCGCCCCGCATCGTCACGACCCGTGCGTCGCGGATCGCGAGCACGCCGTCGTGCGCGTCGTGCGCCGCCTCGAAGCCGAGCGCCACCGAGTCCCCGGGCTTCGGCTCCTTCTCGGAGAACGCCGCCGTCAGGGAGCGTGAGACGAGGCTGGGCCCCAGAGTCCAGTACGCGCGGTCGCCGACGAGGTGCAGGCCCTCCGCCGTGTCTCCGGAGAGCCGCACCAGCGGGAGCGCGTCGTTGTCCTTCCCCACCTCGCGGGGACGACCGGTGGGCGGGAACAGCGTCGCGTACGCCCGGTATCGCTCACCGAAGACAACGAACCGCTCATCTGCGGAGACCTCGACCCGCGAAGGACCGTCCAGGAGCAGGTGCACCACCGGCGGGTCGCGCGGTGCGTCCGGATCCAGCGAGAACAGCGCGGTCTTCTTGCCCTCGGGCCGCAACGCGAACAGCCGGCGCTGCCCGAAGTGGGGCTGGGTGCCGCCGGCGATGAGCTTCTCGGGCGCCCCACCCTTGCGGGGCCACGGGATCCGGTACAGGCCCGGCTCGTCGCTCCAGAGCGGCGTCCTCAGCCAACCGCCGGTCGTCCGCTCGAACACGATGCTGCGCCCGTCCCGCGCGAACACGGGCGACCGGTAGTGGCCGGGCTCTGTCACGGCGTCCTCTGCCAGACCACCCGTCGCGGAGATGACGCGGATGCGCCCGAAGTTCTCGTCGCTCCAGGTGGCATAGCTCACGCGACGGCCGTCTGGGGACCACGACGGGGTCAGCTCCACGACGTCGTCGTCCTCCGTCAGGCGGCGCGCGGCGCCGTCCCCGTCCAGCCGCTTGATCCAGAGCTTGCCTAGGGCAGCGAACACCGCTTGGTTCCCGTCGGGGGAGACACGCGCGCCCGCGACTGCGCGAACCGGGAAGCGGTCGGGGGCGACATCGACCGGGAACCGCAGCGCCGGAGTCACTCGCCGCGCGTCCTTCACCCGGAACGGGATCTCGACCGGTTGGTGCTCGGTGGCGTCCCCACCGAATGGCAGCCGCCAGAGGCGCCCGCGCGCCCAGTAGACCAGGCCCGAACCGTCAGGGAGCCACGTCATCGCGGGGTAGACCCCGTGGATGGCCCAGGTCTCCTGCATGTCGCGCTCGAGGTCGCGCGCGAGCACCCGCTCCTCGCCCGAGTCGAGGCGGCGGACCCAGAGCGCCGTCTTCCCCTCGACCCGCCGCACGAAGGCGAGCCACTTCCCGTCCGGTGACGGCGTCGGTCGCGCGGCCCCTCCCGGTCCCCCGGCCACGGTCTCTACGCGGCCCGTCTCCAGCTCGAGGCGCTTGATCACGTAGATCTGGCCGTTGGGATCCTTGTTGTATTCGAAGTTCGGGCCGGGGCTGCTGTCCTCTGACCAGTACACGAGGCGGCCATCCGGCGATAATGCCGGCTCTCCCGAGTCCTTCTGGTCGCTCACCTTGTTCGTGAGCTGCGAGCCCTTCTTACCCTCGGGAGGTAGCTCGGGGGTGCCTACCGCGTAGAGCCAGAGCTCCCCACCCCCGAGGCTCCGCTCAGCGGTGAAGTGCTTCCGGCCCACCAGGTACTGGCCGCTTGGGTGCCACGCGGGGCTGTTGAGCAGCCGGAAGCGCTCGGAGGTGATGGCCCGGGCGGCCGAGCCGTCCCGACCGATGATCCAGAGGTTGTCGCCGCCACCCCGGTCCGAGGTGAAGGCGATGAACTTCCCGTCTGGGGAGTACTGCGGCTGCATGTCCCAGGCGACACCGGCGGTCAGCGATCGCGCGTCGCCGCCGCCGATCGGGACGACGTAGAGGTCGCCCAGCAGATCGAAGACGAGCTCCTGGCCGTCCGGACTGACGTCGAGGCTCATCCAGGTGCCCCGAGTGACGTCGAACGCGATGGTCTCCGTGGGTCCGGGGGGCTCGTCCACGCGCCACTTCGGGGCGTCGTCGGCGAGGTGGAGGAGGAGGGCGAGGGAGGTCAGCATGGCGCGGAGATTGGCCCCGCGAGCACCGGCCCGCAAGCTCGTCCAAGTTCTCGCACCACCCTCGCCCGATCGGTACGCTGCCACAGTGAACCGTTGGATCCTGGTCATCGCTGCGGGTCTCGGCTGCGCGCCTGCGCCGGACGAGTGCGGCGATTGTGATGCTGGCGGTGGGTTCGCGTTCGACCCGACCACTGCGCCTGACACCAGCACTCCCGGCGCCGGCGCTCCCGACGCGTCGCCTACCTCCGACGTCGCCCTGACGGACCTGTCCGACCCACTTGCACCAGACGTACTCGACGACCTCCGGCAGCCGCCCGCCGATCTCGAGTCCCCCGAGCTCGTCGAGGCTCCCGACGTCTCCCCTGGGGACGCGCCCGGGCCGCCGGACGTGCCGAGCGGTGACCTCCCGATCGCGGAGGACCTGACGGAGCTTCCCTCCGACACACCGGAGCTCGAGGACAAGGGCGAGGCCCCCTGCGGCGATGGCGTCCTCAGCGTTGGCGAGGACTGCGATCCCGGCATCGCGTCCGGTCCGGGGTCCTGTCCGTCGGTCTGTGCCGACCCGCCGGGCTGCACGGCGCTCGTCCTCGAGGGCGAGGCCACGCTCTGCACCGCGCAGTGCGTTACCACGTTCGTCACCGCCCTCGCTGATGGCGACGGTTGCTGCCCACCCGCCGGCACCGCCGCCACAGACAGCGACTGCGACCTCTGCGGGGACGGCGTCCTCCAGCCGGGCGAGGCCTGCGACGACTCGGTGCCCCAGGCGACATGCCCGACCGCGTGCGCGCTGCCAGTAGGCTGCGAGATCCAGGCCCTCGTCGGGACCGCAGGGGAGTGCACCGCCGAGTGCGCCACTTCGATGGTCTCGGCGCTCGTGAACGGCGACGGCTGCTGTCCCGCCGGCGCCACCCACGCCACCGACGACGACTGCGAACCGGAGGTGTGCGGTGACGGTAAGCTGGGCCCCGGCGAAGAGTGCGACGGGGCGCTGCTCGGTGGAGCCACCTGCGCCAACAAGTGGGGGTACCCGAGCGGCCCGGCCCAGTGCCTTCCGGACTGCACGCTGTCGTCGCTGCTCTGCCCCGGGAGTCACCTGCTGCTGTACGAGCCCACGGGTAACCTCGCCATCGTCGACGACATCCGCAGGGTGCGCTGGCACCCCACGGGGGACATGGCGGCCCTCCTCGGCGCCGGCGGGCGCATCGGGCGCTACGACGCGGCCACGAAGCAGTCTGCGTTGGTCACCACGGTCACGGGGACGGTCGAGGACCTCGACGCGCACCCCGACGGGACTCACTTCCTGGTCGTTGGCAGCACCACCGACGGCAAGTCGCCGAAGGTCTGGCGCCTCGACGTTGCGCTCGACACGCTCACCTTCGACGTGACCGAGGTGCCGAACACGCTCACGGGGAGGCCGTCGGTGGTCGTCCATTCGCAGGACCCCGCGGCGATGGCGTTCATCATCGGCACCTACGCCTCGTCGGGGGCCTACCAGAATCGGCTGTTCCGTTGGGACGCCGACGCCGTGCTCGACTCGAAGGCCTACGTGGGCTCCGCCGGCCTCGCGGGGCTCGCGTACGTGCCGAAGTCGGGCTCGCCGTACCCCGGGAGCGCCGCCGTGATCACCAGCGAAGGGGTCAACGGCACCGGCAGTCAGTCGTGGGTGCTCAGCAGCAACCTGGTGGTCGGGAACGCGTGGCCCGGCTCGAACGGCAACTCCGGGCGTGGCGCCTGGCGGCCCGGAGGGAGCTACGGCGTCTTCGCGGCCACCTCCTCCAGCGCGGTCTACGTCTTCGATGGCGCGTGGGATAAGAGCTTCCTCGTGGGACTCTCCAGCGCCGCTACGGCGATCGCGGTCGACTGGCGGCCCGACGGCTCGCGAGCCCTCGTGGTCGCGCGCCCTATCCTCGGGGCTGCGAAGGTCTTCGATCACCGGCCGAGCGGCCCGGCCTACAACGGGAGCTGGTTGGACGTGTCGCTCCCGGGCTTCGACTCACCGCCCTACAACGCCTCCAGCAGCACGACGCTCTGGGACGTGGATTGGCGCCCCGGCTCGCTTTGCGACGAAGGACTCATCGCCGCCTCCGACAACGGCTCGCAGTTCAGCCCTTCGTTTGGGATCTTGCTGCGGTTCTACGACCAAGACGATCCGGATTGCCCGTGATCGCGGCGCTCCTGGCGCTGGCCGCGCCACCGTCGGCGTTGCCAGCGTACCAACACCCGCTCGAGGTGCCGTCGGCCCGCGCCCGCGTCTCCGACCTCCGCGCCGCCTTCCCGGAGCGCTACGCGGTGACGGTACCGCCCGCGATGCCCGCGCTGCGGCCGCACACGGCCTGGGATCCCGTTGACGCGGTGATCCTCTCGGTGCCGGGGACGCTCTACGCTCCTCCCGAGGTGCGCGTCGCCCTCGCAGACATCGCGCTGGCCGTGTCCACGGAGGCGCGCCTCATCGTCTGTCACGACGCCGCAGCCTCCAGGCAAGCGTTCACGAGCGCCCTGTCGGCGCGCGGCGTGCCCGATGACGCGGTGACGTGGGTGGACGTGGCGCTCGACTCGGTGTGGCAGGCGGACTACGGCCCGTGGTCGGTGCTCGACGACGGCACGGGCACCCAGGC
This sequence comes from Pseudomonadota bacterium, assembly GCA_005776725.1. Taxonomy (GTDB): domain Bacteria; phylum Myxococcota_A; class UBA9042; genus SXOO01. The sequence goes on along the minus strand of SXOO01000039.1, from coordinate 8,152 downwards.
CTTCGCCGACTTCCGTTATTACGACCCGCGGCCCAACGACGACAGCCTGCCCACGGTGCTCGGTGCCCTGCTTGGAGGCACCACCTACCGAATGGCGGCGCGCTACGAGGGCGGCAACGTGATCACCGACGCGCAGCACCGCTGTTATTCGACTCAGCGGGGGCTGAGCCTGTCGGGGCTCGCGGAGGAGGCGCTGGCCACCAGCCTGCGCGAGTATCTGGGCTGCACGGAGGTCGTGTGGCTGTGGGACATCCCGGACGACCGAACCGGCCACGTCGATATGGCCGTGATGCTGCCGGCGCCCGGTCTCGCGGTCGTGGGCCGGTACGCCGCTGGCCACCCCAGCGCGCAGCGCCTCGACGACAACGCCGCGGCGCTCGCCGCTTCGGGCCTTGACGTTCGGCGCCTCCCGATGCCGGGTCACGTGGAGGTCGACTCCGGCTTCACCAAGGAGAACGTGCCCTTCACCTACGTGAACGCCTCGCGGGTGGACCAGCTGCTTGTTTGGCCCCGCTACGACCAGCCCGGCTGGGAGGCCGTGGAGTCCGAGGCCGCCGAGGTGTGGGCAGAGGCGCTCCCCGAGCTCGACCGGATCCCCGTGACCGTGGACGCGCTCGCGCTCCTCTCCGGCGCCGTGCATTGCGTGATGCGCACCGTCAACGACGCTCCCGTCGCGCGGTGGGTGCCCGACGGGGCGTGCTCGGGCGGTCGATGCGCGGCCGTCTCCGGGTTCGAGGCGCTGTCCTACGATGGCCCCTGTGTCAAGGGGGTGTGCGCCGGACCGCGCTGGGAGTGCGCCTGCAACGACTGCTCCGCTCCGTGCCCCGTGACCGCTCCTTGTGAGCTGGACCTAACGGTCGCCGGGTGTTGCGACGGCGACCGCGTGCGCTGGTGCGACGGCGGGATCGAGCAAGGCCTCGAGTGCACACCCGGAACGTGCGGCTGGGACCCCCTCGCCGGTTGGTACGCCTGCGGCACAGCGGGCGAGGAGGCTCCCGAGGCGCCCAAGTCGTGCCACGCCGCGGGCGCGGGGGACGACGGCGCCGTCGTTGAACCCCAAGGGGGCGACGCCGAGGCGTCCGCGGTGGAGGCGACGGCTCCCGCTTCGAGCGCCGGGTGCGGCCAGAGTCGACCGCGAGAAGGGCGTGGTGGGCTTGCGTTCGTCGCCCTGGCGTGTCACCTCCTCTCGCGCGCGTCGCGGTATCGGAGGAGGTCGTCATTCTTCACGTGCTTCCGTATTGGCAGGCCACCCGCCTCGGGCCGATAGAGCCCTGGGGCTTCTTCGTCGCGCTCGGCGTCGTGGTCGGCATCTTGATCGGGCAGCGCCGCACTCGGCGTCTCGGGCTCTCGAACGAGGTCCTGGGCAACCTCACCGCGTGGATCCTCGCGGGCGGCTTCGTGGGTGCGCGGCTCTTTCACGTGTTCGTCTACCACTGGGCCGACTACCGGGATAACTGGGCCGAGATCCCCGCCATGTGGAAGGGGGGGATGAGCTCCTACGGTGGGTTCTTCGGCGCCGCCGTGTGCGGCGTCACCTACCTGGTCAAGAAGCGCTTCGACTTCTGGCGTTATGCGGATGTCGCCTCTTTCGCGTTCATCCCCGCGTGGAGCATTGGCCGCATCGGGTGCTTCATCATTCACGACCACCCGGGCTCGCTCTCCGACTTTCCCCTCGCGGTCATGATGGCCGTCCGCATTGACGGGGAGCCGGTGATCCAACCCCGGCACGACCTCGGTCTCTACGACGGCATCCTCACGCTGTTCATGACGCTGGTCTTCCTCTGGACCGACCGTCGGCAGCGGTTCGCGGGGTTCTATCTCGGGTGGATGTGCGTGTTGTATGCGATCCCTCGGTTCTTCCTGGACTACCTCCGGGCGGTGGACATCGAGCACGCCGACACGCGGTACTGGGGATTGACCCCTGCCCAGTATGGGTCCATCATTCTCGCGCTCCTCGGAGGCCTGATCCTTTGGAAGCGAAGTTCCGCACCCGACGCTCACTCCTCCGTTTGACCACTCCCGGAAAGCTCCTGCCAGGGACGCTCGCCGCTGCGACGCTGTTCGTGACCGGGTGTCCGCAGCGACGCGTCGATATCGTGAAGGAGACAATCACCGAGCCGTGCAAAGAGCCGGTCGCGGCCGCTGCGCCGCCGTCCGCGTCTCTGCAGCTGGTGGCCCTCGTCACTCAGGGCGGGGCCCGCAAGGCCGTCGTCGTTGGTCCGGCGTACACGGCGGTGGTCGGCGAGGGCGAACCGCTGGGCTCGGATGGCCGGGTCAACAACATCCTGGGCGACGCGGTTCAAGCGTCGGGCGCCGACGGTCGCAGCTTCCGGCTCCCGCTGGTCACGGAGCTGGCCGCCCCATCCGCCCCATCCGCCCCCTCCGCCGCGCCGGAGTCGCCGGCGCCTCAGCAGCCCACCGCGCCTGCAGCCGGTGCCGCCCCCGTGGCCGCAGCTTCACCGGATCTGGAGCTCTGGCGTCGCTCTGTGTTGTCGGGGCTGAACCGCGGCTATGGCGTGCCGTACGAGGCTGCCCTCGCGCTCTCGTTGGCGCTCACCGTTGGCGGGAACCCTCAGGCCGACGACGCGCTTCGTGCGCTGGCCTGGGGTGGCGTGGCCGGCCTCGAGCGCGTCCGACTCGACCGGATCGAGCTGCGTGACGGGACGCTACGCATCGATGGTGGCGCGCCCACGGCCGAGCTCGTGGTCGCGCTCAAGCAGCGCCTCGACGGGGCGAATCCGGTGATCACCGAGATCCGAGAGGCGCCAGCGGCGTCCCGGGCCGACGGGCTCGTGCCCTTCTCGTTCGTGCTGGGCACGCCGCTTATTCGCCTCGCGGACGCTGTGGCCTCGGGCGCTTCTGTCGGGACCGCCAATGCGTCGGAGACCCTGAAGGGCGCTGGGGGAGCGATCGCGGTGGACAAGGCCCTCGCGGGATTCGAGGAGCAGCTCAAGGCCAAGGCCACTGGGGCGGCGCTCTCCAACGTCGAAGTCGTCCGCGACGGCGCCACTCGCGAAGACGGGTTCCTCGGCGTGGTCAGCTTCAACGTCTCCGCGGGAGGCAAGCTCCCCGCAGTGGTCGACTTTCTGAAGTCCATAAAGCCGCCGCGCGGCAACGTCGGTGGCCGACCGATCCTGCTCGACCCCATCGTGGTCACGAAAGACAGCGTGCAGCTCACCGTGCATGTCCCCTACAGCACGGAGAAGGCGGACGTCCGCGATCCCGCGCCGGGCCAGGTCTTCACGCCGCAGCTGATGAACGCTCGGTGGAGCGCCGCCACCGTTGTGCCCGCAGCGCAGCTTCGAGACCCGTTCTAAACGACGGTTCGGGTCGCGGGCCCAATGAGTCCGCGCTGCCTCGGTATGAAGATCGAGAGCTGAAGGTGCGCCAGGAGCGCTGCGAGGCGCTCCCGACGGAGGGGCGTGAGGTGAAGGTGCGCCGGGAGCGCAGCGAGGCGCTCCCGACGCAGGGGGCCTGAGCTGAAGCGGCGCCGGGAGCGCAGCGAGGCGCTCCCGACGCAGGGGCCGGCTACTTGCCGGCGGCGCGCTTCGCGGCCTTGAGGGGGTTGAGCTTCTTGTCGGCCAGCTTGGCGGCTTCCTTGCGGGCCGCCTCGAGCCGGACGTCAACGATCTTGTCGTGCATCTTCTTCGCCTCGGTGAGGAAGACGGTGCCGCCGGTGGGACCCGCCACGGCGCCGCGAACGAAGATGAGCCCCTTCTCCGAGTCGACTTCCACGATCATCAGATTCTGGGTGGTGACGCGATCGGTGCCGTAGTGGCCCGGACGTCCCATGCCGAGCGGAACTCGGCCAGGGAAGATCGAGCCCACGCCGCCCGTACCCGGGTGGCGGTAGTACTCGTGTGCGCCGTGGCCGGCATCGTGACCGTGGAACCCGTGGCGCTTGACGACGCCCGCGAAGCCGCGGCCCTTCGAGATGCCGACGGCGTCGACGTAGTACCCGGCGCGGAACGCGTCGACCGAGATCGGCTGACCCGGCGTGTACTTCGCTGCGTCAGCGGCGGGGATGCGGAACTCCTTGAGCGTGCGGTGGAGCGGGAGACCACGCTTCACGAGCTCGCCGGTGATCGGCTTCCGGACGTGCTTCGGCTTGCTGGGCTTCAGTGCGACCTGGACGGCGTCGTAGCCGTCCTTGCCGTCCTTCGACTTCACGCGCACGACGGTGCAGGGCTCGCACTGGATGACGGTGACCGGAACGCACTCGTCGTTCGGGCCGAACCGCTGGGTCATCCCCAGCTTCTTTCCAAAGATGGCTTGCGACATGACGTGCTCCTAATCAGCCGACGCGCGAGTAGAACTCGACGACGAGTTGCGGCTCGAAGGTGAACGGGACGGTGCCGACGGTGGGGACGTCTTTGACCGTGACCTTCTTGTGATCCTGATCGACCTCGAGCCACGGTGGACGCATCGACCACGAGGGCTCGAAGCACTCGAGCAGCGACGCGAGCTCCTTGCTCTTGGCCTTGGGCTCCACGACGTTGCCGACGCGGACGCGGAACGAGGGAGTGTGGACCTTCTTCCCGTCGACCGTGAAGTGGCCGTGCGTGACCATCTGACGCGCCGCAGGCATCGTGGGCGCGAACCCCGAACGGAACACGACGTTGTCGAGGCGGCGCTCGAGGAGCTCGATCAGCTTCTCGCCCATGTTGCCGTGGCTGCGACGTGCGTCCACGACGTAGCGGCGCATCTGGCGCTCGCCGAGGCCGTAGTGCAGCGCCAGCTTCTTCTTCTCCTTGAGTCGGATGGAGTACTCGGAGTTCTTCCGGCGCATGTTCTGGCCATGCTCGCCGGGCGGGTGCGGGCGGCGCTCGTGGCTCTTGCGGGTGAGTCCGGGAAGGTCGACCCCGAGTGCACGAAGGCACTTGACGCGGGGTCCTCGATAACGGGCCATTGAGATTACCTCGGTGCGCTCTGGGCGCTCACTTGCCGTGCGACGCAGCCCGCTTTTGGCGGACATGCCACTCGGGGCGGCACACACCTCCCCTGACCCATTGGGCGCACGGACCCTTTGGGGACCGCGGAGTAAAGCCAAACCGCCTCAGCGCGTCAAGGTGAACTTTAGGGGGAGCGCGGACCCGTCAGGAGGAGGCCCACACCGACGATCCCGGCCGGATGATCGGGGAGCTGTACGACGGCAAGACCGAATCGTTGGAAGCTCGCGTGGCCCACGGCCTCCGGGAGCGAGATGTCTCCCGGTCCCGCCACGACCTGGGTGGCGCCGTAGGCTCCGCCTCGCGTCTCTCCCGCCGCCCGCGCCGCGTCGATGAGCTCTGCCGCCATCACGTCGGTGCCACCCTGAGCCGCCGTCAACGCCGCGCCCTCCGCCAGCTGGTCCAGCGCCTCGACGCGCGTGAGCGGCTCGAGGCCCAGAGCGCGACGCCGCTCGTTCAGGCGGGCGATAACCCCGGCCTCCGCGGTGGCTCTGGAGACGCGCTCGGCCGGAGCGGCGAAGAGCTGGGTGAGCAGCCACTGCACCTTGGTACCCTCCTGCCGGCCGACGACCCCGATACCCACATGGGTGAGCGTGGTCGTGAGGATATTGCGGCGGTGGCCGAGGCTCTCCAGGAGCCCCTCTTGGGCGCCGCGGATGGTCCGCGCCGAGGCCACGTTCTCCGCGTGGCCGCTGGCCCGGTAGCCCGCCGCCTCGAGGCGATCACCGGGGCTCCCAGACTCGTCGGACCAGTGCCCGAACCATCGATTGTCGCGCATGTCGAGGCTGTGCGCCCTGGCGATGCGGTCGAGCGCGAGATCGCGGAGGAGCGGGGGCAGCCCGAAACGAGCCCTGTCCGTGTTCAGGAGGGCGAACGCCGCGAGCTCGGCTTCGCTCGCGTCGCGCAGCGTCTCGTCCGGGGGGATGGCGGTCTCCAGCAGCTCAGGAGGGGGAACATCCACGTAGACGGGGACCTGTAGGAGCGGACCGGGACCGTGGGGCCCCGTGGCGAGCAGGCTCACCACCAGACGACCCGGGCTTCGAGGCACGGGCACCTCGAGGGTGAACCGGCCGCCATCGCCACTCCGAGCCGGGATCTCCACGAACTCGCCGTCCGGACCGAGGATGAGCCCGTGAGGATCCCGAGTCGCCGGCGGAAGCGCGCCGGTGAGCACCCACTTCGTCCCCCCCTGCGCCTTGACCGGCACCGGCTGGATGAGCAAGGAGCGCTCAGAGACCAGGACCGCGATCGTGCGCCCGAGTCGCGCGCCGGGCTCGAGGGCCTCTCCGACGCCCACCCGGCGCGGCGCGCTCGAGGGCGGGCCGACGAGCTCGAGGATCCGCTTTCGAACGGGCGCCATCGGGTCCGTCGCGTCGTCCGCCGAGGTGCGGGCTAGCGCCTGTAGCACCGACTTGTCGACGGCGCCTGCGGCCTCGAGGAGGAAGTCGAGCGCGTCCGCGGGCACCATGTTGCCCAGCACGGACTGCTGGTAGGCCAGCTCTCGGGCGGCCTGCCCGAGTCGCGGGTCGTAGGTCACGTCCGTACGGCCGAGGGATTGGACGAGCTCCGCGTAAACCGCGTCGGCCTCGGTGGCGGCAGGATCCGCGTACCGCGTGGCCCGCGGCTCGATCAGCTCCACGCGGAGGGGCGCGCCCGGGCGGGCGCGGGGTGTCTCCTCACGGGGGGTGCGCTTGGCGGGCGTCTCTGCGGGCTGCGGTGCCTCGCCCGGCTGGCCCTGAGGGCCGGCGGGGGCCGCCGCCCGAAGGAGCGGGGCTGGCCGAGTCGCCATCCAGATCGCGACGACACCGGCGACCACGATGAGGAGGAGCAGCCCGCGCACGCGCCCAGGATTCCGCTTGCGGGTCTCAGCCGCAAGCGCTGAACGCCTCCGGTTGCCCAGGGAATGGCGGAGGACGCGGGTCCGGGTACACTGCGCCGCGATGAGCCCCCCCGTAATTCGCGACCTTGTCAGCCCGGGATCCCCGGAGCTCAACGTGCATCGGTTCTTCAGCGCGGTGGCCAACGAGCTCGGCCCGTTGGAGCACGCGATCCTCGAGCACCTCGTGGACGCTGGCACCTCTCGTGGCTGGTTCCCGAACCGCGCGCAGCTCGAGACCCGCTTCACCGAGCACTGGCCGCACGCCGAGGTCGTGGCGGCTGTCCACCGGCTCGTGCAGGTCCGAGCCGTCGAGCTCGATGAGGCAGGTGCCGTGCACGGCACCGTCTCGGGCATCACGTCCCGGCGCACGCACATCACCGCCCGCTCTGACGGCGTGGTCTTCAGCCTCCGGTCGGCGCTTGACGCGCTCACGATCGCCGGCACGCTCCAGCGGCGCGTCGCGGTCACGGCGCGATGCCCGGAGACGCAGGGCGCCGTGCAGCTCAGCTTCGAGGCCGACGGCTCCATTCTCGACCTCCAGCCGTCGGGCGCTGCCGCCTTCATCCCCGGCTGGGACGGAGTCGCTCCGCTCGCGGATGCCCTCGCCGTCGGCGGCTTCTTCACCTCGGACGCCGCGCTCGAGGCCTGGCAGTCGAAGGCACCGGGAGCCATCGGGACACCGCTTGGTGGCGACACTTTGCGATTCATTGGGCCGTCGCTCGCCGGGCCGCTGGCGGGCTACTACGTGGCCATGAGCGTGCGGTGAGGCCCGCAGCCGTCGCAATCCCGCCAGCATGCGCTCAGCGCTTGGTGGCGTCCCTAACGCACTGAGCGAAGTCGGCGCAGCTCTTGTCGATACACTCGGTAACTGCGTTCAGGTCCTTGGTGTCTCCCCTCGCTACTTCCTCTTCGCACTCCCTGATGACGTCAGCGCGCGTCTCCCGGAGACGCTCCGCTTTCTCTCCGCTGCACGCGATCATCTTGTCGATGGCCGACTCACAGCGGATCTTGTGGGCCTGGGCGGCCTTGGCGGGCTCCTCAGCTGCCTTCTTTCCGTCCTCGATAGCCTTGGCGGCGGCCTCGGCAGCGGCCTTGGCGGCCTCCTTGGCCTCCTTGGCAGCCTCGCCAGCGGCGCCGGCCATCATGCAGCCCATGATGCCCGCGTCGTCCTCGGCGGCGGAGAGGCACTTAGCCATCTCCGGCCGCTTCTTGCACTCGTCCATGAACTCCTTCTTCTTGGCTTCGTTCTTGGACTCTTCGACCATCTTCTTCTTCTCTTCGGCGGACAGCTTGGTCGACTTCTCCATGACGGAGACCATGTTTT
>SXOO01000038.1 GCA_005776725.1 Pseudomonadota bacterium | reverse complement strand
GACCACCTCGGGCGGAAGGTCACTCGCGCCAACTGCGTGATGTTCATGACCTTCATCGGCTTGATCAACGAGATCATCCAGTCGAACCGCAATCACCCGTCCATGGGCGAGGCGGTGCAGAAGCTCGAGAGCGCGAAGAACACGCTAGCGATGCTGACCATGGAGTTCGCTCAGCAGAGCATGCGGAAGGACACGCTGGGCCCCGTGCTCAACGCAACCCCCTACCTCGAGCTCTTCGGCACGGTGGTGCTCGCCCGGCTCCTGCTGGACCAGGCCGTGATCGCCGAGCGCAAGCTGGCCGAGGGCGCTTCGCCTCGGCTCGAGCCGATGTACAAGGCCAAGGTGCAGACTGCGCGCTTCTTCGCGGCGCGCGAGCTCCCGCGCGTGGACTCGATAGCGGCAGCGATCCGCTCGGGCGATCGCAGCGCCCTCGAGGTGGAGCTCTAGGCGAGTCGGGAGCTCCCGGGCTGCGGCTCGAGGGGCTCCCGGGCTCTGAACGGTGTGGCCGTGGCAGTCCGCCGGACGCGGTCAGATGGCGTCCTGAGGGGTACCTGAGAGGTACCGCAAACTCGGAGAGGGAAAGTCGGAATGGACCGCGGCGACGCGGTCAGGGGGCTACTTGCCCGGGGTGCCTTCGGCGACGCCGAGGCGGATCGCGAAGAGCGGAGACGTGAACCCCTGCTCCGCGGCGGTCTCGACCACACGTCGGATGGCCTTGAAGTTCACGTCTTCGTGCGCTTGCACGATGAACTTGCCGGTGAACGGCTCGTCCGGGTGGATCTCCTTCTGGAGGTCCTTCTCGCGCTTCAGCGCGATGGCGAGCTGCTCCATCGGCCGGGTGTCGGGGTCGGACAGGAGCAGCGCGGTGTTGTCGACGGGCTCGCCCTCGACCGTGATGTGCACGGGCGAGATGCCGACCACGGGCACGCGCTCGATCTCGACGTTGTGCGTCCCTTCCGGGATCACGATGTCGGCCTGCATCATGAGCACGTCGCCCGAGGCGGAGAACTGCATGAGGAGGAAGATGACCACCACGCTCATGAAGTCCACCATGCTCGTGAGGTTGAGCGTGGCGTAGAGCGAACGGGAGGCCTTGACCTCCATCGCGCGCTTCACCTGGCGCAGAGCGGCGCCGGAGCCGGCGCGCCGCCCGGGGGTATGAACCGGCATCAGGTGCCTCCCGTGTCGGGCACGCCGCTGAGGGTGATCTCGGTGAGCCCGATATTCGTCAGGAGATCCATGACGCGCATGAGCTCCTTGTATGCCGAGGGATCGACCGCGCCGAGCGTGACCTTCTGAATCCCCGGGAACTGGTCCTTGAACCGACGCAGCTTCTTCGCCAGCGTCTTTACGTCGTAATCGACTCCGACGCGGGTGATGCGATCCTCAGTGGTGGTCCCGGGCAGCAGCAACGCGTAGCCATCCGCGCGCACCATCAGCTCGACGTGCTTCTTCTCCTGGTCGGGGCGCGATGCGCCCGGAGGGTCTGCCTTCTGGTTGGTCGGGATCCGCGAGAGCTGGTTCCAAGCCGCCGTGATCAGAAGGAACGAGATGCAGCAGGACAGGAGGTCGATGAACGGGACGAGGTTGAGCTCGAAGTCGAGCGACCGCTTGCCTCCTCCTCCTACGGGTCCGCCGCCGCCCATCGATCAGGCCGCGCCGCCGGACTCGTCTGCGTCGAGCCCGAGCTTGTTCCGGTTGACGATCACCAGATTCACGATATTGACCGCCGCCGAGTTGATATCGTCGACGCACCGCTGCGTGCGGCTCTGGAGCACGCCGTAAGCGAGCAGCGCCGGGATGGCCACGATGAGCCCGAACGCCGTGCAGTTCATGGCCTCGGAGATACCTTCCGCGAGGAGCGTGGCCTTCGTGGCGGCGTCTGCCTCAGAGACGGCGGCGAACGAGTGGATGAGGCCCACGATGGTGCCGAGGAGGCCCGTGAGCGTGGCCACGTTCGAGAGCATCGGGAGGAAGCCGGTGCGGCGCTCGAGGGTGGGGATCTCGAGCAGCGCAGCCTCGTCCATGGACGACTGAACCACGTCATCCGAGCGGCGCACGTTGAGGAGCCCCGCCTTCACGATCCGCGCCAGCGGGCTGCCGTCGTGGTTGGCCAGCTGGACCGCCTTCGTGAAGTTCCCGGAGAGAATGCACTTGCGCATCAAAGCCAGGAACTCGTTGCGGCGATTCACCGTTCTAAAGAACAGCGCCCATACACGCTCGACGATGATCGCGAGGACCACGATGCCGAGAACGGCGATGGGCCACATGAACGGGCCGCCTGCGTCAAAGTGCACTTTCATCGATTCGATCACAGGCTCTCCCTCCCAGTGGAAATCAGCCTCGGTTCGGTGGTGGTGGGCGCGGCGGGCTGCGGCGCCCGCGGAGCGTCAGCCCCGCTCAGGTGGGCCGAGTGATCCCGGCCTTGGCGTCACGGATGATGTTGTAGACGGCCACGGTGGCCTGGTTCAGGTCGTCGACGATCTTGTGCTGCCGGGCCGTGAGGATCGCGTACAGGACCAGCGCCGGCACGGCCACGACCAGCCCGAAGGCCGTGCAGTTCATGGCCTCTGAGATACCCTCAGCGAGCTTGGTCGACTTCGTCGCGGCGTCGGCGGACGCCACGGCGGCGAACGAGTGGATGAGGCCGACGATGGTGCCGAGCAGGCCGGTGAGGGTGGCCACGTTCGAGAGCATGGCCAAATAGCCGGTGCGGGCCTCGACCCGCGGGATCTCCACGAGCGCTGCCTCGTCCATGAGGAGCTGAATCGTGGCGGCGTCCTTGTCGTAGTTGTTGAGCCCAGCGCGGAGCACCCGCGCGAGCGGCGCCTCGCTGTTCTGCACGAGCTTGGCGGCGCGGTCGATCTGGTTGTGTCGGATCAGCTTGTCCAGGGTGTCGACCAGGCTGCGGCGGTCGATCCCCGCGCGAAAGAACAGCGTGACCAAACGCTCCACCGCGATCCCGACCACGAAGATCGAGACCACGAGGATGGGGTACATGTAGTCCCCGCCCTTCTCAAATGCGTCTGCTACGAAATCCACGCGCACCCTCCAGGCGGCCCCGCTACACGGAGCCGCAGCTGCGAGCGGGGATTAGAACACCAAGAACGCGGCGCTGTGAAGCCCCCCCCCGGTCGTTCGATGGGACTGCGTCTCACCACCCGTGCATCATCCCGTAGTGGCTCACCGCAAAGTCCCATCGCAGCGGGTCTTCAGGGCAGCGGCGCCGAAAAAAGCCCGTGACCTCCTCCGCGAAGCGCCAGTCCACGGTGGCCCGCGCCGTGAGGCCGTACCGACGCACGAAGGCCAGCACGTGAACGTCCAGCGGCTGGATGAGGTGCGCCGGCTGCACGCGGCTCCAGAGCCCTCGATCGACGCCCTCGCGCCGAACCATCCACCGCAGGAACAGGTTGAGGCGCTTACACGCCGACCCGGACTCCGGCGACACGGCGAGCGATAAGGCGCCTCGCGTCGCGGGGATCCCCTCTCGAATCCGCGCGGTCAGGTGTGCGAGCCCGGCCGACAGGTCGCCCCGTGGCGCGTACCCGGCGAGAAAGACGTCCTCGAGGCTGCCTTCGCTCTCCTGGAGCGCCCGTAGCCGTTGGGTGACAGCGACGATGTCGTCGCTTCGGATCCAGCGGTGTCCAGGCGGTGGCGGGCCACCCTCCAGGGCCCGGAGCGCCGCCTCGACGCTCTGCTGGATGGCCTTGAGGTTGCCCACCGCGAGCCCCGCCGCGAGGTACGCGGCCCGCTCGACCACCTGCTTCTCCGCGTCCACCGGTACCCGCCCTAGCGGGTCGTCCGCGAGGCGGGCGCCGGTCTCTGCGTAGTCCCGCAGGTCGTCCAGCTCAGCCCTCGACGGGGGCTTCGCGCGCTCTGATGTGGTCCAGCCAGGCCTTGACGCGAGCTTCATGGCCGTTCTCCGTGGGGCAATAGAACTGCCGGCCGACCAGGGCGTCGGGCAGGTACCGTTGTTTGACGTAGCCACCGTAGTCGTGCGGGTAGAGGTACCCCTGGCCGTGGCCTAACGACGACATGAGCCCGGTCGGAGCATTGCGGAGGTGTAGCGGGACCTCGAGCGCCCCCGTCCCGCGCACCACCTTCGCGGCCTCCTCTAGCCCGAGATACGCGCGGTTGGACTTGGGGGAGGTGGCCAGGAAGGCCGTGACCTGCGCGAGCAGGATCCGCCCCTCGGGCATCCCCACCTGGTCGAAGCCCTGGGCCCCCGCGACCGCGACCTCGACGGCCCGAGGGTCGGCGAGGCCCACGTCCTCGGCCGCGAATACGATGAGGCGCCGCCACAAGAAGCGGGGGGGCTCACCTCCCTCGAGGAGCCGCGCCAACCAGTAGAGCGCCGCGTCCGGGTCGGAGCCCCGGAGGCTCTTGATGAGCGCGCTCACCACGTCGTAGTGCATGTCGCCGCCGCGATCGTGCCGCACCGCCCCGTGAGGAGCCACCAGCTCCACCACCGCCGGGGTCAACGGGGCCTCAGCGCCACCGCCGTTCTTTCCCTCGGCCTCGGCCGACTGGACGTGCTGGTGGGCCGCCTCGAGGAGGCTCAGCGCCCGCCGAGCGTCCCCATCAGCGAAGCCAGCGATGAGCTGGGCCGCCTCGTCCGTGACCTCGCGTCCGCCCAAGCCACGGGGCGGCGGGGTGGCCGCCGCGTGCTGGACGATCCGTGCGAGGGCGTCCACGCCCAGCCGCTCGAGGCGGACCACCCGGGCCCGGGAGAGCAGGGCCGCGTTGAGCTCGAAGCTCGGGTTCGCAGTGGTGGCGCCCACGAGCACCAGCGTGCCGTCCTCCACGGGGGGCAAGAAGGCGTCTTGCTGCGACTTGTTGAAGCGGTGGATCTCGTCCACGAACAGCTGCGTGCGCCGGCCCGTGAAGCGGCGCTCCTTGGCCTGCTGGACCACCTCGCGGATGTCCTTCACGCCCGACAGCACCGCGGAGAGTGGGACGAACTCTGCGTTGGCGGTGGAGGCCACCAGGAACGCGAGGGTGGTCTTGCCGCACCCCGGGGGGCCCCAGAGCACGAAGGAGGGCAGGGTGCCACGCTCCAGCGCGCGCCGGAGGAAGGTGCCCTTCCCGAAGGCCTTCTCCTGCCCGATGAGCTCGTCGAGGTGTCGCGGCCGCATCCGCTCGGCCAGCGGAGCGTCCTGAGCGATGCCGGTCTCGAAGAGGCTCACGGCGCGAGGGGGCTGAGGGGCCTCGGCAGCGGCCCGTCGTGGCCGATCTTGCGGTGGAAGTCCGCCATGATCTTCCGCAGCTCCCCGTAGCGTGCCCTCAGACGCTTCCGCGCCGCCGGGTCCTTGCTGGCGAGGTTGGTGAGCTCGAACGGGTCCTTGCTCGTGTCGTAGAGCTCGTCCTCGCCGTCCCGCTTGCGCTGAAAGCCCTCCGGGTTGTTGAAGCGGAGGCGCTCGTCGCGCTCGTGGAAGATGTACTTCCAGCCGCTCTCGCGGAAGCCGGCCGACCAGCGCCCCTCGAAGTACGCCCACCGCGTATCCGGCTCGCTCCCGCCGCGCGCGAGCCCGGCAAAGGACCGCCCGAACTGCACCTCGGGGCGCGCTTTCAGGCCCACCAACTCCAGGAGCGTGGGCCCGAGGTCGATGAGCGACACCTGGTTCTTGACCGTCCGGTCCTCCGGGATGGCGCCGGGCGCTCGGACGAGCATCGGAATGTGCACCTCCTCGTCGAAGAACGACTTCCCGTGCATGCGGGCGACCTGCGTGTTCACGTTGTCGCTATAGCCGTCGTGGCGGAGATCCATGGCTTCGCCGTGATCCGCCGTGATCACCATGACCGACTTGTCGAGCGTGCCCGACTTCTCGAGGTGGGTGAGGAGGCGCCCGAAGTGCTCGTCTCCGTAGACCATCTTCCCCAGGAATCCGCGATGGAAGAACTTGTGGTCCTTCGGCACGCCCATGGCGTGCGCGCGCTCCACGTACCCCTTCGGCGGTGAGTAGGGGAAGTGCGGCGGCTCGTACCAGACCACGATGAAGAACTTCTCGTCCTTGTGCTCTCCGAGCCAGTCGATGATGCCGTCGGTCATCCTGACCGTGTTCTCCGGCACGCCGTTGTATTCACGGACGAAGTCGAAGCCCATGTCGAGGGAGAGGTACATCGAGCCGTTCAGGAAGCCGTTGAAGCCCAGGTGGCCCACGGTGTAGCCCGCCTTCCGCATCTCCTGGGTCAGCAGCGCCAGCTTGCCTCCGTAGAACCGGGCGCGGGTCGCGTCGTCGAACTCCCACCGCGTCTGCCACCACCCCGCGACGCTCGGTGGCAGCGACGTCACCAGTGAGTAGGCGCCTGTGCGCGTCTGGTTCCCCGCAGAGAAGGCGCGCGAGAACCGCATCGCCTTCTTCGCGAAGCGATCCAGGTTGGGCGTGAGCGACGGGATGAGGCCCCTCTCTTCGCGAACCGGGCTCATGAGGTCCGCGCGACCCGAGTCGAACACCGTGACGATCACGTTGCGCCCGAGCTCGTGACCGGTGAGGTCTTTCGCGGCCTTGCGTGCGGAGGCGTCCGCCGCCTTGACCCACGACACGATGCGCGGATGAGCGAAGAGCCCCACCCCCTTCGCGTCGCCCCGAGTGGCGCTCCAGCGGTTCGCGCCGAGCCGCTCGTCGTCTACCTCGAACCGGAGCGTGACGCGCTTCCCAGCAAGCGACGCGAGCGAGATGCTCTTCTCCACCCAGCCGCCGCCGTAGAGCGTGGCGCCAGAGGCCGCCTCGTCCACGAGGGGCGTCTCCTTCGAGCCTTCGACCGCCAGGACGCGCAGGCGCGCTCGGCCATGCCCCTTCGAGAGGTAGTGGGTGCCGAGGCGCAGCTCGGATCCCGGCAGCACGGTGACGTCAGGGAAGTCGATGCGGCCCACGAGGGGCACAGCGAGGCAGTCCCGGAGCTCGGTCATGACGGCCTTCGGATCCGTCTTCTTCACGCGGAGCCGCATGAAGCGGTTGGCTCCCTCTCCGCCCCACGGGTGCTGCACGGTGAGCGGGTTCTTCTTCTCCGCGTCCACCTTGTCGTACAGCGGCTCTCGCGCAGGGAGGAAGGGCGAGGTGGCCTTGCCGCGCGCGAGGCTCTCGAGGACGTGGAACGTGATGACCTTCTGGGCACCGATCCGCGTGGCGTCGTCTGCGGTGGCGGCGGTGGCGAGGGCCAGGAGGATGGAAACGGCGAGTCTCGGGGCGTTCATCGGCGCGCGAGCATAGGGGGGCGCGGCGGGGTCGTCGAGCAAGACCGCGCCGGTCTCCTCGGGAGTCTTGGGGGCCCGGGCGGCCGCCTCGAAGCGGGCGTTGGCAGCGCGCCGCAGGTCTGCTAGACGCAGCCGGCATGACGGAGATCCCCAGCGCGCTCACCTTCGACGACGTCCTCCTCCAGCCTGCCTACAGCGAGGTGTTGCCCAAAGACACCGACCTCACGGCGCCGCTAGCGGCCGGGCTCACGCTGCGTCTGCCCCTGCTCTCGTCCGCGATGGACACCGTCACCGAAGCCCGGATGGCGATCGCGATGGCGCGCTCCGGGGGGCTCGGCGTGATCCACAAGAACCTCGAGGCGTCGGTCCAAGCCGCCGAGGTGCGCCGGGTCAAGCGCTCCGAGAGCCGCATCATCGAGTCCCCGATCACGGTGGGCCCTTCGGAGACCGTGGCGGCCGCTCGGCAGCTCATGGACCACCACGGCATCAGCGGCCTCCCGGTCATCGAAGGGGATCGCCTCGTGGGCATCCTCACGCGCCGCGACCTCCGCTACGTCACCCGGGACGACGGGACCGTGCGCGAGCGCATGTCCACGCGGCTCGTCACCGCGGGGCCGGGCGTGTCGATCGAAGACGCGAAGCGACTCCTCAGCGACCACCGGATCGAGAAGCTGCTGATCGTGGATGACCGGATGGAGCTCCGGGGGCTCCTCACCGTCCGCGACATCGAGAAGAACCGCGACTACCCGCACGCCGCCAAGGACGCGTATGGCCGCCTGGTGGTAGGCGCCGCGGTGGGGGTAGGCGACAAGGAACTGGAGCGCGCCGACGCCCTGGTGGCGGCTGGCGTGGACCTGCTCGTGATCGACACCGCCCACGGCCACTCGCGCGGCGTCATCGAACAGACTCGCACGCTCCGCGCGCGTTACCCCGAGCTGCGCCTCGTGGCCGGCAACGTCGCCACTGCGGAGGCCACCCGCGCGCTCATCGACGCGGGGGCGGACGTGGTGAAGGTGGGCCTCGGCCCCGGCTCGATCT
>SXOO01000037.1 GCA_005776725.1 Pseudomonadota bacterium | reverse complement strand
CCCCGGGGACGACGATGTGACGCGCTTCACTCCACTGGGGGCGTCGCCAGAGAGCCCCATGGATGTAGCATCCTTTAACGGTCCGCCTCCGCCCGCCCCTGGCGCGGGCGCCGCTGCGGGGGCAGCTCCGCCTTCAGCAGCCGGAGCCGCCGGGTCGGCGGGCTTGGCAGCGCCTTCCGCGCCAGGGGCTGCGGGCTGAGCTGCCGCGCCCGTGGGCGCACCCGGCGCCGCAGCAGGTGCGTTGTCTTTCTTGCAGCCAGCCGAGGCGAGCGCGGTGGCCAGGGGAAGGGCGATCAGGACGTTGCGGAGGTGCTTCATGCGGCGCGACGGTGCCCCAGCGCGCCCGAAAGCTCAACGGGAATTCACCGGAGCGCGGGAGCGCGGAGGTGAACCGGGCCGGGGAGCTCTGCTGCCCCGGCCCCAACATGAATTTTCGCAGACTTTGAGAGCGTAGTCGTGGCCTCACTCAGGCGGCCGGGACCGTGCGACTACGCCGGCGGTCTCCGCGTCAATACCACGTGTCGGCGGGCGGGGACCGTGGCCTGCGTGACGCCGCCATCCGGCCAGCGGACCTGGAGATCGACCTGCTCGGTGCCGTCCGGGAAGCCGAAGTATGCCTCGGGCGCCGACATGCCATAGAGGCCATCCCCGCCCCCGAGGATCCAGCGCGTCTGGATGCGATCCGCGGACCGAACCCGCACCCGAGCGCCCACGCCGTGGGTGTTCGGCGCCGGTCCCTCGAGCGACACCGTTAGCCACGGCCTCGCGTCGCAGCCGTTGCGCCACACATCGGGTCGGCCGTCGGCGTTGGTCACCACCACGTCGGGGAAGCCGTCGCGATTCAGGTCTCCCACGGCTACAGAGCGGCCCCATCCCTTACCGTCGACCCCGGACGCGGCGGCCTCCAGGGACTCGAAGCGACCGTCGCCCAGGTTGCGCAGGAGCACGTCCGCCTGGTGGTTTGCGTTCACGATCGCGGGGCCGAGCCCCTCTCCGTCACCCGAGGTGTGGTAGCCGTGAACCACGAAGAGGTCCTGCCAACCATCGGCGTCGGCGTCGACGAAGACCGCCCCCCAACCCACGTCGTGCTCCGGGAAGAGCGTGTCGGCCTCCGCGTCATAGGTGACGTCGCTGAAGCGCAGCGCCCCGTCGTTTCGGAGGAGCGCGGAGGGGAGCGGCGGCATGGACGTGACATAGAGGTCCAGGTCGCCGTCGTTGTCGTAGTCGCCCGCCGCCAGCCCCATCGATGAAATCTCGATGTTTGCGCCGCTCCCCGCGCTGGCGTCCGTGAACAACCCGCCGTCGTTCCTGAACACGCGGTTCCCCTGGACCTCGGTGTCCGTGCGATCGAGGCCCAGGCCTGCGAGCGACCAGGCGTCGTTTGTCTCGAGGACATCGAGATCGCCATCGTCGTCCAGGTCGAGGAGCGAGCAGACGAAGGTCATGTCCTCGACGCGAGTCGGTGGGATTCTGTCGTCGTCCGCCTCGAGGACGCCGCCGGCGTTCCGGGAGAACCATTCGCGGCCCGGCCAGTTCTCGCCATCTCGGAACTCGTCGTGCACCGCGGTGCAGACGTCGAGCCAGCCGTCCCCGTCCACGTCCCCGGTGGCGAACCCGTGGGCCACAGGCAGCGCGTCGAAGCCAGCGCCCTGCGGTAGCGGTACCGGATCCGCGAAGGCCCCGGTGCCGAGCCCGCGGGCCCAGCCCGTACTCAGCTCGTTCCCGCCAAGCAGTGCATCCAGGGCTCCGTCACCGTCGAGGTCCGCCAGCGACACCACTCCGGAGCGCGGGACGCCGGTGCTGGCCACGCGGTCCATCCGCTGGAAGCTGGCTGCGCCCCTACCTCCGGTGACGTAGACGGCGTCTGCGTCGCCGTAGTTGGCGAGGTATAGGTCCAGCGCACGATCGCCGTCGAGGTCGGCTACGGCGACGCCGCCAAGGTCCTTCCAGAACTCCTGGCCGGAGTCGGTGAAGTGGTCGGAGTAGACGAAGTCCACCCCCCAGGCCTCTCGGTACTCCGTGAAGCGGCCCGGCGGGGGCGTCCCGGCGGCGCAGGCCGCTCCGGGGACGAGCGTGAGCGTAGCGTCCTGTGCCTGTACCACGACCGTCTCGGGCGGCTCGGGCGGGCCCGGGTTTCCGCACGCGAGAAGCACCAACCACACGATCAAGCGACCCCTCAAGGCCACACCTCCGGGATACAGGCTACAGGAATCCGGCGGCGCGCGTGCAGCCGCGTGCCCCTCGCCGCTGAAGCACGTGGGACCGGCAGTCGGGACTTACTCTCGGGCGCTCTGCACCGTTCATGAAGGGTCATGCCCCCCGAACCGCCCGCGTCACACCAAAGCCTCGTCGATCAGGCGCTCGATGCCTTGGCCGCCGTCGTCCGGGCCTTCGGCCGCCACGGCTTCGACCTCGACACAGATCGTCAGGCGGATCTCGAGCGCGACTGCGAAGCGCACGCGCGGCGTGTGCTGCTGGGGCCGAGCCGCGGCGATGAGGCCCAGTCGCGCTTCGGCGACACGAGGCGCTTCGTGGAGGCCCGCCGCAAGGCGGAGAAGGCGTTCGTCGAGCGGCAAGTCGAGCGGCTCCGCGGTGCGACCAGCGAGCTCCTGATAGGGATCCGCTCGATGGTCCACGGCGAGCGCTCCACCGGCAAGGAGGTGGAGGCGCACGTTGCCAGCCTCGAGGCCGCGCTGCAGACGGGACGGCTCGACGTCCTGGCAGGAGCGGTGAAGGGCGCCGTGGGCGGGATTCGAACCGTGATGGCCCGTCGCGAGGCCGGCTTTCAAAGCGAGCTGTCCCGCCTGGGAGAGCACGTCGCGTCGCTTCGGGCGGACCTCGACACGACCCGGAAGGACGCGGAGACCGATGCCCTCACGCAGGTCTACAATCGGCGCGCTTTCGACCGCCTGTTGGAGCAACAGACGGTCCTGGAGGAGGCGGTCCGAGACGGGCTGCTGCTGATCTCCCTCGACCTCGACCACTTCAAGAAGCTGAACGACACCTTGGGACACGCCGCGGGCGATGCCGCGCTCAGGGGCGTGGCGGACACGCTAGTTCGCGCGTTTCCGCGACGGGACGACCATGTGGCGCGGGTGGGCGGTGAAGAGTTCGCGGTAGTGGTACGCGGAGTCGATCCGTCGGGCCGGGATCGACTGGTGGAGCGGCTCCTCAAAGGGGTGCGTGAGCTCGCGGTCCCGTGGGAGGGGTGCGCCATTCGAGTGACCTGCTCCGTCGGGACGGCGCTGTGGAGCCCCGGGGAGGATCCGCAGCGCCTCATGCGCCGCGCCGACGCCGCGCTCTACGTGGCCAAGAGCTCTGGGAGGGACCGCGTCGTCCACGGGTGAACGACGCGCCCACCCCCTCCGGGCAGGCTGCGCGCTGGGCTAGCTAACGGCCGCCGCCCGCCGATCAGAGCTTGCGAATGGACTTAATGGTGACAGCGGCGGCAGGCACGTCCCTCATGCCGGACTGCGTGGACGTGGCCACCGCGGCGATCTTCTCAACTACATCCATGCCCGAGACCACCTTCCCAAAGACGGCATAACCGCCGCCGTGAGCATCGAGGTTCGGATTGTCGACGTGGTTCAGGAAGAACTGCGCCGTTGCGCTGTCCTGCTGCATCGTGCGAGCCATCGCGATGGTGCCCTTGAGGTTCGAGAGGCCGTTACGCGCTTCGAGCTTGATGGGCGGGCGGGTGGGCTTCTGCTTCAGGTCGGCCGTGAAACCGCCGCCTTGGATCATGAACCCCTTGATGACACGGTGGAAAACGGTCCCGTCGTAGAACTTGTCGTTCACGTACTGCAGGAAGTTGGCGACCGAGATCGGAGCCTTCTCGGGGTTCAGCTCCACGATGATTTCGCCGTGGGAGGTCTCGATCTTGACCTTGGGTCCTTCGGCGCGGGCGTCAACAGCGAGGACGGCGGACGCGAACAGCACGGCGAGCGAAAGCATGAGACGCATCGGATGAAGAGCTCCTTGTGGATGGTGGTGGAGATCGGACGGGTACCGCGCCCAGCCGATCGAACGGCGGAGGGGCGATCGCCCAGGACGATCCCGTTGGCACGCACACCGGCGTGCCGAGCGGCGCACCATAAACACGCCGCGCCAGCACGTCCATACCCGAGCCGCTCGCGACGCAGGTGTGCGCCGAGTTGATGGGATTGGGATCCGGGGCTATGTATGGCCCATGCGAGGCACTCTGGAAGCAGACACGGGGCGAACCCGCCGGCCGGGGGCGCTCCGGGCGCTCAGGCGCTCGGGCTCCCCGCATCGTCAAGGAAGCGCATGACCTGCAACCGCTGCGGAACCGAGCAGAGCCCAAAGAACGACTCGCGCTTCTGCGCAACGTGCGGCGAAGAGCTGTACCCGCGCCCAGTCACCGGCGGCGCCACTCTGGACGCCCGTTCTCCCTGGTGGGAGGACTTCGAGGCCCCGGTCCCTGGTGGTGGCGCGCGACCACGGCCCACAAGGCCGCCGCCCGCCACCAAGCCGGCGGCGCCACACGCCGAGGCACAGGACTGGCGGGGAGTCCCCCTCGCATCGGCAGCCGTTCCTCAGGTCCCACACGCCCAGCGCATCACCACCGAGCCTCCTGAGGGGCAGCCTGGAGCGCATCATTCGTCTCACCCAGCCTCGGTGGTTCCCACGGCGCCACCGAAGCCTGCTGTTGCAGTCGAGCCCTTGCCGCGCGAGGCTGCCACGCCCGGAGCGCCAGCGGCTCCTGCGGTGGTCACCCGGGCCACGCCTACGGTGGAGGCCCCGGACGCAGAGCTGGGCTTCGAAACCGAGGAAGAGGAAGTCACTCCGGTCCTGGAGGCTCGCATCGAGCCCCCTACCGCGCGCGCGGCGTGGGTGGATGGCGGGCGGAGCCTGACGCCGATCGAATTCGAGAGGGGGGGCGGGGTCGCTCCCCCAGCAGCCGAGCACTCTCAGCCCAGCGCGGGGAGCCACGCGCCCGGTGAGCGAGCATCGGACGCCGCCGCAAGCGGCGAAGGCGCGGCCTCCACGGGCTCCCATAGGCCACAGGAACGCGCGGACGCCACTGCAAGCTCTCTGTCGGGTGAGGGGGCAACTGCGTACGGCCAGCCGGCCGCGCCGCTCTACTACGGCCACGAAGACGCTGCGGCAGAGACGGCGTCTGCGCCCGCAGCAGAGGCCGCTCGTCCGGTCGCAGACGAGGAGCCGGGCCGCGAGCCCTCAGCTGGAGACGCAGCTCCAGTCGCTGCTCCAATCTCCAGCGAACAGCCCGCCGCTCGTCCGGTCGCAGAGCCAGTCGCAGAGCCAGTCGCAGCGCCTGTCGCAGCGCCAGTCGCAGAGCCAGTCGCAGCGCCAGTCGCAGAGCCTGTCGCAGAGCCAGTCGCAGCGCCAGTCGCAGAGCCTGTCGCAGAGCCAGTCGCTGCTCCAATCTCCAGCGAACAGCCCGCCGCTCGTCCGGTCGCAGAGCCAGTCGCAGAGCCAGTCGCAGCGCCAGTCGCAGCGCCTGTCGCAGCGCCAGTCGCAGAGCCCGTCGCAGAGCCAGTCGCGGAGGCAGTCGCAGAGCCAGTCGCAGCGCCAGTCGCACAGCCCGTCGCAGCGCCAGTTGCAGCGCCAGTCGCAGAGCCAGTCGCACAGCCGGTCGCAGAGCCAGTCGCAGAGCCAGTCGCACAGCCAGTCGCACAGCCAGTCGCACAGCCAGTCGCAGAAGCAGTCCCGGAGCAGTCAGCCGGAGCCAGTACTCGTGTCGCGCACGAAGATTTCGCCGCGCAGCCCGCGCCCGAAGCCGCCGGACCGGTCGAGGACGAAGAGCCAAGCCCGAGTCAGCCGGTCGTTCCGGAGCCAGAGCGGACGGCCGGCCACTCGGGCGCGGCCGCTGCGCCCGCACAGGCTCCTCGCCCGTCGAGAGCTCCGTCGAGGGTCGAACCGGTGGACTGGAGCGCTCCGGTCCACGAGCACGCACACGGGCTCGCAGCCCGAGCGGCGGAGAGTGAGTCACCGGCCCCACGCGCTCCTGCTGAGCTGCCGCCCCCCGAAGCCAAGTTGGTCGTTCCGCCGGCCTTGGCCCCGGAGGCGCCGGTCTTGGACACACCGGCGCCCGGAAGCACAGCGCTGGAGGCCGCGTGGTCCGACCTACGGTCGGAGCTCACGGCGGACCACGCCCCACCACGACGAACACCAAGCTCGCCGTCGCTGGGCGCGGTGACCTCGGTCGAGCCCGTGGCGCCTGAGCCGACGGTGCCGCTCCCCGTACTTGCCGGGCTGCCCCGCCAAGAGCCGCGGACTGCGAGCCAGGACTGGGATGCCTTCGACGAGAACGAGGGGTCCGAGGCAGAGTTCCAGTCGCTCTTCCAGTCGCGCTTCGGCCGCTCCGTCGAGCCTGTCACGGCGGAGATCGTCACCAAGCCGACGCCCGCCTACGAACGCGCACGAAACCTCAGCAGCTCGGCGCGCGACGCCCTCTCGAACCCGAAAGCACGCGGGCAGGACTCCGGTCCGAAACGTAGCGTCACGATGCCCCCCGGGCGCGCGGCCGCCGCCCCCGCCCGAACGGCCTCGGGGCTAGGCGCCCCGGCACCGGTCCCGAGCACCTCATCGCGGCCGCCGAGCGACGGGTCGGTCACCTCTCCGCCCCGTACATCAACGCGACCGCCGCGTCCGGTGGACGCGCCGCAACCGGAACCGCAAAGAATCCTCGCGCCCGAGGCGAAGCCGGTGGCTCCCCGCGAGCCGCGCGCACACACGCCGAGGATCGCGGCGCAGGACGCGCCCGCGCCAGCGCGGACCTACACGCCCAGACTAGGGGATCCAGAGCGGACGGTAACGCCCATCAAGCGCGTGACCGAGGTCTCCTCGCCGAAGCCGGAGAGAACGCTCACTCCGCGCGTCGCTAGCGAGCGACCTGTGGTGGGCGAGGACGACGTCCCGGAGCTCCCGGCGGACTGGCGGCCACGTCGCTGAGGCCGAGCGGCTTCAACGGCGAGCGGCGGTAGGCGCGTCCTTGCAACCACCCGGCTCCGGATCACCCGTGCCCGTCCACGCGGTGGCCCACGCGTGGCCCAGCACTCGGAAAGGCCGCCCGCGGCGGTCATACTCGAGCTCGAAGCGAAGGGTACCCGCCGGGCTCTCCATCCACGGATCGGCGAAACGACGGTCCGACAAGCGAACCGCGACTTTGCCCGGCGCGTCTCCCACCGGGTCGGTGAGGCACACGACCTGCGCGGCCGGAACACGCGCCCAGCGCATCCATCTTGCCCCCACCTCGGTCCCGAGCGCCGCCTGTACCGCCGGATGAAGCATGTTCACGTGGTGTAGCGCCCCGACTTCGGAGGCGCCGGCAAGCGTGACGCGGACCTGCGCCAAGTGCTCGCCATCACTAGCGAGCCCGTTCCAGAACAGCGGCAGGAAGGGGGAAGCAAACACCTCCACGTCGCGGGGCTCGAGGCCCGCAGCAGCGGCGGCGGCGCGTGTGCGGCCTTCGGCCAGCGCATGGAGCCCGCCCATCACGGCGACCCAGCACGCGGCGAGCGCCATCGCGAGCGTGGCCACGCGGTCTTGCGCTACACCCGCCACCCGCGGCGCCCACAGCGGCAGCGAGAAGAGCCCGAGCAGGACGAAGTCCGTCGAGTAGAGCCAGCCGAGGCCCAGCCGCACGTCCAGGATGGGCGCCAGCGGCGCGATGCCCCACGCTCCCAGCGCGTCGAGCCCGAGGTGGCCGGCGACGCAGAGCAGGGAGAGCCCCGCGAGGCGCGGGAAGGAGGCGCGTGTGAAGAGCCACGCGATGGCACCCACCCCGAGCGGCAGTACGGCGAGCGCAAAGACCGAGTGCGTGACCGTCGCGTGGCGAAAGACGAACTCCGTCTGCCCCCGGATGAGGAACACCAGGAGATCCACGTCCGGGAGATTGGCCGCGATGACCGCTGTGACGAGCGCTAGCCGGCGCGGGAGGCCCCGACCCGGCCGACCCAACGCGACCGCGAGGCCCATGAGCGTGAGCGTAAAGTTGTCCACCGCCATGGAGCTTGGGCCAGCTGTCACGCCGCCGTCAACGTGTTAGTCTGTCCTCCGCTTGCGGGTTGTCTCGAGACCGCACGCCGCGCCGTGCCCAAGCTGTCTCCCCCCGGCTCGTGGGGAGGCGGCTGAGGGGACGCTCCGTTGGTGCGACTCTTGCTACTTCCCCCGCTAGCGACCGACCGTCGCCTAGGAGATCCGCGTACCGTGCCCGATTTCGTCTCCAGCATGGGTCTAAAGTCCCGGGTAGTTCCGACCCCGGCCGGCGTCTCTCAGAGCCGCGCGGGTGGGGTCTCCGGAGCCCAGGCGACCGAGGCCAGCCGATGACTGCAGTGCGCCCTCCTGGCGTATACGCCGCCGCGCGCGAGATCCGGTACACCCCGATCCACCTGGTGCGCAGCGGCGTGGTTGGCTTCGTCGGCGTAACGCAGAAGGGGCCTACGAACACGCCCGTCCGCATCACGGATCCCTCGCAGTTCAGGGACGTGTTCGGGCGGCTGCCCGTCGACACCTATCTCGAGACGGCGGTGAAGGGTTACTTCGACAACGGCGGCCAGGAGTGCCACGTGCTCCGCGTGTGCCACCTGTCGGACAAGGGCCGTGGCGAGATCGCCAAGGCCAGCCAGGCGCGCCTCCGCGATGAGAACGGCAAGCTCACGATCCTGGTCGAGGCCCTCAACGAGGGCACGTGGGGCAATGAAGTCAGCGTCAAGGTGCGCCGCCCCGAGCCGCGGGTACAGACGTTCCTCACGCTCGACATGCACGACGGCGACCTCAGCGCCACAATCAAGTCCACCCACGGCCTCCGCCGCGGGACGGTGGTCAAGATCTCGGACGACGACGCGGCCGAGTACCGCACCATCACGGAGCTCGACGGGAAGACGATCCACTGGCGCATCGACCACCCGGTCGGCCGCAAGTTCCTGTCGGGAGCCCCAACGTACGTCGAGCCTGTCGAGTTCGAGCTCGAGGTGGTTACGCCAACGCGCAAGGAGGTCTTCAAGGAGCTCTCGTTCGCGCCCAACTCGGACCACTATTTCGTCCGCGTGGTGAACGCGCAGTCCCAGCTGATTCGCGTCACCGACATGCGCAACGAGTCGGCGCTGAACCAGCGGTACCCGGTCGCCACAGACGCCGTGCCGCTCACCGGTGGCACCGACGGCATCTACAACATCACGCCGGACGACTTCGTCGGCATGAACATCGGACCCGGCGAGCGCTACGGCCTCGCCGCGTTCGAGGCGGTCGAAGACATCGACCTGCTGGCCGTTCCGGACCTGTTCTGGTGCCTCCAGCACAGCCAGGGCTTCCGCACGGAGAAGGACGTCGAGGTCGTTCAGCAAGCGCTGGTGAGCCAGGCCGAGCGGATGCGTAACCGCTTCGCGCTGCTCGACTTCCCCAACGTCAAGAACTACGTCCACGCGCTCCAGTGGCGCCTCATGTTCGACTCGCAATACGCCGCGTTCTACTTCCCTTGGGTGAAGACCGAGGTCAACGGAGTGGTACGCGAAGTCCCGTCCTCGGGCCACGTCGCGGGGATCTACGCCCGGTGCGACGCGAAAGAGGGCGTGCACCGCGCACCCGCCAACGAAGAGCTCGAGGGGATCGTTGACCTCAGCGTGCTCCTAGCCGACGAGGACATCGGCCACCTGAACGCCCAGGGCGTCAACGCGCTGAAGACGTTCGCAAAGCGCGGCATGCGGGTCTGGGGGGCGCGCACCGCGTCGTCGGACTCCGGCTCGCGCTATATCAACGTGCGCCGCACCATCAGCGCGATCATCCGCTCGATGGAGCGGAACCTGCAGTGGGTCGTCTTCGAGCCGAATGACCAGCGGCTCTGGAAGACCATCACGCACAGCGTGTCCCACTTCCTCAACGAGCTCTGGCGCTCGGGCTACTTCAAGGGCCGCACGCCGGAGGAAGCGTTCTACGTCAAGTGCGATACCGAGACCAACCCACCGGAAGTCCGCGAGGCGGGCCAGGTGGTGGTGGAGGTGGGTGTCGCACCGGTGCGACCGGCCGAGTTCATCGTCTTCCGGGTATCCGAGGAGACGGCCGAGTTCGGGCCCGTCGGGGGCTGAAACACACGCCCGCCTCGAGTAGGCGGGCCGATAAGGGAGGCGTGACATGGCATCGATCGGATTCGGGCTCGGCAGCTCAGCGGTCTCTTCGGTCGCGGGCGCGATCGGTGGCACGGCAGGCGCCATCGTGGGTAGCGCAGGAAAAGCCGCGCTCGGAGCCGCTTTCAGCGCGATCTTCGGCGCCGGACGGCGGGACCCCTCCGTAGCGTTCAACTACATGGTGGAGATCGACGGCCTCAGCCTCGGCATGTTCACGGGCGTCGAGGGCATCAAGGTCTCGGTCAAGGTCGACGAGGTCAACCAGATCGGCGTCAACGACCAGCAGAAGTACCTGATCGGCGCCGCCAAGTTCGAGCCCCTCACCCTGAAGCGCGGCTTCGTCGCGGGTGACGGCCTGCTCTTCGATATGATGAAGAGCACGTACACGGAGACGATCCCCACCATGCGCAAGATGGTGCATGTCGTCGCGCTGAAGCGCGGGACCGGCGGCGGCCTGGGCGGCGCACTGGGCCTCAACGAGATCGGCCGGATCACCTTCTACAACGCGTTCGTCTCGGCGTGGAACGGTCCGAACTTCTCCACGCAGGGCAACGAGGTCGCGGTGGAGTCGATGCAGATCCACTACGAGCGCTTCGAGTTCCACCCGGGTGGCCTGCTCGACCAGGTCCTCGGCGCCGTCGGCGGCGCCGCGATGGGCATGATCGGGGGCGCGATGTCCGGGAACATGCCGAAGGTGAGCGTCCCAGGGATCTGAACCCCGGACCCCACTGAACCGAGCGACCTGAGGGAGAGACACGATGAGCCAAACCGCCAACACCCCACGCGACCTTCGAGCCGGAGAGCTGGCTGCCCGCCTCCAGCGGGTCTGGTTGGGGCACGCGACGTTGGCCTCGCTGGGCGAGGGCGGCGAATCGGTCGACAAGCAGTGGCGCGCGCTCACGGACCGCGTCCTCACGAGGAAGCTCGATTTCTGCGTCAGCGAGGCCTACGACGGCGCACGCGTCGACGGGCTCAACCGGCGCCTCGCGGGCAAGTACCTGTCCGACGATCCCGGCGCCGCTTTCTTGGTCTCCTCCTTCGCTACCGACATGCTCGGCGGTGGTCAGAACGAGCTAGCGGACGGTTACGGACACTTCGACTTCGGCGACTTCCAGTCGCTGATGCTCGAGGAGGAGGAGCCGCTCACGGCCGAAGTCGCCGAGGCGATTACTGGGGCGCGGCAGCGCACATCGCTCTTCTCCCGACGAGATCGCAAGGGCGCTTTGCCTGCGGCCGACGCGCAGGCGCGGCGCGCTGCCGTGTCCAAGACGGCGATCCAGCCCTACCCAGCGCGTATGGGACGAGCCGGCGCAACGCCGCGTCCGAAGCGCGCCCTGGCCGCCGTCGGCGCCGCCCCGAACGCCGAGAGTCGACTTCAAGGCATCGCTGCCGGCCGCTCCGAGCCGCTGGTGGGCCTGGTCGAGGACGCGCTCCCCGCTGCGATGCGCGTCGGACGAGCGGAGTCCGCCGCCCAGAAGCTGGCCAGCGCCTTCGTTCGCAGCGAGCAGGTGGCGCATGGCGCGCGGGTCACCACCCGGCCGCTCGCGCTCGAGTCGGCCCTGGACGACGCGGCATACGCCAGCGAGCGCGGTGGATCTTCGAGCCGAGTGTTGGACGCAGTACGCGAGACGTCAGCCCCGGCTGTCGCGCCGCGGCGCCGCTCGTTGTTCTCGACGGACGCTCCGCTTCGGCCCGGCAACACGCACGCCGCGGTCTCAGCGGCCGGTGCGCCGCAGCGCCGCGCCGAGGCCGCCTCTCAGTCGGCGCGCGCCGCGCGAGGACCGGCAGTAGCGCTCGACCACGCCCGCCCCTCGGTCGTCGCCGCGGCCGGTGGATTGCGGCGTGACGCCGCAGCCCCGTCGGCCTCCCGCTCTGCCGGTGGCTGGCAGCGCGACGGCGTAGCGCCTTCGCTCTCCCTGGATGGACTTCGTATCTCGGCTGATCGCACCCCGGCGCTCGAGTCGGCGCTCCGGTTCGCGGACGCCGCCTTCAATCCGGCTGCGACACGCGCGCCAGGCGTCTTCAACTCCGCGCGCGCCGAGGCCGCGCTCCGTGTCGATGCGCGAGCGCCCGGTCGGTCAAAGGAGTCCAGCGCGGAGTCGCGCCTCGCTTATGACGCGGCCGACCATCAGTGGCTCTCGCTAGCCGAACCTTCGTCCGCGGCGCGGCAGGCACAGGGCCGCTTCGACGCGGCTGACCGCGCTGCCCAGCCCGCCCTCCCGGCGCGCGGCGCGCGTCGTGTGAGCCAAGAGAACGCCCACGTTCGGCAGCTCGCCGCGGCGCTGCCCCGGTTCGGCGCGTCGTCGCTCGCCGCCGCCCAAGCGGGTGCCACGGCGCAGCCAGCCCTCTCGCGGCACGCGGCGTCGGTGCCGGTCGCGGCGCCTGTCGCCGAGCTCGACCAGCTGGCGCCCCGCAGCCTCGCTCAACGCCTGGCGTCCGCCCGCGTCGTTGGGTCAGCCGCCCTCCCCCGCCGCGCCGACACAGCGCCACGGCGTGGTGGCCTTCAGCTGAGAGACCTGGTCCCGGCCACAATCAGCACCGAGCGCCGCCAGGCGGGCGCCGTCGCTCGGGAGCTTGCCCCTGCGCTGGGTATGCCGGTCCCGAGCTCGCTCGCCGCCGCTCAGCGAGGGGTCACCAGCACCTCGCCTGAGCTCTTCGCCACGGCACAGCTCGAGGCCGCCCAGCCCCGCCTGTCTGCCTTCCACTCTCAAGAGGCGCCCCTCACCCGCTCCGGCGAGGTGCGGATGAGCGTGGGCGACTACGCGGTCGGCTTCGACGATCCCACCGTCTTCGTGAACCTGGGCGGCGACCGGGCCGCTACCACGGTCGACGCCGCACTCGGGGTCCAGGCTCGCCCTGTACGGTCTGCCGGCGCCGCATCGATGTCCCCCAGGGTTGCTCAGCAGCTCTCGGCCATCACCATGCCCCTGAGCTCGGCGGCGGAGATCACACGACGGGTCGCGGCTGCCTCCACAAGGGTGGCGAGCGCGCAAGGGCCAGCGATGGCTCCGACTTGGACGATCGCGTCAGACGCCGGCGAACGCTTCGGCGGTGTCGGCTTCGCAGCTGGGGACGCCAGCAACGCGGGCGGCACCGGCGCCGGAGACGCGCGCACCGCGACCGGCGGTTTCGTCGGTCGCGGCGACGTCGTAGGGTTCGGGCCTCGGTCATCGCGTCTCTCGGCAACATCGCGCGACGTCCGAGGAGAGTCCCCCGCGGCGGCTCCGCGCGGCCCGTCCTCATTCGTGCCGCGGGCTGCGCGCCCCGCCCTCGCCTTCGATGCGGCCTTGCCCGCGTCCGAATCGGGCATCGACCGCGTGCTCGGCCGCGCAGAGCTGGACGCCGCCCCCGCGTTGACCGCCTTCGACCGACACCTCGCGTCCCGGTGGACGGAGAGCACCCTCCCGCAGCACTACGAGCTCGGGGCCGACATCGACGCTGCGTTCGTGCGGCTCGATCCCACGGCAGCCGAGCGGCTCGCGGGCTCGCACGCCGAAGTCCGCGCCGGTCGCGTAGTCCGCTCGGTCCCGACCACCGCTAGGGCAGCGCGTGAGGCGCTTCTCCGACCCGAGATCCGCGCGGCGCGGCCGGGAGCCACGCTCGACGCTCAGATCGTCCGCGGTCAGGGCCGCGCGATTCCGGCCGCTTCCAGCCGCGGCGACGCCCCCGGCCTCAACCATGCGCGGCCGAGTGTATCGCTCGGCTCCACGCCCAGCGGCGTCGCTCCCGCCAGGGCGGCCGTGGCAAACGCCTCTCGTAGCGCGATGCCGGCGCTGGCCCACGACCGGGTCGCCGCAGTCGAGCGGGCCCTCGCCACATTCGCCCGCGACCAGCGCAACGCGCCGGGTCTCTCGCGCCTGGCTGACGCTATCTCCAGTGGGCCCGCCTCGGCCCGCAGCGCCGTGGCGGCACAGCTCGCGACGATGGGCTTCGACATGCCCGAGCTGCTGCACAGCCTCAACTCGAAGTCGCCGGACGCAGCGGCGTTGCGCACCGTAGAGCGCGCCTTCACGGCGCTGACGCGGAGTCCGAACGCTTCGCGCCTCGAGTCCACGGCCGCCACCAGCCGCTACTTCGGAGACACCGCGCCCGCGCAGCTCTCCACGTCGACGCCGGCAGGCCGGCTCGGCGCCTTGATGCAGACCGGACCCGCGCGTCCGCACGCTGCAGCCGTAGCGGCCGAGGTGGGCGAGGTGCTCCGCTTGGCCGCCTCAGGTGTCGGCGGCTCGGCGCTCCGCGCCGCGGACAGCGCAGTGCTGGCAACCCGACTCGCCGGAAAGTCGACGTTCCGCGGCGCTACGCCCAAGACCGAGGCGGCCGGTGGAGCCGGCGCCCGGGCCGATGGGCGCACACCAGGGACCACGGGGCTCGCGCTCGAGCGTCCGACCATCGGCGCCTTCCGCGCCGAAGCCGGAGCGGCAGCTGGCCTGAGCAGCCTGTCGGAGCGAGTCGACCTCGCGGCAACGCCGTGGGCCCGTCCGGGGTCCCTCGTCGACGCGATCCAGGGTCGGTTCGGGGCCGACGACCGATCCGGTCGAGAAGCGGCGCCGGGCGCGACCAGCCGCCTCGCGCACCTCGCGCCAGAGCTCACCTCGCTCGCGCTTCGGCCCAAGTCCGCCGAGAGCCAGAAGATCGACGCGGCTCCCCGCCGGTCGCCGTCAGCTCGACGAGCTAACGCAGCAGGGGGCGAGCCCACCCGGGCACGCGCCACCTCCGACGATGGCTCCCGCGCCTTCCGGTCTACGGGCTCCCAGGCGGTGCGACGCTTGCTCGCCAGCCTCCCGGGCGGCCGGCCGTTGTCCGCGGCGCTCCCCGGCGGGCTCGAGCTGTCGGCCAGCGTGGTCGACCGAGCCAACGGCGCCTTCGCCAACATGGACGCCGGGATCGTGGAGTTCCTCGCCCACACGGCGTCGCGAATGGGTGGCGAGGGGCGCGAGCTGCGACCCGGCTTCGATGCGTGGCCCCAGGAGACCCTGGACGTCCTCCAGCAGGCAGGCTGGGGCCAGGGTCTTAGCGGCGGGTCGGAGGCCGGGCCGTCCGTCACCGGCGCCGAGCACAAGGTGCGGCGCCTGGAGCGCCGCGTCGACGCCGCGCGCACGGCCTGGGCACGAATCCAAGATAGCCGCGCACGCCGGAGCCAGCCGCAGGGCGTTGACGCGATTAGCTGGGAGATGGTGAAGCCGGTCACCTCGCGCGAGGCGCCCGCCTCCGCGGACCTCGGTCGCCTCGCCAGCACGATGATGCGTCCGGCCGCCGCGCCGGCAGCTGAGATGGCCTACGTGGCGCCGGTGGTGAAGACCGTCGCCGCCCAGGCTCAGCTGGAACCCAAGACCAGCGGCACCTCTTCACGCTCCGCGCAGTCCGCCCCTCAGGAGGGGCCGGCGCAGGCGGCAGAGGCTGCGAAGGTAGACTACGACGCCCTGGCGCGGCAGGTGCTCACGCGCCTCAACCGACGCTGGAGCTTCGAGCGTGACCGCCGCGGCGGCTGAACCAAACGAGGCGCTGAGCAGCTCAGCGCCCCACGAACTGCGCCTCCGGGCGCTGCCAGACGGGGATGGGGTCCCCTGAACGCCCCATGGAGGTTCTGATGAGCCTGGCAAGCACGCTTACCGGCATGATTACGGGTGGCCTCGACATGGCATTCGCCGGAGAGCCGGCGAAGGTGACCATCAAGGTCGACGACCAAGAGGCGTCCATCAACGGGCAATCCTTCGAATTCCAGTACAATCCGGAGTCGTTCAAGATCCGCCGCGCACAAGCTCGGACGAGCGTGCCGGTTGGGGGCACGGCGGACAAGCAGGCCGACCAGAACGCGGCGCCACAGCGGGACTCGGGGGCGGACTTCACAGTCTTCTTCGACACCTACGAGCAGCGTACCAGCGTCTACACGGCCTACATCCAGAAGCTCGAGCAGTTCGTCTCCTACGACAGCTCGAAGCACGCGCCACCCATCGTGACGCTCCACTACGGTGAGTTCACGAACGGCCTTGGCCCGATGAGCGACCTCGTGGGCAAGATGGACAACCTGGACGTCGACTACACGATGTTCCTCAAGAACGGCACGCCGGTGCGCGCGAAGGTCACCATGGCCTTCCGTATCGGTCTCACGCCCGAGGAGCAGCAGCGCCGCAACGGGTTCAAGTCGCCGGACCACGCGAAGCTCGTGACCGTGAAGCGCGGCATGTCGCTTTCGGACGTAGCCGCCGACGAGTACGACGATCCGGGCGAGTGGCGCCGGATCGCCAGGGCGAACGACATCGACGACCCCATGTCGCTGACGCCCGGCATGAAGCTCATCGTGCCGCCTATCCTCAACGTCGCGCGCTGAGCGGAGGACCCCATGCCGGAGAAGTCCGAAAGCGTAAGCCTGCTCGTCAAGATCGACGGCAAGGAAGAGATCAAGTCCACGACGTCCGGCGAGGCCTGGAAGACCACCGCCGGGGCCCACGTGGTCTCGCTCACGGTCGACATGAAGATCGACGCGCCCGACGCGTTCGTCCTTCAGTTCATGGCCTCTCACGAGGGCAAGCGGACCGTCTACGACCACGTCAAGGAGGGCTCCAAGATCGAGCTCGGCTTCGGCTACGGCCAGGCTCAGCCCCTCTTCGAGGGTGAGGTCGTGTACGTGGATGGGGAGTACTCGTCCGACGGGCAGACGCCGTCGCTCGTCACGGTACGCGGCTTCGAGAAGGCCCACCGGCTCCACCGCGGCCACACCGCAAAGAGCTACGGCGACGGGAAGACAGACATGGAGGCCGGCTCGTCCGTGGACGACTCGGTGTCCACGTCTGGTGCCGGCATCGGCGCGGCGATCAAGGCGGTGTCCGACGGACTCAGCCTGCCGAAAGACGCGGCGAAGCCCAAGTTCAAGACCAAGTGGGCCCCTCGCCCCACGTCTACCACCGCCGACTTCGCCAAGAACGCCGGGCAGGGTCGCGAGCTCGACGCGTCGAAGTCGCCCGTGGTGACGGTCTGCTTCGACCGGCTCGAGGGCACCAACCCCCGCAAGTCGATCAAGGTGCGGTTCTCCGTCTCGACCTTCCCGTCCTACAACAAGGTCCGCGTGCGCGGCTGGGACAACGCCACGAAGCAGTCTTTCGTCGTGGACGTGGAGAAGTGCTCGGACAAGGTCGACTCGGCCAAGGCCAATGGCTGGACCGCGGGCTGGCAGCATGCCGGCAAGGCGCACTGGGGCAACTCGGGCGCCGGCGCCACGTACGAGCGCGTCGGTGAGTTCTGCGAGAACAAGGAAGAGGCGCAAGAGCTCGCTCAGTCGCTCTTCGACCAGATGGCGCTCAAGCACTTCACGGGCGAGTGCGAGGTCCAGGGCGATCCCGGGATCATCCCGGGCGCAGTCGTGGAGCTAAAGGGCTTCGGGCCGCGCGCGAGCGGGAAGGTCATGGTCACAGAGGCCACTCACATGATCTCTTCGCAGGGCCTGCCGTACATCACGGCCTTCAAGTTCGCCTCCACGGCCTCGGGCAATCCCACCTGAGCGGCTTCGGCGGTCACACCTCCGCCAGACACCCTTATTGAATTGTACGGCCCGCCCCGAATTGCGGGGCGCGGCCTTGATGATGCCGCCGCCGGGGCGCGTTGACAGACCCCGGGCCTCGGCTATCCTCGCCCGACGTTCAGGGCCGGAGGAACCATGCCCAGCTACGACTTCGACGCGCTCTCGGAGTACCAAGACATCATCGAAGAAGCCATGAACGGACGCACCGACGGGCATCGCTGCCCGAAGTGTTCGAAGGGCGTGCTCATCATCACTGTCGACGAAGACGTGAAGATGCGCATCGAGTGCCCCGAGTGTCGCCAGTACTTCGAGGGGCGCTTCGCCTGATGCGCGCTCACGGCCCCTCTGTCTCGAGCGCCGGATCGACCCAGTGAGTCGAAAGAACTTCCTCGGAACCGGCTGGTCGTTCCCGGTTCGGATCGGGCCAACGGGCGGCATCGCCACCTCGAGCTACGAGGAGAACATCGAGGAGGCTATCCGGGTGCTGCTCGGCACCGCGCTGGGAGAGCGCGTGATGGAGCCCACGCTCGGCTCGGCGATTCACGACTACGTGTTCCGGCCCAACACGGCGAACACGGCGTCCATGGTGGCCTATGATGCGAAGCAGGCGCTCATGAAGCACGAGCCCCGGATCAAGGACGTCACGTGCCGCGCGGTGCCAGACCCGGCTCGCGAGAACGTGCTCCTCCTCCACGTGACGTACTCGGTCATCCACGAGAACGAGCTCCACAACCTCGTCTATCCCTTCTATCTGCGGCGGGAGCAGGACCTCACATGACGATCCCGACCCCCAACCTCGACGACAGGACCTATCGCGACATCGTCGAAGAGGCCGTCAGGCTGATCCCGCAGTACTGTCCGGAGTGGACCAACTTCAACCCCACGGACCCCGGCATCACGCTGGTGCAGCTCTTCGCGTGGATGACCGAGATGGTCATCTACCGGCTCAATCGCGTGCCGGAGAAGAACTACCTCACCTTCCTCGACCTCATGGGGATCCAGCGCCAGCCGCCGCAGCCGGCGCGGACGGTGCTGTCGTTCCAGCTCTCGGACAAGACCGATCTCCAGCTCGTGCCCAAGGGCACCCAGGCCGCCACGAAGCCCACGGGAGACCGGAAGGCCACCGTCTTCGAGACGGAGCAAGACGTGGTGCTGATCAACAACCGCATCCAGCGAGCGGTCAGCCAGTACCACGACCAGTACTCCGATCTCACGCCCCACATCGATGGCCGTCAGCCGTTCGAGGTCTTCGAAGGGGTTACGTCGGTCGACCGGTTCCTCTACCTCGGAGACGAGCGACTTGCCGCCTTCGGTGAGGCCGCCATCCTCACGCTACGCGTCGAACGCCCCACTCCCGGAGAGCGCCCGTTTCCGAAGCTGCTCGAGTGGGAGTACTGGAACGGCGAGCGGTGGCGCGAGCTCATCGAGGCCTCCACGGACCAGCCGTTCGATGCGGTGGCCTTCCACGGCCCGGCCGCGATCCAGAAGTGCCGCGTAGGCGAGATCGAGACCTTCTGGGTTCGTGGGCGCCTCGCCGAAGTGCCCGAGCGCGCTGACGAGACCGAGCTCGATCGGATCTTCGGGCGAATCGAGGTCCTCGGCGAGGGGGCACGCCCCCACCTCGTGTACTTCAATCCGCAAGGCGAGGCCTACCTGCTGCAGGACCTCGACCGCAACTTCAAGCCCCTCGGGGACGAACCGAGCATCGACAACTTCCTCTACATCGCGTCGGACGAGATCTTCTCGCAGCCGCACACGCGAGTCCGCGTGGAGGTGGAGCTGTCAGACCCGTCGGTCGCCGAGAAACCCACCGCGTCGCCAGAGCTGGTGCTGGAGTGGCAGTATTGGTCGGGCAAGCGATGGAAGTCGCTCGGCCGGACCGGGCCGGGTCACGAGGCCCCGAAGGGCAAGGCGCTCGAAGCGGAGGCCAACCCCCACTCGTTCGCCGACGACACCGCCGCGCTCACCGTGTCCGGCGCCGTGGCCTTCAACCGCCCCGACGACATGCAAGCTTGCGAGGTGAACGGCAAGGCCCACTACTGGGTGCGCTGCCACGTCGTCCGCGCGGGCTACGGCAAGAAGGGCAGCTACGAGCTCGTCGAGGATCGCTGGGTCTACAAGGACGAGCACCCGCTCCGCCCGCCGGTCCTGAAGAACCTGTCGCTCAAGTTCAGCGAGCCCGATACCTGCTTCGCCCAGGCGTGGAGCTTCAACGACTTCGGGCTCGTGGACTGGAGCCGCCTCGCGGCCCAGGAGTACAAGCCCTTCCAGCCCTTCCAGCCGATCCCGGAAGAGAACCCCACCCTCTACCTCGGCTTCGAGCACCCACTGCCGCACGAGCCCCTGCAGCTCTACTTCAACGTGCTCGATCCGGACGCCCTGGCCGGCGGCAACCGCCGCCCGCGCCAACGTGATCGGGTCTTCGTGGGGGCCGAGCTGTCGGCCTTCGCGGAGCAGACGGTGGTGTGGGAGTACTGGAACGGCAAAGAGTGGGCCCTGCTCCTGCCGCGCGACCACACGCACAACTTCACCACGTGTGGCTTCGTCGAGTTCGTGGGCCCCAAGGCCCAGCGGAAGCTCAAGCGATACGGCGACACGCTGCACTGGGTGCGGGCCCGCCTCGAGTTCGGCGGCTACGACGAGCCGCCGGTGTGCGACCGGATCCTCCTGAATTCAGTGTACGCGTCCAACTACACCACGTTCCCGGAGACCATCCTCGGCTCCAGCCAGGGCACACCGAACCAGGCGTTCAAGTTCCCGAACCACCCGGTACTTCCCGGCCAGCGGATCATCGTGGTGGAGTCCGAGCGGCCCACCGACGCCGAGATCACCGCGCTCATCGGAGAGTCCGGGCCCGACGCGGTGCGCGA
Source organism: Pseudomonadota bacterium (assembly GCA_005776725.1). Taxonomy (GTDB): domain Bacteria; phylum Myxococcota_A; class UBA9042; genus SXOO01. The sequence continues at coordinate 25,759 of SXOO01000037.1, read as the reverse complement.
GTTCGTGGACGGCGGCTACCTCGTGACGTGGCGCGAGGTCGAGAGCCTCTACGAGTCAGGGTCCAAGAGCCGCCATTACCTCAAGGACCTCACCTCGGGCGACGTGCGCTTCGGCGACGGAGTCCACGGGATGATCCCGCCGAAGGGCGACCGCAACGTCCGCGCGCTGGAGTATCGAGTGGGCGGAGGGTCGGTCGGTAACGTCCCTGCCGCGACCATCGACGTCCTGCGTCAGGCGCTCTCGTACGTGGACGGCGTCAGCAACCCGTTCCCGGCGATGGGCGGCGCAGATCTCGAGAACATCGACGATCTGAAGCTGCGTGGCCCCGCCATGCTCAAGAGCCGCGGCCGCGCGGTCACCCGTATGGACTTCGAAGCGCTCGCGCTCGAGGCCTCGAACAGCGTCGCGCGCGTGGCGTGCATCGCGGGCTACAAGAGCGAAGGGCAAGTCGGCATCGTGGTCGTGCCCAAGGTCTCTGAGAAGCACGAGGAGGCGCTCGGCAAGCCGATCCCTACCACCGAGCTGCTCCGCCGAGTGCGCGTCTATCTCGAGGAGCGAAAGCTGCTCACCACGCGCCTCCACGTCATGAAGCCGCGTTACGTCGAGCTCTCTGTCAAGGTGGAGATCTCGCGGCGGCCGTCCGGCTCGGCAGACCGCATCAAGCGCGAGATCGACGAGCGCCTCCGTCGCTACCTCCACCCGCTCCGCGGCTGGAAGGACGGGCGCGGCTGGCCGTTCGGGCGAAACGTCTTCAAGGTCGACCTCTACCACGTGGTGGAGCAGGTCGAGGGCGTCGACTTCGTGGGCAAGGTGCTCATCTTCGACGAAGAGAAGAAGGTGGACGTCGAGATGGTGCGCATCGACGAGGACCAGCTGCCGTTCCTCGTCAACGTCGACATCAGCGAGAAGGCTCCGGAGGCGATCGTCTGAGATGGCCGTCCGGGAACGCGTCAGAAAGAAGCTGAAGATGCCGGACGTGACGGGGCTCGCACAACGCGACGCCCTGATCGCGCTCGACAACGCCGGCTTCGTGGTCCGGCCGCGTATCCGCTATGTCGAGAGCTACGAGGCGCTCGGCACAGTAGTCGCCCAGGACCCGATCCGTGGAAACCTGATCGACAACCTCACCACGGTAGAGATCCGCGTCGCCAAGCGCAGCTACCTCCGCTATCTGCCGCAGATCTACCAAACCGACGCGGCCACTGGGAACGACTTCCTGAAGGAGTTCCTGTGGGTGTTCCAACACCTCACGGACTCGGTCACCCAGAGGCTGGACAACGGCCACAGATACTACGACCCGCGCGAGACTCCCTCAGAGTTCCTGCCGTGGCTCGCGTCGTGGGTCGCGCTCACGGTGGACGTGGACTGGCCCGACATCAAGAAGCGCCAGCTCATCCGATCGGCGGCAGAGCTCTACAAGTTCCGCGGGACGAAGCGCGCGTTGCGCGACGTGATCCGCATCTTCCTCGAGCGCGAGCCTCGCATCGAAGAGAACAAGTGGCCGTATCCGGGGTTCCGAGTCGGAGTCACGAGCACCGTGGGCATCGACACGATCGTGCTGCCGGTGATCGATCTCGACCACTGCTTCATCGTGCACATTCCCGCCCGCGCCGACGAGATCACCGAGGAGATGGTCGTGAAGATTCACAACCTCATCAGCCTCGAGAAGCCGGCGCACACCACCTACTTCCTCCAGTTCCAGACTGAGGACAAGGTGGCCACACCCCAAGTGTTCATGCAGATCGGGGTCTCCGCCATGGGCGTCCCCGACCTGCGCTTCGTCGAAGAGGCCACCTCCGACGAGGTCAAGAACGAGGTCGTCCCCGCGGCAGCCGCGGCCGCCGACATCCCCGTCCGTAACGAACCCGACCCGGCGCGTCGCCGAAAACGCGGCGCCGCCAGCGCATCCGACAGCGAGTCTGAGGAGAAGAGCTGATGTCCGAAGGAAACAAGCTCGCCACGTTCAAGCGCATCAACTTCTTCCGCGGGTTCATGACCACGGAGAAGGACTGGAACGACGCCCACAGCTATCACGTAGACAAGCGCCGGTTGCACAACCGTCTCATGCATGCGCCGGGCGTGGTCCCGCACGCAGCGGGAGGCTTCAAGGTCTCGGCGCGCGGCAAGGGCGAGCTCGCGGTCGAGGTGGCTCCCGGGTACGCGGTCGACGGCCAGGGCAACGACGTCGTGCTGCTCGAGACGGAGATCAAGGCGGTCAACCCGTCCGACTTCAAGCTCCCGAACACGATCTACATCGTGGCCAAGTACATCGAGGAGTTCACGGACTTCATCGCCTACAAGGAGAACCTCGAGTTCAAGGGCCACCGGCGAATCGCCGAGCGATGCCGCATCGACATCGAGGTGATGGAGCCCGACATCACAAAGGAGATCGAGCTGGCCCGCGTGCTGCTCGAGCCCGGCGTACGGCGAATCACCGAGCCGAAGGACCCCGACAATCCCAAAGCCAACGAGATCGATCGGCGCTTCGTACCGGTCGCGGGCTTCGTGGGATCGAACATCTCCCCCAAGATGCACCGGGACCTGCTCGAGCTGCTCGCGATCGGCAAGCTAACCTACAGCTACCTGTTCCACGACCTCCGGATCCTCACGGCGTCAGACGTGCTCCACGCGCTCATCGCGCTCGAGATGATGCTGCGCGGCCGCCAGCTCAGTCAGGACACGCTCACCGATCTGTTCAAGCTGATCTTCGGCCTCCAGTGGAACATGGTCCAAGACATCGACGCGAACTATCCCCAGTTCGGGTCGCGCAAGGAGTTCGGCGCGTTCAAGAAGAACATCGAGATCGTCCGCGGCATGAGCAAGGAAGGCAGCCCGGACTTCCTCGTGAACTGTGTGGGCTATCAGCGCAAGAGCTGTGAGTCCCTCCAGGACCTCTTCGCGCACAAGCTCGCCGCTGCGGCTCCTGCGTCGGACGCGGGTGCTCCCACCGACCGGATCTTCGAGGCCATCAAGGTCCGGAGCGCCGACTTCGGCAAGGTGCTCGAGATCGAAGAGTCCAAGTTCAAGCTCATCGACATGATCGACCTCATCGACGACGCGAGCGAGAAGGCGCACAAGTTCAACATCGAGCAGGCGCGCGACCGCTACCGCACTCGCCAGCGGCTCAAGTACCCGGACGGCGTCACAGTCGAGGACGTGGGCATTGCGTACGAGGGCGGCTACGCCGAGTGGGAGATCACCGGCGCCACCCCGAAGAAGGACATCATCGTGGTCACGCGAATGGACTACGTCCACGGGGAGTACGAGACGGAGATGTACGTCAACGGGAAGAAGGTGGGCAACTCAGTGTGCCCCGGGAACGACCGACGCGCCCGCTGGCGCAACTGGCCGTTCGTCATCCCTGGCGAGTATGTGACGGAGCCCAACCTCAAGCTGAAGCAGATCCCGATCACGGCCGGCCGCGACGTCAATATGTTCAAGGTGTGGTTCTACCAACCCATCTGATCGCCGGAGCACTTGGCTAACGGAGTCCGTGATGAGCACCGCCATCGCCGCTGAGGGGCGCCTTTTGGCGCACGACGTGTACACGCTGATTCAGACGTTGGACCCGGCGGTGTTCCGCGCGGAGCTGGAGGCGCAAGTCCAGCAGCTGGCCGAGCGGATTACGAGGCGCCTCGAGGAGCTCCAGGCGGCATGTGAGCGCCTCGAGACCCGCGAAGCCGCGGCGTTCCGGGAAGCGATGGGAGCCCTCGCCCGACAGCTCGAAGCGCTGGAGCAGCGCGCCCGCGCCAGCCTGGGCTCGGCGCCGAGCGTGGACTGGCGGGGCCTCTTCAAGGCGCTTCAGCCGCGATACGACGCGCTGGTGACGCGCCTCGGCGCGTTCGACGCGCATCTCGACCTGCCCACGCTGCGACCCACGAACATGAGCCGCAGCCTGTTCCACATGTCCAACGGCTTCGTCTCGTTGGCCGCCATCCTGTTTCTCCCGGTGTGGCTCGTGCGCGCTATCCCCGCCACGCTCACGGTCATGGCGTGGACGGCCGAGACGCTCCGACGATTCTCGCCCACGGTCAACGCGGCGCTGATGCGCGCGTTCGCTCCGATTGCCCACGCGCACGAGAGCCACCGCGTGAACTCGGCCACGTGGTACTCCACCGCGCTGATCCTGATCGCCACATTCTGCCCGATGTACGCATGCGCCGCGGCCGTGATGGTCTTGGGCCTCGCGGATCCGGCGGCGGCCGCCGTGGGACGCCGCTGGGGCAAGATCAAGCTGCGCGCGGGACGCTCGCTCGAGGGGACCCTTGCGTTCGCGCTGGTCGGCTCCGTCACCGCCTTCGCGGTCCTCGGACTGTTCTACTCTGGGCAGTTCGGATCGCTCGGTCTGATCGTCCTTGCGTCCCTGGCCACGGGCGTGGCAGGCGCGATCGCCGAGCTCGGCTCGGGGCGGGTAGTCGACGACAACCTCGCGATCCCGATCGCCTCCGCGTTCGCAGCCTGGAGCGTTCTGGGCTGAGCTCCGCCGCGTGAGCGGCTGAAAATGGGGCCTCCGCCCCGCCGTTGACCGCGCGTGGATGCGCGACAACACCCCCTCGTCTTGTTGTCATCGGCTCTGATACTGGGCCTCCTCGTGGGCTTCGGGTGCGAAGCTTGGCCGGGCCTCGCACCGTGGCTCGGCGGGGCCCTCGGGCTGGCGGCCGCCGCCGGCTTGTGGCGCCTCCCACAGCGACTCGGGCCCCTCGCGGGGGTCGTGCTCGCCGTCGCAGCCGCGCAGGTTCACTGGCAACGCCCGCCCCCTGCCCTGCTCCCCGACCCCTTTCGCGATGGCCGGCCCGTCGACCTCACCGGTCGAGTCGCCGAGCCCGCGCGGCGGACGCGAGACGGCCTGCGGCTCGAGCTGGACGCCGTGCGTGTGGAGGGCGCTGCGCTCGGGCCCAAGAACAGACGGGCAGTCGCCGAGCCACCGCCCGACTTCGCCGCGCGGGAGCTGGTCGGCCGCGTCGTGCTGTCCGTGCCCGACCGGCAGCGGACCGCCGAGCTCGTACTCGGCGCGCGCGTTCGGACGGCGGTGGCGCTCCGGCGCGTGCTGCCCACGCCGAATCCGGGCGTCTCCGACCCCGCCGAGGTCATGCTGAACCGCCGAATCACCGCTCGGGGGACCGCGCGGAGCGTCGTGGTCGAGACTCCGGCTACGTCCTGGATCGACGCCCTGCGCGACCGATTCCGCGACGCCGTAGCGAGCGCCACTCCCGAGGCGGCGACGCTGCTCGAAGCGATGATGCTGGGCGACCAGGGCACCCTCGATCCGGAGCGACAAGATCGCTGGAGGCGCGCCGGGATCACGCACATCCTGTCGATCTCCGGCTTGCACGTGGCCGTGGTCGCGATCGCGGCTGAGCTGGCCGTCCGCTTCGCCTTCGCCGCGTGGCCCTGGTGGTCTACGCGGCGCTCGGCCCGCCGCCCAGCAGCCATCGTGGCCATGTTCGCGGGGTGGCTCTACGTCGTGGTCGCCGGCGCCCCGCTGGCCGCCGTGCGGTCTGCGCTCATGGTCAGCGCGTTGTTCGCCGCGCGGGCGATCGGACGGACCACCGGCGGCGGGAGCGTGCTCGCTCTGGCAGCGCTCGTCACGCTGCTCCGGGACCCCTGGGCGGTGAAGGACCCGTCGTTCCAGCTGAGCTACGCCGCCGTTGCGGGGCTGATCCTGGGCGCTCCGCAGCCCACGAGTCCGGCGCCGACGAGGCTTCGGGCCGCCCTGCGCGGGTTGGGCCTCGCCCTCATGACCTCCGCGGTGTGCACCTTGGCGACGCTGCCGATCTTGCTCGTGCACTTCGGGGCCGTATCGGTCGCCGGTCTCGTGACCAACCTGGTCGCGGTGCCGCTGTCCTCGCTGGCGGTGGTGATCCCGGGCTTCATCGCGCTGATCGGGGCAACCCTCGGGCTCAACACGCCGGTGCTGTGGGTGTCGGACCTCCTCGTCCCGTGGCTCGAGGCGATCGCTCGCTGGGGCGCCGTTGTGCCCGAGCTGCGTCACGCCGGCGTGTCGTGGTTCGAGCTGGTCCTCACGACGATCTGCGCGGTGCTGTGCTTGCTGCGGCGCTCGAGGAGCCAGGTAGTGGTGGGCCTCGTGTGCGGCGTGGTGGGCGTGGTGGGCCTCCCGCGGGGTCGCTCGGCCGGGCTCGAGGCGGTGTTCCTAGCGGTCGGCCACGGAGACGCCGTGCTTCTGCGCCTACCCAGCGGGCACGACCTGCTCGTAGACGGGGGAGGAGACCCGCTCGGGAAACGCGACATCGGCGGCACCATCGTGGTCCCTGCGCTGGAGTCGCTGGGCGTGGAGGCGCTGGACGCGGTAGTGCTCACACACCCGCACCCCGACCACTTCCGCGGCCTACGCCCCGTCTTCGAACGGTTTCCCGTGCGCGAGCTGTGGTGGAACGGCGAGACCTCCCGCGACCCGGAGTTCACGGCCATGCTCGAAGCTGCAGACCGCCAGGGCACGATCCGACGGCGCCCCAATGGTGCGATCGAGCTCGGCGAGGTGGTCTTGGAGACCCTCCACCCCGTCGACGGCGCCGGGGCGGTGGTGCCGCACGAGGCGCTCGAGCAGAACGACAACTCGATCGTCCTGCGCGTGCGCTACCGCGACTTCTCGTTGCTCCTCACGGGCGACATCGAGGGCCCCGCAGAGGAGCTGCTGGTGGCCACGACAGACCTCAAGGCTACAGTCCTCAAGGTGCCGCACCACGGCAGCAGGACCTCGTCGAGCGAGGCCTTCCTCGACGCGGTCAGGCCGCTGTACGCGGTCTGCGGCAGCGCCGACCACGGCCGCTTCCCATTCCCGCACGACGAAATAGCCCAGCGTTATGCAGACCGTGGCATCCCACTGTGGATCACCGGGCGCAGCGGCGCCGCGAGGCTCTGGACCGACGGCGCGCGGTGGGAGGTGACCTCGGCGCGTTAGAGGCGGCCGATCGGCTAGCGGCGGAAGGGGTTGGGAAAGAGCATCGGGATGCGACGCTGAATGTCTGCGTATTCTGGGCGCCGCTGCAGCGCCCGCCGCTCGGCCATGGGGATCGAGACCCCCACGAACATGACGAAGATCGCCACCCACCCAGCGGCCGTCCACCACGGGGCCCCGACGGCCACGCCAGCGAGCCACACGCCGAACCACACCCCGATCTCACCGAGGTAGTTGGGGTGCCGTGAGAGCTGCCAGAGGCCCACAGTGCACGCGCCCACGCCGCCCGCGAGGCGGTACCGACGAAGCTGCTCGTCGGCCACACCCTCCACGGCGGTGGACGCGAGGATCACGAAGACCGCGACGCCGTCGAGAACGCCGAAGGGCGCGGACGACGGGAGCGCGAAGAACAGCGGGAGGCAGCCGAGGAAGACCTGCAGGGTCGGGAACAGGTGGATCCCGAACGCGCTGATCAGCCAGTACGCGCGCGGGTACCGGGTCCGGAAATCGGCATAGCGCCAGTCCTCGTGATGCAGTCCCGCCCAGCCTCGCACCCAGTTGGCCGTGAGACGAACGCCGTAGATCGCCAGCGCAGCGAGTACGAGGCCCGAGCGCAACGACGACGACGCGAGGGCGGCGCCGATCGCCACGGGGGCCACGCTCCAGAACGGGTCGTAGACGCTGGAGTTGTCAAAGGCGCGCGAGGCGGCAAACACGAGCGCTGTGGCCGCGAGATCCGCGACGGCCATACGCCAGAGAGTCGACTCACCCGGACAGCACGCGGAGAAGACGAGGCCACCGACGCCCAGGGCCGCGAGGTAGACCACGCCCACCAACGCGAGGCTCTGCGCTCGGCTGACGCGTTGCCCGCTCACGGATCAGCGCTTCGTCTTCCGGCGAGCCACGCGGCGTGTGCCCTTGACGTGTTGGGGGATCCGGAACGGCGCCGCCTTCCCTCCCCGGTTGAGCACGGCGAAGCCGCGGACGAGCTCGTCGAGCCACCTCCCGAAAAGCGAAGGGATACCAATCCGGTCCGGGAGGAACTCGTCGAGCAGCTTGACCATCTTCACCTCGAGATCGATCAGCTTCTCAGCCGTGGGCTCGGGCTTCACCCCGAGCATCTTGGCCAGCTCGGGGCCGTTCATGCGCCGGATGAAGGCCGCCGGAAAGGGCTTGAACACCTTGGTATGGAGCATCTTGCCGGCGAAGCTCTGCAAGAAGCGGATGAGCGACGCCGTCAGCTCGCGACCGTCTTCACCGGGCCCGAAGTTGCGGCGCCGATAGGCCGCAGCGAACGCCTGGGCCTCCTTGTAGTTGCGAGGGTTCGCGTCGTCTGCCACGCCGATGAAGTGGCCCGCTACGCGCCATAGATGCACCCAGGCCTCGCGGTCCTCGGAGGGGACTTTGACGCCGAGAGACGCGAGGGCGTCGAGCAGGACCACGGAGAACGTCATGAGGGTGAAGGCCAGGTCCTCCTGACAGATCGGTGTCCCGTTGGCCGGGTCGTATCGACCTGGGGGTAGGCCGCTAATGAGCTCGCGCACGCCAGCGTGCATGAGGCGGACCTTCTGAGCCGAGCGGATCCCCCGCCCCTCGGGGCCGAGGCCGCCTTCACCGACGATGTCGCAGAGAAACTGCGCCGTCTCCATTACCCGCGCCTCGACGGCACGACCCTGCATGCGCCCGGTCAGCGTAAGTACGCCGACGCCGCGGTAGTTGGCGTAACACTGCGGCAGCGCAGAGCAGAAGAGGCCCAGGATGAGCTCTGCGCCGTACTGCTCAAAGACCCGCTCCCCCGCAAGGATGAGCTTGGGGTCTGCCCACGGGGGGAGCGCCGCGGTCTCCTCGAAGTACAGCCGGGCCGGCTCGGGGAGCCCTTTGGGGACCGGATCGTCCGTCTCGACGATGGCGCGAAAGAGCGTGCTGGCGCGTTTCTCCTCCTTGTCGTCGAGGGCCAGCATCACGTCGTCGGCGATGGGGTCGCCGCGATGGCGCAGCGAGTCGAGGAAGTCGGGGCTCAAGTCCATGGGCTAACGAACTCCTGGAGGTGCGAGGTGTTGGGAATACGGGGGCCGCTCACTCTTTGGGAGCCGACAGCGCGCTGCGCCCGCTCCGCGCGGCAGTGAGCCACGCGCGGGCACCGCCATCTTCGTGACAGGCGGCGACGAGCGGCTCGAGCAGGGACAACGCCGTGGCGGCTTCACCGGCCTCCACGGCATGGACGGCGGTTTCGAACGACGCGCGGCCCACCTCCTTGGCGCGTCTCAGGCGCTCGGGATCGGCGCCGAGCATCTCGTAGACCGGCACGGGCTCTCGCCGCCCCTGGACGCCGACGTGACCGAGGAAGCGTCGACTGAACCGGTCTGACGAGCGACACGCGGCCAGCAACGCGTCGCTCGCCACGATCCGCGCGTCGAAGAACTTGCAGAGCCGCTCGAGCCGCGACGCCGTGTTGACCACGTCCGAGATCACCGTGACGTCGAGCCGCTCGGCTTCGCCCACGAGGCCCAGCATCAGCGAGCCGTAGTGCAGCCCCACGCCGATCCGTAGGGGGGGCTCCCCCCTCTGCGCGCGTATGGCGTTGAGCTCTGTGGTGCGCGCGAAGAGCCCCTCGGCCGCCTCGATGGCGTCGTCGGCACCGGTGAAGAGCGCCATGATCGCGTCGCCGATGTACTTGTCGATGAAGCCGCCGTTCTCGCGAATGACGGGCCCGATGCGCGACAGGTACTCGTTGACGAACGCGAAGTTGTCTTCGGGCGACATCCCCTCCGAGAGCTCCGTATAAGCCCTCAGATCGGCGAACAGCACCGCCATGTCGCGGCGGACCGCTTCCCCGAGGCGCACGTCGGCCAGGTCGTGGTCACCTGCGCGGCCCGACCGCAGCTGCGCCAGGAACTCCCGAGGCACGAAGCGCGCGAAGGCTTTCGCCTGCCGGTCGACCTGCTCGAAGAGGCGGGCGTTCGCGAGCGAGATGGCGAGCTGTCCCGCCAGCACGGCGATGACCTGGGTTCGCTCCCCAGTGAAGGCGCCGGGGAGAACCCCGTTCTCGAGGTAGAGCACTGCCTCGAGGCGTCCCGCGTGCACTGCCGCAACGCAACACAGCGCCGCCGTCCGCTGCGCCGCGACGTAGGGGTCGTCCGCGAACAGCCCGGGTTCGCTGAGGTCGCTCAGCACCACCGGCTTATGGCTTCGGCTCACGAACTGAATGACGCCCTTCGGGACGTCGTCCCGGGCGCTGAGGGGGGACGTAATCGGAAGACGCCCCGTCTCGACGCGGTGCTCCACAGCCACCTCGAGGCCGCCTGCTCCCCGTTCGGGCACCAGGAGGAGCGAGCGCTGAGCGCCGGAGCTCTCCATCAGCACCTCCATGAGCCGGCTGGCGAGCGCGTCGAAGCGCATCTCGCCCGCGAGCGCCTGGCTGGCTTTGACGAGGCTCCAGTCGTCCAGATCGGCTCCCGTCGAGGTGGTCCCGAAGGTCGCGACGCTGGCTGAGGGGTGGCCCGTGGTTCGGTCAGCGGTGCTGCCCCAGCTGCTCGCAGTGGGCGCGCGGAGCCAGCGGTGCTGAACCTCGAGCTCGAGCAGGCGGCGTGTGTTGCCGGCGCTGCGGTGTCGCGCCACCGCCTCGCGCAGATACGCGTCTGCTAGGCGTCCGAGGCCTGCCTTTCGGAAACCACGAGCCGCCAGCTCGGCCAAGAGCCCTGCGTTCTTCACGAAGCCGTTCGCTACGGCGTCTGCGATCGCCGCGTCGAACGCCGTGATCGCGTCCACTGCTTGTCCTGCCCGCAAGTGGCCCAGCGCGTCCAGTCCCTTGACCTTGTGCGCGAAGCTCACGGGGTTTGCCGCCGCCCACGCTTCGAGCTGCGTTCGATGGGCGCCCAACGCAGCGGCGGCGTCCGGGTCGTCGCCGGCCTGGGCCAGGCGCAGCGACGCCACGAGAGCCGCGAGCCAGGCATGCATGCTGTGGTGCCCCGTCCCGAGTGACCGAGGCAGCAGCGCGGCCGAGCGGCCGACGAGCTCATCGAGCGTCTCCGGTAGCAGCGTCTCGAAGAGCAGTCCCAGCTCGAGGCGCGCGAGGCACGCCATGTGGGCCGGGATCTTCAGCGCATAGCCGTCGAGCTTGGCCAACCAGCTCGCTTCGTCCGAGCCCAGGGCCAGCGGCTTGGAAGGATCGCTGGTGAGCGCCTCGGCGACCCGCAGGTTCACCTCGTGGACAGCCGGAGCCTCAGCGATCCCGAGCTCGTTGCCGAGCGCGAGCAGGCGGCTGGACGACGACGCGAGCTGACCGACCTCGAGGCCCGTGTTGAGCCAGAGATAGCCCATCGCCAGGGTGCAGAACGTGGCGAAGACTGGGTCACCCGCCGTCAGTCCCGCCCGGACCCCCGCCTCGAGGCCGGGGATTGAGTCGAGCGGTGGCGCCGTCCAGTGATCGACGAAGCCGCACAAGCACAGCGCCACCTTCGACTCGAGGCTGGGCCGCGCGAAGCGCGCCTGGACCCGGCGAGCGAGGACCGCCGCCTCACGGCTCCCGGCGAAGTCGCCGAGGATCGGCCCGAGGACCACGCCATAGAGGGCCCACCCGAACGACGACACCGGCGTCTGCCCGTGACGCGCGCTGATGGTGCACATCTTCAGGATGATGAGCGCGTAGAGGTTCTCGTTGACGTAGTAGGCGGGCGCCGCTGTGTCGTTGAGGATCTCGAGCGCGGCCAGCTTCAGCGGGTCGGTGGCCTCCGGTAGCTCGGCGAGCTCGGCGTAGCTGCGACCAGCGATCGCCTCTGCGAGCGCACCGAATGCGGCGCCGACAGCCGCCCCGTCGACCTCCAGCGGCAGCGGTTCGCCACAAAGCGCGAGCCCCTCGCGCGCCAGCTCCAGCGCCTCGAGCACCTGGCTCTTCCCGATGCGGAGGGCGACGCGGAGTACGTAGCTGTTGGCCCGGTCCACGTCCGACGTCGCGTGCTCGAGCGCCTCGCGGAACAGCTCGTCGGCGGTGGCGGCGTTCCCGACGAGGTACTCGCAGGTGGCCTGGTCCATCGTGGCGTTGCCCATGAGCGCTGGGGCCGTCTCCCATCCGGCGCCGCCGAGGAGCCTTCGGGCGGCGCCCAGGTAGGTGACGCCCGGACCATATGCAGCCGAGTGTCGGGCCGCGGCGCCCGCTGCCGCGAGCACCTGGGCCGCAACCTCTCGGTGTTGTCCGAGCGCGGACGAGGCGGCCAGGAAGTGGTCGGCGCGCTCGAAGAGCTTGGACTCGTCGAGGAGCATCGCGACCCGAAGATGCAGCGCCGGCCGGTCCTCCGCCGGCGTGAGCTCGTAGGCCGCCTGCTGGACCCGGTCGTGCTGAAACGCATAGGCGGGGTTGATCGTGGCGTCGGACGCCATCCCGGCCACGGCGTACTCGTCGTCCAGGGGCGCGAGCAGCCCTTCGGAGAGCGCAGGCCAGAGATCGTCAGCCACGCCGGCCGCGTCCAGGGAGACGACCTGCGCCAGCTGGTGGAGATCGAAGGTGGCGCCGAGCGCGGCGGCGGCCGACAGGGTGCGGCTGGGTCGCTCGCCGTAGCCCACGATCCTCTGCAAGAGCAGCTCGACCACGTTCTGGGAGAGCGCGCCCCGTCGAATCGCAGCGAGGTCGAACGAGAAGCCGTTGCTCGCGGCCAGCTGAACGTGACCCGCCTTGTGGAGATATTTCAGGAACTCCTTGACGAAGAAGGGATTTCCCGCCGTCTTCTCGTGCACGATGCCAGCGAGCGGCTCCACCTCCTCCGGCGACCTCCCGAAGGCGTCCGCGAGGTACTCCGTGAGTCGGAAGCGCGAGAGGCCCAGCAGCGAGACGTCCGTAATGCCGCGGCTGCGTGCCTCGCGGATACGCGCCAGCTCGTGCGCGAGCGGGTGGGCCGCGTCGACCTCGTTGGAGCGATAGCTGCCCACGAGCAGCAGGTGCGGGATTTCCCCCCCCGTGGTGATGGTGTGCAGCAGCTCGAGGGAGCCAAGATCCGCCCACTGGAGGTCGTCCAGGAAGAGCACCAGGGGGCTGTCGTCCGTGGCGAAGAGGCGGAGCAGCTCGAGGACGAGCCGTGCCAGCCGCAAGCGCGCCGCCTCGGGGTCGAGCGACTCCGGCGGGCTGGTGTGGCCCAGGATACCGCGCGACTCGGGGAGGATCTCGAGCAACACGCCAGCAGACGACCCGAGCTGCTCCGAGAGCCTCGAGCGCCACGCGAGAACCGACTCCTCGCTCTGCAGCAGCAGCCGCTGGAACAGCTCGGCGAAACAGTGAAGCAGACCGCTGAAGGGGAGCTGCCGGCGGAACTGGTCGAACTTGCCCGAGACAAACTGGCCCCGCGCCATGGCGACTGCGCGCCCGAGCTCGGCGACCAACGCCGTCTTGCCTACCCCGGACCATCCGTGGACCAGCACAAACTCGGACCGGCCGGTCGCGGCCCGCTCGAAGGCCGAGACAAGGACGCCGAGCTCCTGATCCCGCCCGTAGAGTCGCGCGGGGAGGCTGAAGCGAACAGCGCGGTCGCTGTTCCCGGGGCGGAAGCCCGCGGTCTCGGCGCCACTCTGGAGGCGGCTCGCGAGGTGCTCGAGGTCTGACTCGACGCCGAGCGCCGTCTGGTATCGGCGCTCAGAGGCCTTCTCGAGGAGGCGCAAGACCACGGCGTCGACGGCGACGGGGATTCCCGGGCGGAGGCTGCTGGGCGCGGCCGGCTGGCGCGCCAGATGCCCGTGCAACACCTCGGTGGGATCGAGCTCATCGAATGGTGGGCGCCCCGTGAGGCACTCGTAGAGCGTGGCCCCGAGTGAGTAGAGGTCGCTGCGTGCGTCGACGGGGCGATTCACACGGCCCGACTGCTCGGGCGACATGTAGGGGAGGCTGCCGTCGAAGCGGCCTATCCGCGCCACCTCGGAGTCGAGCTGAGCCGAGATGCCGAAGTCGAGCAGGGTGACGGCCCCCTCGTCGTCCAAGAGGAGGTTCGACGGTTTCACGTCCTTGTGGATGATCCCCGCCGCGTGCACCCGCCCGAGCAGCGCAGCGACCCGGGCGCCAAGCCGGAGCGCATCCACCACGGGCATGGCCCCGCGACGAAGCCGGGTGGACACGGCGGTGCCCCCGTCATCGCGGAACGCGATGTGGGGCGGAGTCTCCTGATCGTGGACCCCTACCGGTACGGGCAGCCGGAGCTTCGACTGGGGGTCAGCGGCGCCAGCTGCGCCGGCCAGCTGCGCACAGATGTCGTGCTCCCGCCGTAACCGCGCGCGGACGGACGCGGTGGTCGGGAAGATCGCCGATGACTTGACGATGACGGTCTCGCCCGCCGGCGACACCCCGCGCACGACGCGAGTCCTGCCGTCCTCGTATAGAACGGACAACACCTGATACCGACCGATACGCTCCACGCAGCCCCCCAAACCCACTGCGAGGCCCGAATAGGCCGGACTCTCAGCCCTGCCCGTGGACGTCGCACCCCAGACGTTTATAGAAGCACAAAAACGGGCTTGCCATCTACGGGCCGAGGCTAATCCGAGCCTCCCGGCTGAACTCGGCGATCACGGCCTCGGCCGCTTCGCCTGCCGTCCGTTGGCGCGCCGACGCACGCTCCTTCGCCGTGGTCTGCCGCCGAAACACGTCGGGATCAGCGCGCAGGATCTTTGCGAACACGCGGCGGACCAGGTCGCCCACCAGCGGCGCCTCGAAGGACCGCTGCATGCCCTCGTACAAGAGCGCCACCGGTCGCCGGCGGACCGCCTCGCGGTCCATCGCGAGCTCGATGCGGCGCGCGGCCTCGCGCAGGCGCTGTCCCTCCGGGTCGAGCTGGCCACTCGTGCCAAAGAACGTGTCCCGCATGAACGGAAAACCCGCCTCGAGGACCCTGACCCACGCCCACAGGTAACGCGCGGTGCCCCGAACGCCCAGCTCCGGCCCCTCGAGCAGCGGGGCAAGGTCGAGGAGGAGGTGGTCGAGCGCCAGGTGGCGCGCTTCGTCCCTGTGAATTCGCGCCAGCACAGTGGCGGTGGCAGGGTCTTCAGCGAAGACCTCGAGGGGACCGAGATAGGCGATGTCGAAGGCGATCTCGCCCACAGTGACCCCAACCGCGGCCGCTTCGGGGGGCGCGAGACGGATCCACGCAGCGAGCCGCTCCCCGAGACGAACGAGGGAGGGCGTGGGCTCATAGACCCGCAAGCGCCGTTGATTGTGAAGCACCTCGAGTCGCCGAAGCGCCCCAGCGTGGCGCGCCTCGTCTTCGACGAAGGCGCAGAGCAGGTCACGCAGCGGCGCGTGATTCACCCGCTCTGCCATGGCGCCGAACATCGCGCCCGCCATGCGCTCGATCTGCTGAAAGTCCACGAGATACTGCACGAGCGCGGCCTCGTCCTCCTCGCTACGCCGCGCGGGCTGCGGGAGCGCGAGCGCCTCGGGGGACCAGGGATCCGCTGCGCGCTTCCGTAGAAGGCGAGCGATCGACTGTTCTGCCTCGGGCGGGAGCGTCACGGCCGGGACCTCTCGGTCCGGGCCGAGCCCGTGGCGCCGGAGCGGCCGACGCGTCCACCGGCGAAGTCGACCGTGAGCACCGAGTAGCCCGGGTGGCTCGTGCGAACCGATACCTCAGCGTCTGGAGCGCCAACCCGGGCGAGCAACTCGAGCTCGCTCTCCGTCCAGAAGCGCCGGCCTGAGATGAACGCGTCATGAGCGAAGTCGACGCGGGCCCCTGCGCCGAGGGTGAGCGCATAGAAGGGCACCGCCCAGAGCAGGAGCAGGCTGCGGTGCCCGTCGACGCCCACGAAGCCGTGCCGGATGACGCGCCTCGACTCGGAGATCATTGTGGCGAGGCCGCCCGCGCTGAAGTGGTGCATCGATTGGGCGATGACCGCGATGTCGAAACGGCCGGGTTCGACGTCCATCCGGAAGGCGTCCAGATGTTCGAAGGAGGCCGCCACGCCCCGTCGGCGGGCCTCGGCGCGACCCCGCTCGAGGTACTCGGGGACGATGTCCGTCCCGGTGATCTCGAGCTCCAGCCCTTTGGCGCGCGCCAGCGCCGGCGCGCGAAGCGTGAGCTCGCCGTAGCCGGCGGCCAGCTCCACCACGCGGGCAGGACGCCCCTCCTCCTGGTTCACCCGGCGGACGAGCGGAGCGATGGCACCGAGGAAGCGGTGGTAGGAGAACAGGCGGGCGTTGAGCGTGTGGAGCGCCTTGACGATCGCGAGCTTTCGCTCAGCGCTGACGTCCTCCCTGTCAAGCCGCTCGAGCGTGGAGGTCCGGAGGCGACGGTCGAGCGCTTCCAGGCCGCGCACGAGTCCGCCGGAGGCAGCGGCGCGCTGTGTACGGGCATCACGAAGCGCGCGGATCGCGGCCTCTGCGGCGGCGGCCGGGGAGTCGCCCGGCGGTGACGGGTCCAAGGGTCTGTCGATTCGCCGAAACTGAAGCATGTCTTCCCTGTCCTCCGGCGGGGAGAGTGATGTCTCCCCCTGCCTCGAGGCATCGCTGAACGAGCGACCGCATATACCAAGTTGGTGGGTGAGGCCAGCCCATGCGCTACCCGGACGCCGCGCCTGCCGCCGCTACGCCGGGACCTCGGCTGTACCCTGCTGCGCCCCCTCGGGTATCATTGCTCGCCGCCGGTTGGCGCAGCTCCTGGGCCGCTCGGGACCCGGAGACCCTGACCGGTGCATCGCGCCCCCACACGCGTAAGCCAGCGGCTCACGCCCGCGTTCAACGGAGTCACCATGCTGTCACGGCGTCGATTCTTGAAGGGTACCGTGCTGGTTGCGGCCGCCGCCGGCTGCGCCTCGGAGAGCGCGGGCACCTCGGTCTCGAACGGCACCAGCGACACCACGGCGACGCCGGGCGACGCGGCCACGGAACCCGCTATCGAGGACGGAACAGGCTACTTCCCCAACTCGGTCGCGTCGGGTGATCCCAAGCCGTCGAGCGTCGTGCTCTGGACCCGCGCGCTGGTGCCCACGCAACCAGACGCTGCAGTGACCCTGCGCCTCGAGCTGTCGAGCACGCCCGACTTCTCGGAGCGCATCAGCCTCACGGGCTCGGCCGGGACGGACCTCACCGCCGCGCTGGAGCACGACCACTGCGTGAAGGTGCGCGTGGAGGGGCTCACCGCCGATTCGGTGTACTACTACCGCTTCGTGCTCACGGAGAGGCCCAACAGCGACCAGCCGGTCCGGCTGGCCTCGCGTACGGGGACCACTCGCACCGCGCCCGCGGCGGACGCCGAGCGAGCCGTGCGCTTCGCGTACGTCTCGTGCCAGGACTACAACGGGCGCTACTACAACGCATACAAGCGGCTCCTGGCGCTCGACCCGCCGCCCGAGTTCATCGTTCATCTCGGCGACTACGTCTACGAGACCACCGCGGACCCTCGCTTTCAGGAGGCGTCACCGGACCGCGCGTTCACGTTCACCGACAAAGCCGGCGCGCTGACCTTCGACGCGGGGACGGAGACCGAGTACCAAGCGGCTCGATCGCTCCACAACTACCGCGAGATGTACCGCGTCTACCGCTCGGACCCGTGGCTGATGGCCGCGCACGAGCGCTTCCCGTTCCTGATCACGTGGGATGACCACGAGTTCTCGGACGACTCGTGGAGGGAACACGGCACCTATCACAACGGCGCAGAAGACGAGGCCGACGAGGAGCGGCGCCGCAACGCGTCGCAAGCCTGGACCGAGTACCAGCCGGTCGACTTCGAGTCCGCGGACTACCAGTACGACCGCACGAAGCCGCTGGGGGAGGACGTCCGGGTCTACCGTGACCTCACCTGGGGGAAACACTGCCACCTCTTCCTCACCGACGGTCGCAGTCATCGACCCGACCACCTGGTCCCGGAGGAGGCGTATCCCGGCGCGGTCGCGGCGACGGAGGCGGAGCTCGTTGCCGCGATGGGCGCAGTTCCAGACCCCGTGGGAGCCGTCATCGACATCGACGCTCACGACGAAGGCGCCTACAAGGCCCCGCTGGTGGCCGCTGGCGGCACGGCGTCCAAGATCACCGGCAAGATCGGGGTGGCGTGGATCAACGGCGTCCTCGAAGCGCGGGCTGCGGCGGGCGAGACGGAGGACCCGCCGTTGATCAGCGCCACGGACGGCCTCGAGCGGGGCCTCGTCTGGGCAGACATCGGGAAGGCCTCGGAGTACGGCTCCCTCGGGTCGCGCTACTTCGCGATCTGGGACACCTTCCAGGCCTACGCTGCAGTCGCCAACCACCGCACGGAAGGGGCGGCCCAGGATGTGCTAGGGAAGGAGCAGGAGGCCTGGCTGCTCGGGGGGCTGGTCTCGTCCCCGCACACCTGGAAGCTCTGGTGCAGCCCCTTCTGCGCCACCACCCACGTCGTGGATCTGTCGTCATTCGCGTCCCTCCCCGAGCGCTTTCGCAAGCGGTGGGCGCTGGTGCTCGACGATTACAACGGCTTCCCGGACAAGCGGGACGCTTTGATCGACTCGGCGAGCGCCGCAGGGAACGTCGTGGTCCTGAGCGGGGACCTCCACTCGTTCTGGGCCAGCGAGCTCGTCAGCCGGGCTGGGAACGTGGTGGTGGAGTTCACCGGCGGCGCCGTGAGCTCCGGCACGCTGCGACAGCTGCTGATCAACGCGGCCAACTCGGACCCGGCCCTCAAGGCCGCTGGCGCGGCGGCGCTCGCGCTCGGCGCGGACTCCCTGCTGGTGGACCCGGCCACCCTGCCCAACCCAGGGCTCGCGTTCATCCGCACGAACCTCCAGGGCCTGTCGGTGGTGGACGTCAGCGCTGACGCCGTGACCACCGCGTTCCACATGGCAGCCGAGCCGATGAGCAAGGAGGACCTGGACGAGGCGGGCGTAGCGGCGGCGTACACCACCCAGCGCTTCCAAGCGCGGGCGGGGGAGGCAGCGCTGTACGGGGAGGTCCCGGGCGATGCGGACGA
Source organism: Pseudomonadota bacterium (assembly GCA_005776725.1). Taxonomy (GTDB): domain Bacteria; phylum Myxococcota_A; class UBA9042; genus SXOO01. The sequence goes on along the minus strand of SXOO01000037.1, from coordinate 6,936 downwards.
ACTAGTCTGGAAGCGCTGGGATCGGACGACGGGAGCTTGGGCAGCCGGCTGAGGCGGGCCCACCGCGTCAGGCGGCGAGGCTCCCAGCCGGAGACTCGGCTACTGGAAGCCAGACGCGGAAGGTAGAGCCCGCACCGGGCGTGGAGTCGACGTTGATGGAGCCGCCGTGCTCGCGGACGACCTGATCCACGATCGCGAGTCCGAGCCCCATGCCCTCGCCGGGCCCCTTCGTGCTGAAGAACGGCGTGAAGATCCGCGACTGTAGCTCCCGCGCGATCCCCGCCCCCCAGTCCTGCACCTCGAGGACCAGGGCGGCCTTCTCGAGGCGGGTCCGGACCGCCACCGTCGAGCCCTCCGGCGCGGCATCGATCGCATTCTGGACCAGGTTACGAACCACCTGCTGCAGCTCGTCGGCCACGCAGTCTACGGCGGCGTCGCCGGCCCCTGCGGTGAACTCCACCTGGATCAGGCGATCACCCTTGGGGCGCAAGAGTCCCACCACATCCTGGACCAAGGCGTCGAAGGCGGCCGGCATCCGAGTGCTGGGGTATCCCTCTCGCGCGTAGCGGCGGAGCGTCTCGAGCACCTGCTCGACGCGCTGGATGCCTCGGTCCGCCGTGGTCTGCATGCGCTCCATCCGGTCGATCGCCTTGGCTACGATGCGAGCGCGCTCCTCCTCCGCGACGTCGGTCCTCTTGATGGTCTGGTGAACGGTCTGGACGCTCTCCGAGATCACGAAGACGGCGTTCTTGATGTAGGTGAGGGGGTTCCTGATCTCGTGGGCGAGCCCGGCCGACACCGACTCGAGGCTGCGCACCTGCGCGCGCATGACCTGCTGGACCTCGCGACCGCGACGCTTCAGGAGCGCCACCACCGCGGCTCGGAGCTCTCGGGGGCTGAACGGCTTCTCGAGGTAGATGTCAGCACCCGCCTGCCGCGCGGAGACACGCGTCATCACGCTCCGCTCGGCGGTGAGGAGGATCACTGGGATGTCCATGGTGCGGGGATCGGCCTTCAGCTGCGCGATCATGGTGAGGCCGTCCATCTCATCCATCATGTAGTCGCTCACGATGACGTCCGGCTGCTCGCGACGCGCGAGCTCGAGGCCGGTGACGCCGTTCCGGGCGAGATACACTGCGTGACGATCCTGAAGCTGGAGGTGCAGGAAGCGGAGGAGCTCCACATTGTCCTCGACCACGAGGACCTTGGTGGCCTTGCCCGTGTCGTCCCCGCGCTCCGCGATGCGCCGCTCCGTGACCTCGTCGACGTCGAGGAAGCGATACTCGAGGCCGCTGATGAGCTGCTGGGCCCACTCGATCGGCCCCCGGGTCGGTGCGTCAACGGCCTCCGCCGCCACGTCCGCCTCACCACGCGGCAGCACGATCGTGAACGTGGACCCCACTCCCGGTTCGCTCTTGACCGTGATGTCGCCGCCATGGGCGCGGGTAATCTCACGCGCGAATGCGAGGCCGATCCCCGTACCACCGAAGCGCCGCGTCACCGAGGCGTCCGCCTGGCTGAACCGCTGGAAGATCACATCCAGCTTGTCGGGGGCGATGCCAATGCCCGTGTCGGAGACCTCGATCGAGGCGATGCCGTTGGCCTCGCTGAGGGTTACGCGCACCGCGCCGTCTCGCTCCGTGAACTTGAGCGCGTTGGAGATCACGTTGACGAAGACGCGCTCCATCTTGGAGGGATCGATGTTGAACATGCCCACTGGGCTCGGCTCTGCGAGTTGGACGTCGATGCGCTTTCTGGCCGCGAGCGGCACGGTCTGCTCGAGGATCTCGCGGGCGAGGCGACCCAGGTCCGTGGGCTCGCGACGCAGCTGGAGGTGTTGCTCTTCGACCCTGGCCAGATCGAGCAGGTCGTTGATGAGCTTCAGCAGCTTCAGGGCGTTTCGCCAGATGAGCTTCAGCGTCGCCTCGTGCGCGTGGTCCACCCGCCCGAGCTCGCCCGACAGGATGTTCTCGAGGGGCGACAGGATCATGGTGAGCGGCGTCCGCAGCTCGTGCGTGATGTTGTTGAAGAAGTTCGACTTCGCGCGGTCGAGCTCTTTCAGGCGCGCCAGAGCCGACTCCAGCGAATTGGACGTCTGGGCCAGCGACCGGAGGTTGTAGAACTCGGTTCGCTCCAGGCGGTACCGCGCCGCCTGAGAGGCCGCGACGATGATGACCGTGCTGATCAGAAAGAACTGGTTATTGACCGCGACCGCCACGTCCTTGATCGGGATGATCCCAAACACCAGCGGGGCCATGTATATTGTATACATTGACACAAATACGAAGATTGACTGCTTCGGGGTCCAGAGAAACAACGTGCCGCTGGCGAGGACGGCGAGACAGACGCCGGCGTAGTACTGCGATTCGTAGCCGTCCTGGAGCCAGCACATGAGGCTGATGCTGGCCTCGATGGCAATGACGGTGGCAGGACCGAGACCCTGGACCCGCGGGAGCATCCAGTCGCGCCGCCGGTAGATCACCCAAAGGAGCCACCCGCCGTATACGGTGATCAGGAGCCGCATCACGCCGAGGAGGCCCACGTGAGCCGGGATCAACAGGAAGTCGAGCCCCCAGAAGAGGGGAACGAGGGTCGACGACAACCAAGCAAACACCAACAACGCTGAGGTGTTCTTCTCCCGAAGGCTCTTCTGAAACGCCAGCTCGGGCTCGGACATCACGCGACCCGCCGAATACAGAGAAACCAGTAGGCCTGGGCCGGTTCCATCACCACGGAGCGCTCGAACTCTGGCCCGAGGCCGTCAGCGAGGTGGAGCATCTCTTCCTTGGAGCGATATAGGAGTGCCCAGTCGAGCAAGAACTCTGGCACCCAGAAGTTCACGTCGTCCCGTCGGGCGTTCCCGACGGCGATCATCCCTCCAGGGGAGAGACTCTGCGCCAGCAGTTCGAGCAGAGAGCGGGCCACCGCGTCCTCCAGGTAGTCGAACAGCCCAGCGGCGTAGATCAGGTCCTGCGCCTCCTGCGGCTTCATCCGCTCCTTCAGGATCCGCCGGAGGGGGACGTTCAGGCAGCGGATGTCTCCACGCACTTCTCCTGCGCCCTGGAGCGTCGGGTAGATCTCGGAGTACGCAAGGCTCAGCGCCTGCGCCTCCTGATCCACCAACGTCCAACTGATCGGACCGCGCCAGCTGTGGTCCTTCGCGATCTCGAGCACCTCGAGCGCCGGCCCGCAGCCTAGGCTCATCACCCGCATCCGCGCACCGCTTGGCCGCGAACGCTGGGCGAGCTGTGCGAAGGTATACTCCTTCATCAGATCCTTGCGGCGCCTCACACCCTCGGCGAGGGGCTCGTCCGCGACGAAGCGATGAAAGACACGATCAGTGACGCTCGCGCCCTCGAAAGCGTGAGCGTAGACGAAGGTCATCGTTCTGTAGTCGCCCGCGTAGCCGAGGGGCTTTGTGTAGGCCCGCTCGATCAGCGGTGCGCCGAGGAGGTCCAGGGTCAGCGCCCGTTCGGTCACCCGCTTCATCGCCATCCAGCGGACGGGGTCATCCAGGTGCACGAGCGCGCTCGAAGCCGCGGCCGCCTTGAGCGTGTGCCAGGTCGGCAGCATCTGCTCGTACGCGTGGCGGGTGAGCTCGGCGACGTCCGCCTCCGCCTTTCCGCCTCGCTCGCGGAGGGCCGCCTCGCGTGCGCGAAAGAGGTTTCGGTGGAATCGATAGAAGTCGGCTAGCGCCTCGACAGCCAGCCGGTAGTCGGGTGGGACCACGGCGCGCGCTGCGGCGTATTCGGCGAGCTCCATCTCGAGCAGCAGCTTCGCGTGCCGGTCCAGCATGTCGGGCACGTTGATGAACCCGGCGGGCACCGTGAGAGCAAGCTGTCTTCTCTCTTCGTCGCCGCGGACGACCTGCGCTGCGCCGAGGAAGACTACATGCGCGCCGATGGCGATACGAAGCTCGCAGCTGCTCCCCTCGGGGAAGCGCCCGAAGGCGTCCCGTGCCTCGATGCGGCACCCCGACATAGAGATGTCGAGCAGCTTGCACGGCTCGCCGTTGAGGTGCACGGAAGGCGGACAACGCCGCAACCCCTTCTCGACGACCACGCGCTCGCGGTAGACAGCGCTCCCGCCGGCGCGTCCGTAGTCACCCCTGTCCGACACAAGGCCTCCCCAAGAGTCCACACACCGGGCGAGGCACTACATGGCCTGACGCCCAGCGATTGCGATGGACGGGGGGAGATTGCGCCCACCGACGGGTGCGGGCAAAATTTCTGGTGCTGAAGGAGACATTCACACCGCGCCATAGCGGCGCGGTTCACGGGTGGCGCAGCCAGGGTCGGGTAGGACGAGGACGCCCCGGTGGGCGACTTTCTCAGTCCGGCTCCGACTCGTCGGTCCAGATATCGATGATGTGCTCCGGGCCGAAGAACACGGGGTGCCCCGGGCCGAGGCGACCGGCTGTGAGCGGCGCATTGTCGAGGCGTCCCATGAACAGCGTCCCGTGGGCGTGCTCCACGACAACCCACATTCGCTCGAAGCCCAGCTCGTCTTCTCCGTTGGCGATCGCGAAGATCAGCTTGACAATGCTGCCAGCCACCACTCCGGTGCGCAGCTCGAGGTCCGGGATCCAGAAGGAGTCCGGGTGCGCGATGTGTCGTGCTTCGCCGTCGTCGAGTTGCCAGCCGTGAATGTCGAGCTCAGCGAACAGGGAGAGCGGCGACGTGTCGAACAGTTCGCCGAACGAGGGCCGTGGGCCCGGACCGAGCCGACTGAGGAGCTGCGTCAGCGCCGTGAACATGGTGGGCCCCCTTGCATGAACGAGCTCGATCTCGACGCGCTCCCGCAGCGCCTCGAACCACGCCGTGGGACCGGAGACCGAGACCTCCACGGCGCCGTGGGGCTGTGACACACGCGCTCCCTTGAGGAGCAGCTCACACTCGAGCGAGCCAGCCGACAAGAGCCGCGCCCAACGGTACGTGTCGAGGCACAGGGTGCGCAGCTGTCGCTCCGCGTCGGCTTGCGAGACTGCGCCGGTGTGATCCCAAGGCGTGCCCTGAAAGCCAACGATGGCGCCCCGGGCGCCGCAGTCGACGCAATTCCAAAGAATCCTCGGCTCCCGCTGCGCGGCGGCGAGGTCCTGCGATGCCATGATGAAGCCGCCGCAGGTGCGCCGCGACGGCCGCCTGGGGCAACGCACGAGCGTGAGCGCTCCCAGCTGGGCGTCTGGACCCGCGGTGAGCGCCTCTACCACCGAGATAGCGAACGCCATTCGCTGAGCGGGGTCCCTCGGGGCGCGCTGGGACGGGGACGCCTCGGGCTGAGCGTTGCTCAACGCCTCGCGCATGTCGACGACGGAGGGCTGCATGATCCTCGCAGTCCGAGCGTTCTTCGTGGGACCTTCCCCACTGGAAAAGAGCGCGGAGACTACCGCCGCGGGCCCTGGACCCCCAAGGGAATTAATGCCTACGGGGCGGGCAGCAGCGCCTCTGCACGCTCGCGGACGCGAGGTCCCCCGTGGACCTTGCTCGCGTCAGACGGTGAGGACCGCGTCTTTCCCGAGGAGGCGCTCGGCGGCGGCGATGAGCTCGTCCTCCGGAGACACCGCCAAGCCCCCGCTTGGCTCGATCACGGCGCGGCCAATACGCGGAAGGTCGACCAGGAACGTCACGGGCACCTGGCCCTTGTGAGCGGCGATCACGTCCATGAGCTGAAAGACAGTCCGCGGCTCGGTTCGGCTGGCGTCGATACGAAACGCGAGCTTGCGCGTGCGCTCCCGACGGATCTCGGACAGCCGCACCGCCTTTTCCGCGCGAAGCTTCAAGGTGCGGTTCTCTTCGTCGCCCTCGTATCGCGCGCTCCCAGTGATGAGCAGGGGCTCCCCGGACTTGAGCGCGGGCTCGGCGTCGCCGTACGACTTCGCGAAGAACACCACCTCGACCTGCCCGCCCAGGTCCTCGACCGTGACGAAGGCCATTCGCCCGTCTCCGCTCTTCAGGAGGCGCTCGCGCATGGCGACCACAATGCCGCCGATAGAGACCTCCTGGCGGGGCTCGAAGAGACCCTCTTGGAGGCGCGCTATCGTGTGGCTCGAGTACCGCTCAAGCTCCTTCTTGTAGCTGTCGAGCGGGTGCCCCGACACGTAGAAGCCGATCGCCTCCTTCTCGTACTCGAGCCGCGCACGCTCCAGCCAGGGCTGGCCCCCTTCGAGATACGCGTCCGACTTCGGATTCGCCCTGCCGTTGGCGCCCCCGCCGCCCAGGAGGTCGAAGAGGCTCCCCTGGCCCGAGGCGCGGTCTCGGGCGGTGGCCTGCGCGCGCTCGATGGCCCGGTCGATGTTGTGGAAGAGGACGTAGCGTTCCCGGCCGAAGCCGTCGCACGCGCCGCTCCGGATGAGCTGCTCGAAGGTGCGGCGGTTCATCTTCTTGAGGTCGACGCGCTCGCAGAGCTCGAAGAGCGACCTGAACGCGCCCTCTTCGCGCCCCAAGATGATCTCGTCGACGGCGCCCTCGCCGACCATCTTGATTGCTCCGAGGCCGAAGCGGATGCCGCCGGCGTCGACGGAGAAGTCTTTGCGGGAGTTGTTCACGTCCGGCGGACGCACGACGATGCCGTTGGCGCGAGCGTCGCCGATGAGGCGCACCACCTTGTCGGTGTTGTCGCCGTCACAGGTCATGAGCGCCGCGTAGAACTCCACCGGGTAATGCGCCTTCAGATAGGCCGTCTGGTAACTGATGAGCGCATACGCGGCTGAGTGCGACTTGTTGAAGCCGTAGCCGGCGAAGTAGGCCATGAGCTCGAAGATGCGGTCCGCGTCCTCGGGGGTGGCGAGGCCGGTGGCAATGGCGCCGTCGAGGAAGGTCTGCTTCTGCTTCGCCATCTCCTCGGCCTTCTTCTTACCCATGGCCCGCCGGAGGAGGTCGGCGCCGCCGAGGGAGTAGCCCGCGATGACGCGGGCGATGGTCATGACCTGCTCCTGGT
>SXOO01000036.1 GCA_005776725.1 Pseudomonadota bacterium | reverse complement strand
GTGCGGCCGCGGGCGCCGGCGTGGGAGCCGCGGCCGTAGCAGGTCCCTGACGCGGGTCGCGTCGGGCTTCGACCTTCGCGACCGCATAACCCAGCGCGAAGAACAACGCGATGAGTCCGATGGTCCAGTTGGAAGCACGCTCGAAGATGCCGCTCATGGGTCGTCGCTCTCCACACGCCGCAGCAGCAGCCGGGCGGATTGAATCAGGGGGGCTCTCTGAGGGACGCATCCGACGCGAGGTCGAGACGCGGGGCGGCAGGATAAGGCCCGTCCGGTGCCGTCGCAACTGCGACGGGAACTCGTGGCCGGCAGCGTCAGCGCGGCGCAGGCGCCGGGCGGGCGCTCACGCGCAAGAGCGCGCGCCCCCCGCCGGCGCCTGGGACGATCTCGGCGCCCCCGCGCGCCCTCAGGGCGTCCTCCAGGGCGGGCCCTGCGCCCGGGTCCCGCAAGGTCACCTCGACCAGGAGCCCGCCGCCGTTTGGCCCGATCCCCACGGACTCCACGGTGGCGTGGCGCTCGATGAGGGCCCTGTCGGCGCCATCGAGGCGGGCGCGCGCCGGCGCCGCCGGTGCCGGATCGAGGAACTCCGGCGTCAACGCGATCCACGCCGCCGCGGCGATGACCAACAACGCGCCGGCCGTGGCCTCGAGCCCAATCCCCGTCGAGAAGCCCGCCTGATCGCGTCCCACCCCGCGCTTGATGCGGCGCATCACCAGCCAGGCGAGGTGCTTCGGCGTCTGGGGGCGCGGCGCCTCTCGCACCAACGCGATCGCGGCCCGGCGCGTCTCGACACGACCCCGGAGGCCGGGATCCCGCGCCAGCTCGGCCTCGACCTCTTGCCTTGCCGCCGGGTCCAGCGCGTCGTCCAGGTAGTCGTCCAGTCGCTGCAAGCTCATGATCCGCGCCTCGACACGGTCTTACTCCGCCTCCAGTAGGGCCGCAACGCCTGGACCCTTGCCGCTGCGAGCGTCGCCGTCCGGCCGGCGCCGCCACATGAGACAACAGCGCTCACCGGGAGTTCCGCTTTCCCTCGACGAAGGCGCGGTAGGCGCTCTCGAGCGCCTCCCGGGCTCTCGACAGGCGCGACTTCACCGTGCCCAGCTTCGCGCCGGTGATCGCTGCGATCTCGTCGTATTCAAGGCCCTCCAGCTCCCTCAGGATGACGACCTCCCGGTGGTCGGGATCCAACGACGCGAGGGCCATGCGTAGGAAGCGCTCGGCCTCGTTGCCCTGGGCGTTTGCTTCTGGGCCCGGGACCTCGCCCGACAGCGGCACCCCCAGCCCGCCGCTGAGCTCCTCATCGAGGGGGTCGTGGCTCCCATCGCGCCGCCGCGACAAGTGCTTCAGCCGGTTGCGGCACTGGTTGATCACGATCCGATGGATCCAGGTGGAGAGGCGCGCCTCCGCACGAAACGACGCGCCGGCGCGCCAGATCGCCACGAAGACCTCCTGGCTGATGTCCAGGGCCTCGTCGCGACGGTTCAGCATACGCAGCGCCACCGCGTAGACCGGCCCCTCGAAGCGCCTCACCAGCTCGCTGAACGTGCGCTCGTCCCGTCGGATCAGCCCAGCGACCAGGCGGCGCTCGTCTTCCGGTAGGAGCGGTGCGCTCACGGCGCGCGGCGGCGTCGCCACGCGGCGACCAGACCGAGCACCGCGGCGAGCCCGGCGAGCGGCCAGTCGCCGAAGCGCGCGTAGAACGTGACGACAGGGGCTGTGATCGGCAAGCGGAGGCGCGTGGTGGCCGGGGCGCTGAGCGCCGTTGCGCCGAGCAGCTCTCCCGACGGAGACACGAACGCGCTGATCCCGGAGTTCGTCGAGCGCACGAGCCAACGGCGGTTCTCGAGCGCCCTCGGGACCTGGACCATGAGGTGATGGGCGGCAGCGACGGTGTGACCGAACCACACGTCGTTCGTGAGGTTCAACAGGACGTGGGCGTCCTGGGCCGCCAAGGCGTCCCGGGCGAAGTCGGCGAAGATCGCTTCGTAGCAGATCGTGAGCGCGAGCCGCACGCCCGCCACCTCCCACGTCGAGGGCGTCTGCCCGCCGAGGTGGTGGCTCATTCCAGGGACCGAGTCTCGCAAGGCCGGGAAGGTGTCGGCGAACGGGACCCGCTCCCCGAAGAGCAGGAGCATTCGCTTGTCGTAGCGATGCGCCGGGGCGCCCGCGCCGGCGAAGAACAGCGCGCTGTTCGAGTCCCGCTCCTCCACCCCGTCGTGGGTCGACGCGATGCTCCCCGTGATGAGCGGCCGGCCGATCTCCTTCGCGAAGCCCCGGAGGGCAGCGGAGTAGCGTGTGCGCACGTCGGTCTTGACTGGCTTGCCGTTGCTCGCCGCGGGCGGGTCGGTGGGCGTGTAGGTGAACGGGAAGCCACCCTCCGGCCAGACGATCACATCGGGGGGCGCGCCGCCGATCGCTGCCCGCGTCATCGCCACGGTGTCGCGGTAGACGTTCATGCGGACCTGCGGGCCCTTGGCGTTCTTCTGCGCCGTCGTCACGTTGGGCTGCACCATCAGCACGTCGAGGTGACGCTCGGGGGCGGGCGTCTCCGGGGAGTACGCGAGGCCCAACGCGAGGCAGACCGCTGTGGGCGCGGCCGCCGCGAGGAGACTGCGCGGCTCACCCCGGCGCAGCTCCGCGAGCGTGAGGTTCAGCGCCCAGATCGGGACACTTAGGCCCAGCACGCCGACCAGCTCGGCGGCTTGGAGCAGGGCAGGGGTCTCGAAGAACGCCCCCGCGAGGTGAAACGGGAAGAGGACGGGCGTGTACCGCTCGATGAACGCGAAGGCGACCGCAAGCAGCCACGGCGCGAGGGGCCCGAGCCGTTCGCGAGCCGGCACGATGCACCAGGTCATGAGGCCCCAGCCGAGCCCGGCCCAGGCGCCGTATACGACCACGGAGAGCGCTCCGGCCCACTCGGGGAAGTGGCTCATCGCCACCAGGGTGCCGCCGATCCACCGCTGCATGCAGGCGATGTGCACGGCGCCGGTGATCCAGCCGAGGAGGAACCGTCGTCGTCCTCGCAGCTCGCGGCTAGCGACGACGAACAGGGGCACATACGCGACGAGGATCAGCGGTGGGAACGACCACCAGTCGGCCGGGGACGTGGCAGGGCCGTCGATCACGGAGAACGGGTAGGCCAACACGGCGAGGATGCCGGATAGCGCTGCGGCGGCGAGGGCCATGCCGCGCGAGGCTAACTTCGCTGCGCCTCCGAGTCACGTGCCCACAGCGTCAGCGTCCTCGCCACACCGTCGGCGTTGACTTCGTAGACCCGCTCCCCTATCGTCGCGCGTTGCTTTTTGCGGGTTTTCTTTCGTAACCCGTGAAGTTTGCAAAGGGATTTGCGCCCGGTGTCAGAGCCGGGCGCCCGGGGTATTCGGGGCGTCCCGTCACCACGGAATCGCTCCGGGCCACGGTCCGGGGCCCCGGGGCTCCCGACGCACGGCCAAGCCGATGCGCACAGGTCTCCCGGGCAACGTGCTAGAAGTCACTCGGTCTCGTCCTGAGGAGACCTGGAGCGCTACGTGGACGTGCTGAGCCGGATCAAGTCCGTCGAGGAGCTGGAGCTCGAGGGCCGGCGTGTGTTCATGCGCGTGGACCTCAACTGCCCAGTCGACGACGACGGGCTCATCACGGATGACGCGCGCATCACCGCGGCGTTGCCCACGATTCAGTTCGCCCGGCAGCGGGGCGCCCGCCTCGTGCTGTGTTCGCACCTCGGTCGCCCGAAGGGCCGGCCTCGCAAGGAGCTCTCGCTGCTCGCGGTGGGTGAGCGGCTGGCGGAGCTGCTGCGCTCCGAGGTTCTGCTCCCGGACGACTGCATCGGTGACGGCCCGAAGAAGCTCATCCAGAACCTCCGCGAGGGCCAGGTGGTGCTCCTCGAGAACGTGCGGTTCCATAAGGGCGAAGCCAAGAACGACGACACCTTCGCGCGGGCGCTCGCCGCCCTCGGCCAGAGCTACGTCAGCGACGCGTTCGGCTGCACGCACCGGCCCCATGCCTCGGTGGTGGGTGTCCCTAAGGTGCTCAACGACCGCGCCGCCGGGCTGCAGTTCCTGAAAGAGGTTCGCGCGCTACAGCGGGTCTTCACGCCCGATCGCCCGTTCGTCCTCGTGGTCGGTGGCGCGAAGATCGCGTCGCGGATCGGCGTGATCGAGAACCTCCTCGGCGCCTGTGAGTCGGTCCTCATCGGGGGGGCCATGGCCTACACGTTCCTCTCCGCGCTCGGCGTCGACGTGGGCAGCAGCCCCGTCGAGCACGACAAGATCGCTCACGTGAAGCGCGTCTTGCTCAAGGCCGAAGCCAAGGGCGTGCGCCTGGTTCTCCCGAGCGACCACATGACCGCCGAGGGCCGCGTGGTCCAGAACGGCAGACTCCAGCCTTCGGACACGGCGATCGATCTCGGCCCCGAGTCCACGGCCGAGTTCACCACCCTCATCCGCGGCGCCCGGAGCGTCTTGTGGACGGGGCCAATGGGGGTGTACGAGCAACCTCTCGGGGCGAACGGCACGGAGCAGGTCGCCGCTGCGGTCGCTCAGGTCACCGAGAGCGTGGTCGTGGGTGGCGAGACGGCGGTCGCGCTCCGGCGCGCCGGGCTCGTCCCGTTCGTGCGGCACGTCTCGTCCGGTGGAGGCGCAGCGCTCGAGCTCCTCGAGGGCAAGGAGCTGCCTGGGCTAGAGGCCTTGCGACAGAACAGGAGAGGCTCGGATGGCCCCTGAGCGCACACCCTACGTTGGTGGCAACTGGAAGATGAACACCACGTTGCCAGAGGCGCTTCGGCTCGCCGACGACCTCAAGCGGCGCGCGGGTCGTCTGCGCGGCGTGCGTGTGGTGCTGTTCCCGCCTTTCCCCTTCATCGAAGCGGTGGCGCGTCGGCTCGATGGCGAGCGACTCGGGGTGGGGGCGCAAGACCTGCACCACAAGCCCTCGGGTGCGTTCACGGGCGCCGTATCGGGTGCAATGCTCCGGTCCGTAGGCGCTACCACGGTGCTCGTGGGGCACTCTGAGCGCAGGCACGTCTTCGGCGAGTCCGACGAGGTCGTCGCGCAGAAGCTGGCTGCAGCGCTAGCGTCTTCTCTGGACGTGGTCCTGTGCGTGGGCGAGACGCTCGACGAGCGCAAGGCAGAACGGACCCAGGCGGTCTGCGAGCGCCAGCTCGAGTCCGGCCTCCGTGGGCTGGACCTGGCGGCTCTGCAACGCATCACCCTTGCCTATGAGCCCGTGTGGGCCATCGGCACCGGCCTGACGGCCACGCCCGGCCAGGCCCAGGATGTTCACGGCTTCATTCGAGAGTGGCTCGCCAAGCGTTTCGGGCAAGCTGCTGCGGACACCACCACCATTCAGTACGGCGGTAGCGTCAAGGCCGCAAACGCGGCCGAGTTGATGGCGGGCGCTGACGTCGACGGCTTGCTCGTCGGCGGGGCCAGCCTCTTAGTTGATGATTTCACGGGTATTCTCCAGGCGTGTCTGCCCGGCCCCAAGGGGCGGGCGTGAGCGGGCTGGTTGTGTACGGGCGCCTCGAGGCGCGAACGGGTGCGAAGGAACAATGAGTACGGCTCTCACGATCATCTACGTCATCGTCTGTCTCTTCTTGATCCTCGTGATCCTTCTCCAGTCGGGGAAGGGTGGCGGCGTTGTCTTCGGTGGCTCTTCCACCGGCTCGACGTTCGGCGGTCGGGGCGCCAGTACGCTCCTCACACGCGCCACCTCCATCGCGGCAGGCCTGTTCATGCTGCTGGCCGTGCTCATCACGGTGACCTCGTCGGGTAGCGACTTCTCCGCGGCCGCCAAGGCGAAAGAGAAGGCCGTCAGCACGCCCGGAACCGATGGCACCGACGCCACGGACGCCACGGACGCCACCGACGGGACGGCGGCTGCCCCGGCGGTCGAGGTGAAGCCCGCCGAGGCCCCCGCGGTCGAGGTGAAGCCCGCCGAGGCCCCTGCGGTCGAGGTGAAGCCCGCCGAGGCTCCTGCCGCCGAGGTGAAGCCCGCCGAGGCTCCTGCCGCCGAGGTGAAGCCCGCGGAGGCTCCTGCCGCCGAGGTGAAGCCCGCGGAGGCCCCCGCCGCCGAGGTGAAGCCCGCGGAGGCCCCCGCCGCCGAGGTGAAGCCCGCGGAGGCCCCCGCCGCCGAGGTGAAGCCCGCGGAGGCTCCTGCCGCCGAGGTGAAGCCCGCGGAGGCCCCGGCCGCCGAGGTGAAGCCCGCGGAGGCCCCGGCCGCCGAGGTGAAGCCTGCGGAGGCGCCTGCTCCGGAGGCCAAGCCGGCTGAAGCTCCGGCCCCCGAGGCCAAGCCCGGCCAGTGAACGATCAAGGGCCAGGGACCTGCCGCGAAAAGCATTGACAGGCCCCTGGTCGCTCGGTACAAGACGCGACCTCTGCTTAGGCAGGGATTGCGGCCGGTAGCGGCGCAGTACGCGGAAGTGGCGGAATGGTAGACGCGCTAGTTTGAGGTGCTAGTGGCCTGTTGAGGGCCGTGGGGGTTCGAGTCCCCCCTTCCGCACCAGCACCCCTCGTTTCGATGCGCCTTCGGGCGCTCCGAGGTTTTTCCCATCAAAATCAGGGTTCCGGTGGTCGCGGTCCTTGTGCTCCTCGCAGGGTGCGGGCCGTCCGGCGATCCGCTGGCGGCGTTCGACGCGTTCGCTCTGGCGCTGGAGCAGGGCGACCGAGCGGCCGCCTACGCGCACACCACCCGCGCGTCGCGGGCGATCCTCGAGGCGCTATCCGTTGCCGAGGCCCGCGCCGGCACGCAGGCGCTGACCGCGGGAGGGAAGGGCGGGCTCCGCCCCACACGCGCTCGCGCAGTCACTGCCACACCGGAGCCGCTGGTGGTCCACGTCGCCGTCGAGGCCGCGGGACCTGCCGGCACCAGCGAACGAGCCGAGGTTCGCATGCGTTACGAGGACGGCGCCTGGCGCCTCGACCTCATCGAGACCGAGGCCCTCATATGGCGCTCGGACTGGAGCCGCTCGGGCTCCGTGGAGCGTGCGCCCCCCAGCTGGATCGACGACTTGTCGGTCGTCGAGTAGGCTCTTCGGCGTGCTTCGCCTCTGCACCATCGTGGTCACGTTCGCGGCCTGTGGGCCAGACACCTCGTTCGAGGACCGGTTCCTCTGGTGTCGCGACCTCATGAAGGACAAGGCCGCGCTCAAGGAGGCCGCGGTGAAGCATCAGGCGGCCGACTGCTTTACGCCTGGGAGCCGAGTGGTGCTGGAGCGCCTTTGGGCGCAGGCGGGCGACTTCGAATATGGCGCGCGCCTCGACCGGCTGCTTGATTACGACACGGTCACCGGCCCGCCGGAGATCGAGCACAAGGTCGCCTTGCTCCCGGTAAAGAAGGGGCGGACCGTCCATCGCCTGTTGATGGTGTTCGAGCCGGAAGACAGCCAGTGGCGCTTCGACCTCCTCGAGCTCCCACGCTTCTGGGACCCGCTCGAAGAGCTCGGGAAGGGGTGAGCGTGGTGCCGGTTCGCGCTCTGATCCTGGTGCTGCTTTTCGTCGCGGGTTGCGGTGAGAAGCCAGAGGCCGCCTACGAGCGCCTCGTGTTCTTCGCCCGGGCCGGCAACGAAGCCGCCTTCCTCGACGGCTTCACCACCGACAGCCAGAAGCTCATCCGCGCCCTGCTCGCGCTTCGCAGGGTCAACGGCGACGAGGTGGATGCCCGAGCTGACCCGTACTTGTCGATCGTCCTAGAACGCGTCGTCAGCGTGGAAGTGGAGGAGAAGGACGTCCAGGTGGAGGGCGGGATCGCCAGCGAGAAGCGCAAGGTCGCCACGCTCGTCGTCACGGACGGCAAGATCCAACGGACGCTGAGCCTCGTGCAGCTCGACGACGGATGGAAGATCGACGCGCTGGCGTTGCAGGCGCTCTGGGAAGACAAGAACGCCTTCTCCAGGAAGGAGTGACGTGAGGCGAAGCGCTCCGAGGTTGGCCGAACACGCGCTGTCGTCGCTCCTGGCGGTGCGTCCGCTCGAGCGGCTCTACGCCGGTCGCACACGGCGCGAAGACGGGCCCGAGGTCATGGTGCGGCAGCTGCTGCCCGGCCTCGACGATGCAGAGCGGGACGCGACGCGCGCGCTCTTCGAGGTTCACTTCGCGCGCCTCGCCACGCTCACCGACCCCGGATGTCTCCCGCTGCGCGAGCGCTCCAGCCCCGCCGACGCCGCGAGCCCGCTCTACCTCGTCACTGAGGCGCCTTCGGGCGTGACCCTCGGCGAGCTCGTCCGCGCGGCGGGCTCGCTCCCGGCTTCGCTCGCGGCCCGCGTCGCCACCGACGTGATCGACCGACTCATCCACGCGCGCGCCGCCGGTGTGCTGCACTTTGGGCTCCACCGGGGCAACGTGCTCGTAGATGGCGACGGTCGGATCACCGTGGTCGATCTAGGCGTGGTGCCCTTCCTCTTCGAGCGCCTCGACGGCGTGCTCGGCGTCGGGCCGTCGTCCACCGGTGGCCCGCGCCCCCAGTGGGTCGTGGCCGCCTGGGACTCCCTGTTCCCCGACCCCGCCGCGGTGGCACCCGAGCTCATCGCGGGCGAGCCGCTCGGAGCGGCCACCGACGTCTACGGGCTCGGCGCGCTCCTTTATTACCTGCTCACCGCCACCCACCCCTACGCTGGGTCGTCCGTGGTGGTCTACAACGCGGTGCTATCGGGGCGCGGCAACCTCGACCCGCGACACCACCTGGACACGATCGAGCCCGGTCTCGCCGAGCTGGTCCAGGCGTGCCTCTCTCGAGACCCCGCCCAACGCCCCCCCGATCTGGAGGCCGTTCGCGCGGCCCTGGCCCCACGCGCCGGGACCACGAGCGAGCTGCTCGCAGCTTACGGCCCCGTGCTGCGGAGCAGGCCTTATCTCGACCGCTTCAAGCCGCTGCTTCGTCTCGTGGGAGGCACCGGGCCCAGCGCCCCCGTCGAGCTCGAGACCGAGTCGGAGGTGGTGGTTCCGCTGTTCCAGGGCAGCGGCGAGCCGCTGAGCGAGGGTGAGCTGCTGGCGCGGATGTCGCCGGATCAGCGGCGGATCTGGTTCGCGGGAGCCACGGACCGGCGCGACGGGACCGCCTCGGCCACCCGCCGCGGGTTGGTGCTCGGCGCGGTGATCGCCATCGTCATCCTCGTTGCGTTTGCGCCGGGTGTTCTGCGCGATCTCGGGCTGACCGCGCCGGACGTGCGGCCCGCCGCGACGCCGCTCGAGGCAGACCTCCGCCCCGTGCCGGACCTCAGGGCCTCCGACGACGCGGACCGCGCCGACCGCCGCGGCCCCGAGCTCTACCTCGCCGAACCCCACTGACGCCGGCCGTTCTCAGGGGAAGGGGAAGACGTCCTCGACCATGAACACGGGATAGGCGGCGATCGAGTTGAAGACCAAGAGCGTCACCAAGAGAACGAGGGCGAAGACGGCGATGAAGCCGGTCACATACTCGTGCCAGCGGTTGCCGCGGAAGAACAGGGCTACGAGCCCCACCGAGAGCAGCGCGCTGATCGCCACCACGAACAGGAAGAGGCGAAGGTCGAAGACCACCCAAGCGGCGTAGTGGTACTCGCTCACGCGTTCTCCCCAGCCGTCGGCTCACGCACTTCCGTCGCCACACTCCGGGGCTCGACCGGCGCACATCCGCCGTCGGGCGTGGCCAGATCCGCCTGGCCCGCTTTCTCCTGGAGGCGCATGAGGTTGACCGTGTTGAGCGTGGCGTGCGCTGCAATCGGCGCCGCGAGCTCACCGGTCAGCTCGGACAATCCGCCGAGGAGCAACCCGGCCCCTCCCGCGAGCACAGCCCACATTCTCAGCTCCCTGCGCGTGCTCCCGTGGCAGAGGCCGAAGATCGCGGAGCTGGCCAGGAGTCCCCAGTGGGGCTGCATGAGCCCGCGGAAGACCACCTCCTCGGCGGCGGACGAGGACATGGCGCACACCGCCGCCTGAGGCCAGCTGAGCCGCGGCACGCTGTCAGCGAGCGTGCGGGAGAGACGGCGCACGGACTCCGACCGCCGCTCGAGCACCTCAGAGGCCACGATGAGCCCCCCACCGGCGGCCACACCGACCGCCAGGGCAGCTCCCGTGCCGAGGTGTGCCTGGTCGGGGCCGACCCGTAGATCGAACGACCACGCCACGCCCCCCGCCACGGCCAACACAGCGGCGTAGAATACGGTCGACAGCAAAGTGAAGCGGCCAGCGTCGGTCATCCGTGCGTCGAATAACACAGCGAGCCCCACCACGGCGAGCCGCCCCCTCGGAGGGCGGGCAGGGTGGTTACGGCGGGCGCTGCCGATGTGCCGCGAGCGGCTCGAAACGCACAGTCGAAAACTGGCGAGCGCCCAGACCCCATGCTAACCGCTCACGAACTGCCAGCTCGCGGGGAATCCCTCGTGGCGACGGTTCGACTATCCGGGGAGATCGAACATGGCGCCCTCACATCTTAGACTTGTTCGGTTAGCGCTCGCCGCGGCCGCTGCCGTGATGCTCGGCGGCTGCCGCGACGACCAAGGTTCGGGACCACTCGATGAGTCCTACGACGAGGACGACCCGCTGGGGCTCGGGGCCGAGGATCAGCCGCGCCTCCCGCCAGGGATGATCCCGCCGCCGGAGGATCCGATCGTTGCGGAGTCGCTCGAGCTCACGGCCGCGGGGGGCGCTGCCATAGACCTCGCCGACGGTCCCGGCGCGCCGTCCACTGCACCCGGAGAGGGGCCGGTGGTCGCGTCGCGCACGGTCGACGTCAAGGTCGAGCGGGGCGAGAGCCTCAAGCTCTATAGCGACTGGTCGGGGATCCCCGAGTCCGAGCTGGTGCCCGCGCTCGAGGGCAAGCCCCTGCGGGCCGGCAAGACGCTCGGCTTCGCGATGACGCCGGACCAGTTCCAGCGGTTCACCGACAGCCGTGAGAAGTACCGTCTGGCGCGGGAGCGGGAGTTCCTGGAGCGCTACGAGCTGGAGAAGCTCCTCGAGCACAAGGTCGCTAAGGGCGACAGCCTCTCGAGCATCGCCAAGCTCGGCGGTGACAACGTGCCCGTCTGGCTCCTGAAGCGGCTCAACCGCAACCTCGATCTCGAGCACCTCCGGATTGGCGAGACGGTGCTGGTGCCGAAGCTCCGGGAGGTCGCCGAGCGTGGTGAACGCGTCGGCGAGAACCTCTGGGAGAAGGCGGAGAAGCTCAACGTTGAGCGCCTCACCCACACCGGCGCCGCGCCCGGGCCCCGCCCCGACGCGGCGGGACCCAAGAAGCCGGCGCTCTCGCCCACAACCATCCGGGTCAAGGAGGGCGAGACGCTGCGTATGCTGGCGAGCTGGGCCGGTCTCCCGGCCGAGCAGATCCTCCGCGACAACCCCACTCTCCCCGGGGACCGCGCGCCGAGCGTGGGTCAGTCGATCGTCCTCAACATCCCCGAGGGACACACCGCCGACTTCCTGAGGCAGCGCACGGCCCACCACACGCGCCGTGAAGAGGCTCGCCGCCTCTTCGATCTGGAGCCCCAGCCCGCGGTGGGCGGCGGCACGGCCGAGCGCGAGATCGGGGGCGGCTCGGATCGCCGTCCGATCCTGGGTGCCAACGTGAAGCTCAAGACCGTGAAGGTCGTGAAGGGCGACACCTTGGATCGCATCGCCAAGAAGCACGGCGTGACGGTGAAGGCCCTGCGGGCGGTAAACCCGGGGCTCAAGCGGCTCCGTCCCGGGGGCGATGTTCAGGTGCCCGTGAAGCGGGCGCGCTAGACTTCCTAATGCCTTGATTTTACTGCAAAAACGCACCTTTACTTAGCCCGGGCCGGCTGGTAGAGTCCGCGCTCCCTAGCGTGGAGAACCCAGCGTGAGTGACGAGGCCGACAAGCCTGCCGAGTACAACGAGCAGAGCATCAAGTTCCTCAAGGGGCTCGAGGGCGTGCGGAAGCGCCCTGGCATGTACAGCGGCGACACCGCCGACGGCTCGGGCCTCCATCACCTGGTCTTCGAGGTCGTCGACAACTCGGTCGACGAGTCGCTCGCGGGTTACTGCAAGACGATTCAGGTCACGCTGCACGCCGAC
>SXOO01000035.1 GCA_005776725.1 Pseudomonadota bacterium | reverse complement strand
TCCAGACCTTTGGGCGCGCCGCGCGCAACGTGAACGGCCAGGTCCTGCTCTACGCCGACCGCATGACCGACTCGATGATCGCGGCCATGGATGAGACCGACCGGCGCCGGAGCCGTCAGGCGGCGTACAACACCCTCCACGGGATCACCCCGAAGACGATCTCGAAGCCGATCCTCGAGCTGCACGCGCCCGACGAGGGCAAGGGCAAGAAGCGCGGCTCCAAGCGCGACGCGCCGCCGAAGAGCGGGCTCAACGAGGCCGAGGTCACGCGGAACATCGAGCGGCTCAAGAAGGAGATGTGGCAGGCGGCCAAGGACGAGCGCTTCGAGGAAGCGGCGCAGCTGCGTGACACGCTGAAGCAGTGGGAGGCCTTGCAGCTGGCCGGCTGACCGCCTGCGGGCTCGACTCTGCGCGCCGAAACGGCGGTCAGAGCCCCTCGACCTTCGTGAGGATCTCCTTCATCACCTCGCTGGTGCCGCCGCCGATCGTGATGAGCCGCGCGTCGGTCCAGGCGCGGCTCACGGGGTACTCCGTGGTGTAGCCGAAGCCGCCGTACATCTGCATGCAGTCATACAAGACCCGCTGGGACAGATCGCCGGCGAACAGCTTCGCCATGGTGATCTCCCGGAGGGCCGAGCGCGGGTCCTTGTTGAAGCGGTCGACGGAGTAATAGGTGAGCCGGCGCGCCGCCTCGATGCTGGTGAGGTGCTCGACCAGCTTGTGCTTCCACACCTGGAACTTCGTGAGCGGCTTCCCGAAGGCCTTCCGGTCGTTTCCGTAGCGGATCGCCTCGCGGACGTGCTTCTCCATCCCCGCCACACACCCGAGGGCGGCGATGAGCCGCTCGCCCTGGAAGTTGGTCATGATGTGGTAGAAGCCCATGTTCTCCTGCCCCAGCCGATAACGCACCGGCACCCGGCAGTCCTCGAAGAACAGCTCGGCCGTGTCCGAGGCCTTGTTGCCCACCTTCTTGAGCTTCTTGCCGATGGAGAAGCCCTTCACGTCGGTGGGGAACACCAGCAGCGACACGCCGCCGAAGCCCTCGCCCCCCGTGCGCACCGCCAGGGTGACGAAGTCGGCGCGTGTGCCATTGGTGATCCAGAGCTTGGAGCCGTTGATCACATAGTCGTCGCCGTCGCGTCGTGCGGTGGTGCGGAGCGCCGCAACGTCGGATCCGCCACCGGGCTCGGACACGCCGAGCGCGGCGATCCGCTCGCCCTTGATCGCGGGAGCCAGGAACTCGGCCTTCACCTCATCGGAGCCGAGCTCGTCGATGATCGGCGTGGCCATGTCGGACTGGACCATCAGCGCCATGTTGACGCCGGCGTTGTTCGAGTGGACCAGCTCTTCCGCGTAGCAAACGGTCCACCACCAGTCGAGGCCCAAGCCGCCCCACTTCTCGCCGAACCGGATGCCCAGGAGGCCGAGATCGCCGGCTTGTTTGAAGACCTCGCGTGGGAAGATCCCCTCTTCGTCCCATGCCTCGGCGTGAGGCGCGAGGGTGTCGGCGAAGCGCCGCACCGTCTTGCGGAACTCCAGGTGCTCCGGGGTGAAGATCTCTTTGTCCTGCATCCTGACGTCGGGCATTGGGGCGCTCCTCGGGTGGCGAGCCGCGAAGCTACAGCGGGCGACGCCTTCTTGCCAGCGTGGGGCCCCCACGGTACGAAGACGACGCATGCGCCCGATCATCCTCGGTTTTCTCGTCACCCTCGCGCTCACCGCTGCGGCAGCGGCGGAGGTCCCCCGGCGCGCGCTCGGCGCGTTCCGCCTCGGCATGAGCGTGAGCGAGTTCCGGGTCGCGGCCCAGGCCTCCGGGCTCCGCGAGCCGCGGCTCAGCCTGCCGGAAGACCGCGATCTCATGGGCCTCGGGGTCATGGAGGTGCAGCGGATCGTCGCCGAGTCGCAGTCCCAGCGACCGAGCGGCGAGGGCATCTGGCTCGCCACCGGGTATCTCGTGTCCGACCGGGTCGCCTTCCTCGAGGTGGACTACGGGCGAGAGAGCCCGGAGCGACGCGAGCGCTGGTTCGAGCGCCTGGATGCGCCGTCCAATGTCCGAAAGGAGCTGCAGGACAGCACCTGGCACGACAAGCAGTGGGTCTGGCACGTGGACCGCTATGGGCAGCGCCTGTCCGTGGTCGATTGGGCGGGCCTGCACCAGTCGCTGCGCGTCATGGTCTCGCGCGAGGGTGCGGTCGCGGTGGCCAACGAGTACTTCCGGCGCGGGTTGGCCCGAGAGGCGCGAGAGTCCCTCGATTACCTCCGAGAGCAGGTAGTGGCCCACTACGAGGGCCAACAGACGGGTGACGCGGAGGAGTGTCGGCCCGTCGAGTCCACCGACTACACCCCGGCCGATACCGCGTGCAGGGAGCCCGAGCGGCGTTTCCCGAGGAGCGCGGAGGCCTTCCGAAAGGGCGCGTGGGCCGAGTTGAACCTCGACCCCAGCCGACTCTCCAGGTACTTCAGCTATCTCATCGAGTCGTCGGGCCAAGGCCGTTCCAGCCGCATCATGCTGGTCGCTGTGGGCGACCTGGACTGCGACGACGACGTCTCCACGGTGCGGGTGGCTCTGAGGCCGGATCCCCGCGCCGAGGGTGGCTGCCGGATGACCCCGGGCGAGTGGGAGTACTTCGACCCCTACGAGTAGCTTACTTGGTGGGCTTGAGGCTCTTGATGACCGCGGTCACCTCGTCCTCGTAGTCCTTCGTCGCGTCAGAGATCCCGAAGATCAGCAGCGCCTTGTCGCTCCGGGTCTCGACGACGGCGAAGCCCACGTCCACGGCCTTACCGTCCACTTTGCCCTTCGCATCCGCGACCATGGCCTTCATGCCGTTGATCTCGAGCTCCTCGGCCTCGCCGTCTGGCTCGAGGTCCTTCACCTCCTCGGTGATTCGCTTTCCGGCCGCCTCGAGCGCCTTCTCCAGGTCCTCCGCCGACAGCACGACAAACACAATCGAGCAGCCCTGGTCGGGCGAGGTGATCTGGAGCGTGTCGCCGTCCGGCTTCGCCGACCACTTGTCGGGCGTCTCGAAGGTGACCTTGGCGCCAGCGTGCGTGTGCGTCTCGGCGGACGCGAGCGCGGGGACGGAGACGGCGAGAAGCAGGGCGAGGGCGAAGGAACGAAGTGTCATTCAGAGACTCCCAGGTGATCCCAAGTGGGTTGAGGGGCGCGAGTCTGCACGCTCGCGGGGCGTGCGTCGAGGGGTCGTGACCGGCGTACACCGGCACGACCCCTCGGCGGGTCTACAGTGTGCGTGAGATCAGAGCGCGAAGCTGGCGCGGACCGAGACACCCGGACGGACGCGGTGCACGTGGCGCACCTCGGGGACCACCATCCGGCGCGGCGTGCGCGGCACGACCACGCCGCGCGGCGCGGCGTGCGCGGTGGCCCGGAGCGAAACCCGCGCATTCGTCTCATACTTGCGGATCTCCACGCTCGCCTTGGCGAACGCGCGGTCGAGCTTCCGCATCTCCGTTCGCGTCAGGATCCGGTCGTGCAGCGAACGCTGGAGGCGCCGCTCCAGCTTGGCCTGCCGGCGCATGAGCCTGTCCGCCTCTCCCGGCGTGAGCGCCCCACTTCGCATCCCGGCCGCAATGCGGTCGAGCTGGGCCGCCTGACGCGCCTCGTATTCCAGGACGATGCGCCGAGTGACCGCCACGGCGGGCGCCGGGGCAACGACGACCGCGCGCCGCGGCAGCAGCGGGCGAGCCTCGGCCACGCCGGCCAGAAGAGTGAGGGCAGCGAGCGTACACAGGGCGGTGGCGTTCATAGGACCTCCATTCGCGGGCGCGCAGGCGGTGGCCCTTGCGCATTAGGGGGTGAGGGGTCTCCCCTCACAGGAACCGGGGTGAGGGGTCTCCCCTCACAGGAACCGGGGTGAGGGGGCTCCCCTCACAGGATCCGGGGTGAGGGGGCTCCCCTCACAGGATCCGGGGAGAGGGGGCTCCCCTCACAGGATCCGGGGTGGAGGGGCTCCTCGACCGGGGGGGTTGAGGGGGCCCCCCTCACAGGGGCACGTGCCCTGGGCCCTGTGGCCCGGCACGCACCGCCTCGCTATACCAAGACGCGTGCCATCACTGCAGAATCAATTAGTTGAGTAGATTTCGGCGCGCCGGTGGGCCTGCTGAGCGGCCGAGGTGTGGTGGGCGCGCCACGGGCTGTGAAGTCCCGTCAGTCCGGGAGGACGCTCACCGTGGTGACGGCCGCGCCAGCGCCGCGACGCTTGACCCGGTCGCTGGCCCACTCCCGATAGTCCAGCCCCGGAAACAGCGCGTCGCGCCGCTCGCACTCGAGGAGGTAGTCGATGTCGACCTGTGCTGCCTCGAGGTCCGCCACGAGGCGCTGGAAGCGGATGAGGTGGAGGAGCGTCCGCGTCTTCGGATACTCGCCCGCCGTCGCGGTGGTGAGCAGGAAGGCCCAGTCGGACGACTGCGCCAGGAGGAGCTCCCTGCCGGCCTGATCCAAGGCCCGCCGCTCCCAGGCCGTTGGGGACAGCATGGTGTTGGCCAGGCGCACCAGCGCCTCCTCGGCGGCGTGGAGGTGGCGGTAGATCCACGCGTTGCCGCTGTTGAGCCACACCCGATAGTAGCCCTTGTCGCCCCAGCTCGAGGTGGCCGGCGCCACCACTTCGATCGGCTCACCGGACTCGAGCACGTCCATGGGCGACACGAGCGCCACGTCGTCCTGGGCTGCGGCCTGGCGGATGACGGCCTCGAGGAACTCGGGGCCCTCGAACCACCAGTGCCCGAAGAGCTCGGCATCGAACGGGGCCACGACCACGGGCTCGACCGACATCTTGGCGCGCAGCGCGCTCAGCTGCCACCGGCGGCGCTCGAGGAAGTCCGCCGCGTGCTGGTGGGCTTTGTGACGGGCCGCCAGCGGCATGTACGGCTGCTTCTCGTCGAGGCGGACCTTGCCGGTGATGCGGTAGTACTTGAGACCGACGGGGTGTCGAAAGCCGCCCCCGGAGAGCAGCCCGGTCAGGGTCTCTTCGGTGCCGTCGTAGCCGAGATCCCGATAGAACTCGCGGTAATACGGGTCGCCCGGGTACCCCGACTCGGAGCTCCAGACCTGGTTCGAACACTCGGGGTCGCGGGCGAACGCCGCCACACCGGAGTCGGTGAGCACGGGGCGCGCGGTCCCGAAGCGTGCAGACGGGCGGGCGTGCAGGAGCCCGTGCTTCTCCATGAAGAAGAAGCGGATACCCTCGTCCGCCAGCAGCCACTCGAGGCCACTCGCGTAGGCGCACTCGGGGAGCCAGATCCCCCGCGGCGGGGCGCCGAAGTGGCGGCGGTGGGTCTGGACGGCCACGGCGAGCTGCGCGCGGCGAGCTTCGTCGGTGGCCACCAGCGGCAGATAGCCGTGCGTGGCGCCGCAGGTCATGATCTCGAGCGCGCCACGGTCCTGGTGATAGCGGAAGCCGTCTAGGATCCGCGAGTTCCAGCGCTCCCACGTGGCCCGAATCGAGGCCAGCTCCTCGACGTAGAACCGGGTGGCCTCGGCGAGCTCCAGATCGGTCTGCCGGTCGGCCTCGAGCGCCGCCACCCGCTCCAGGGCCGTGAGGCGCTCCTCGAAGCGCGCCATGAGCAGCGCATCCGACACCATCTCGCAGAGCGGCGGCGTGATGGACATGGTGAGGCGGCACGGGACCTTGTCGTCGTCGAGCCGATCCAGCATGCGCAGGACGGGGAGGTACGTCTCGGCGACGGCCTCATACAGCCAGGTCTCTTCGTAGAAACGAGGCCACTCCGGGTGTCTGACGTACGGGAGATGCGCGTGCAGGACGATCGCGAGGCCGCCCTGCCGCACTCAGGCCGCCTTCCAGACGTGGCCGTGATACAGGCGCGACTCGAGCATCACGTCATCGGGGCCGATGCCCTCGGGCGTGGGCGCGGCCTGCGTAGGGAGGCCATCCGCGGGCGGGGCACTCGCGGGCGTAGCGCCTGCCTCGTGCGAAGGCGCGTCATGCGCGTGCCCCGGCACCCGCCAGACGCCCTTGGGAGCGACGATCGCGGGGCGCCCGGGCGGGGCCTCGAAGTGTACGCGCCCGAGGACCCGCTGGGACCCCGCGTCCAACACCTCGAAGGCGACCACGCCGTTGGCGCCCGTGGGGACGGTGAGCCAGCACTCGCGCCCACCTGCAGGGAGCTCCTGAGACCACGCGCTGCCGTCGTCCAGCTTGCACGACAACCGGTAGTGCCGGTTGGCCCAGCCTTCGCTGGTGGTCCAGTAGACGTAGAGCGTGCCGGGGTCGCACACCATGACGCGGAGCTGGCCGGACGCGAGGTCGCCTGGGAGGACTCCCGCGAGGTCGAGGAACGTGTCTGACGAGGGCGCGACCGTCGCGGCAGGCGCCGCGGGCGGCAGCTCGCCGTGAACCAGCGTGGCCGACGTGGGCAGCGCGTCTGCCTCGAGCGTGGCCTCAGCCGAAGATGAAGGCGTCATGGGGACTCCCTTGGGTTGGCGTGGGGCTTGGCCCCCGGCAGCGCGACCCTAACGCTCCACCGCGGCCGCGGCAAGCCGCACGTCCGCGCGAGCCGGCTCATCTCCGGCCGCGGCGCTGCTCGGCTGGGGCGCGCAGAGTGCCAGCGAGGCGCGCCGCTTCGACCAACGCACCCCGATCCGGGACGGGGGCCCTGAGCCCGGAGCCTCGAGGCCCGAGCCCCCGGCCGTCGAGCGCCTCGATGAGGGCGTCCGCTACGTCCGCTTGCGCCCCCCAGCGCAGGTGGCAGTAGTCCGTGAAGTCCTCGCTCCCCGGCAGGCCCGCTGGCGCGCGCGACCGGCTGCGGGCGTCCAGGTCCACCAGCGTCACGTGGCCACCGCGCCTCGCCTCTTCTCTGATCACCGCCTGGAAGCTGGGGCGGCAGCGGTTTCGGGGCATGAGCTCTACGTACTGTTCGAGCGTCCGGCGGGCCACGGGGTCGCCGAGGCCAGCCTGTGCGAGCCCCAGCCACCGCAGCGCCTCCGCTTCTTCGCAGCCGCGCAGCGCCTCGATGGCCTCGGCGTGTCGACCCGCGCGCACGGCGTCGCGTCCAGGGACGACGCACGCAGGCGCGGACCACGTGCCGGGCGCCTCCCAGCGGTCGGCGGCGTGCGCGAGCCCTGACTCGTCGCCGTCGTAACGGAGGTTGAGCGGCAGCGTGCAGAGCAATAGAGGCACGCCGCGCCGCCCGGTGCTCTCCACGATGGCCCGCAGGTTCTGACGGAAGGCGTCGCGAACGGCCTCCGTGTCGGGGTTCTGAAGCGTATGGGTCGGGAGCGCCTCGCCGCTGCGAAGCGCCGACCGCAGCGCCCGGAAGGTCCCGGAGTCGTGCAGCGCGCGCGTCACGGCGCTGGGCTGGAGCGTCCCCTCGTTGTTGCAGGTGGCCACCACCAGCAGATCCGGGTGGTGCTCCAGAGCGAAGTCCACGGTCTCGCGAATACGCGCCGAGTTCTGCGCCGACATCGAGGCGTTCACGACCTCCACGGGCACGCTGGGATGCCCCGCGAGCAGGCGCTCGTGGAGCCACCCGTGGATCGTCCCGATCTCGTCGTAGGGGACGCCGCGCAGGAAAGACTCGCCCACGAAGAAGACGCGCCAGGCGTCTCCCTTCGCGACGCGAAAGGGGTGAGCGGCGACGGGGAGCGGCGACTCGGGGTTGGGTCTGTAGAAGCCGTCGTCGGAAGCGACCCACGGCGTGACGCCGGGGCGCCAGAGCGCTTCGTCCCGCGTCGGGGGGACCCACCAGCCGAAGATCGCCTCCAGTACCAAGAGGGCGGCGGTGGTGACGGCCGCCGCGTAGACCCCGTAACGAAGCCGCTGCCCCAGAGACATGCCGGGTCGACCCGGGTCTGGGCGATGGTCACTCGCGGGCGCTGCCATGGACGCCGCGTACCACGGGCCCGGGGTCGGCCGTCAACCGGCTCAGGGACCCGGGGGTTCCGCTGCAGCGCGAACGCGGCCGCCCGAGCCACGCGCGATCAGGAGCGCCCCAAGGGCCACGGCCGCCACGACTGCGCCGACGTGGACGGGGTCGACGGGGCCCTCGCCGGTGATCCCGGGCACCTGCACCTCGAAGCGCGCCAGCAGCACGCTCACGCCGTTGTGCAGACCGTGAAACACCACGCCGGGCCACAACGACCCGAAGCGCACGGCCATGAGGCCGAGCACCACGCCGAGCAGCGCGGTGGGGAAGAACCGATCGACCGACATGTGGAAGGCGCCGAAGAGGAGGGCCGTGGAGAGCACCGCCATGCGCGGAGACTGCCGCCGCAGGAACGCTCTCAGCAGCACCCCTCGAAACAACACCTCCTCGCAGACGGCCGGGCTCACCGCCACCGCGAACAACACGAGCGCGAGGGGTACCTCGGCGCCGAGCAGCTGGCGGAACGTCTCTTCGAGCATGCGACGGGACGGCGAGTCGACCTCGCTGGCGAGCCGCGAGGCCCCGTAGAGCACGGGATACCAGGCGCTCAACCCGAGGGCGATGGCCGCCACCCAGGCGGTCCAGGGAGGGGTGGCCAGCCCGAGCGACTGGCGGACGTCGGCCTTGCGCCACCGCAGGAAGGCGAGGCACGGCGCGAGGATCAGGAGCCACTGCGTGATCGCCACGCCCCCGAGGAGATGCCAGCTCTGGAGCAACGCGCCGCCGTAGAAAAGCAGCACGAAGACTACAGCCAGGAACGCCATGGCGTCGCCACCGGGGACCACCGGCTCCGGGATGTGGCGCGCGCCGCTGGGCCGGAGGAATCCGCCGTCGCCGAGCACAGTGGCTTCGTGTTCGAACGAACGCGCAGCCACGACTAGGGCGAGCCCGGTGTAGAGGAGGCTCGACACGGTCACGGCGAAGAGGTCGCCGAGGTCGACGGCCCCCTCGAGCAGCTCCCGGAGCGCCAGGGCATGGCTGAGCACCGGCGCGATCCGCAGGCCGCCGTCCAGCTCGATCCCCGGCATCTGCGCGATGGTGGTGGGCAGGATGGTGAGGAGGTAGACGGGGGTCATCCACGCCTGCGCCTCCTTCCCCGACTTGGCCCAGGTGGCCACCATCATCATCACGGCGGCGAAGAACAGCCCGGAGAGCAGCGCCACCCAGGCGATCGCCGCCCCCGCGCCGAGAGAGATGTCGATGCTGATCGCCTCCGAGATCTCTCCGGGGAAACGCGACGCGAGCAGGAGCAGGAGCCCTATCGAGACCAGGTTCGCCGCGCCCGCGAGCGCAGACACGGCAAACACCGACAAGAACTTGCCGGAGATGATCTGGAACGCCGTCACCGGCGCGGTGAGCAGCGTCTGCAGCGTTCCACGCTCCTTCTCACCCACGGTGACCTCGATCGCCGGGTAGAACGCGCCCATGGCGATCATCATGAGGATGAGGAGCGGCGCGATACGGCCGAGGAAGTGCCCGCCCACCGCCTCGGGCGGCGCGATGTTGTTATCCTCGAGCAGGATGGGCCGGGCCGTGGTGGCCGGCAACGACCGCGCCTCGAGCCGCCGGTCCGCGAGCGCGCGGCCGAGCTCCAGCAGCCACTTCTCGAGCTGCCCACGCACGCGCTGGGACACCTCGCGCGTGGCGTCAAAAGCGATGGGCAGCGTACGCGTCCCCGTGCCGGCAACGTGGGCCTCGAAGTCGGGGCCCACGTCCAGCACTGCCGCCAGCGTCTCTGCCCGGAGCGCCTCGCGCGCCGCCGCCAGATCGGGGGCGTCCTCGAGGCGCACGGTGGCGTCATCGACCCGCGCCCGCAGGCCCTCGGGGACGGCCGGGTGCACCGCGACAACGGCCGTCTCGGACTCCACCTGCGCCTGCGACTCCAGCGCCACCTGGCTCGTGACCAGGAAGAGCCCGGGGTAGAGCAGGAGCGGGAAGACCACGGTGAAGAAGAGCGTGCGGCGGTCGCGGACCACCTCGAGCATCTCCTTCTTCCAGATGAGGTAAGCGCCTCGGGTCACGGCGTGGCCTCGCGTGGCGAGGGCGCGCCCACCAGGGTGAGGAACGCGCGGGTGAACGATGACGACCCCGTCTGCTCGAGAAGGTCCGGGACGGTGCCCTCGGCCACGAGCCGCCCGTTGGCGATCACGCCCACGCGGTGACAGAGCAGCTCCACCTCGGCCATGTGGTGCGTGGAGAACACGATCGCCTTGCCGCGGGCGCTCTCACCGCGGAGGAGCTCGAGGATGTACTGCGCCGAGACGACGTCGAGCGCCGCTGTGGGTTCGTCGAGGACGAGCACGGGTGGGTCGTGCACCAGCGCCCTTGCGATGGCGGCGCGCTGCTTCTGGCCCGAGGAGAGCTTCTCCGCCGGTCGATCGATGAAGGCGCCCAGATCCAGCCCGCGCTCGAGGCCAGCGATCCGCTCCCGCGCCTGAGCCCGGGAGAGACCGTGGAGATCGGCGAAGAACGCCAACATCTCGCGGGGTGTGAGGCGGGCGTAGAGACCGGTCTCGGCCGTGAGGTAGCCGAGCGACCGCTTGGCCGCGACGGGATCGGCGTCTACGGCGCGGCCGAGCAGGCGCACCTCGCCGCTCGTGGGCCGGAGGAGGCCTGCGATCATCCGGATGGTGGTGGTCTTGCCGGCGCCGTTG
>SXOO01000034.1 GCA_005776725.1 Pseudomonadota bacterium | reverse complement strand
CGGACACCGTGGACTCGGATGTGGTCGACACGGACACCGTGGACTCGGATGTGGTCGACACGGACACCGTGGACTCGGATGTGGTCGACACGGACACCGTGGACTCGGATGTGGTCGACACGGACACCGTGGACACGGATGTGGTCGACACCGACGTGCCCGATACCGCGGACCCGGACGCCGATGTCTCCGACACCGACGACCCTGCGGACACCACCGACGAGGACACGAGCGACACCCCGGACCCGGACTCTGACGCGCCGGACGCGGCTGACAGCGCGGACGCCGACTCGAGCGACACAAGCAGCTGTGGCGACGGCGTCACCGATGCCGGCGAGGAGTGTGATGACGGCAACACGGTCGACACAGACAAGTGCAGCAACCACTGCAAGCACAAGTGCACCGAGTGGAAGTGCCCGTCGTCGTTCCCGATCCCCAGCGTGGACTTCGCTCCGCCGCCCGCGAAGCAGGAGCTGAAGTTCTCCTGCTTCCCGCTGCCGGGCAGCATGGGCTACTCGGAGTCGGTCGGCTGGTCGTTCAAGTTCACGCCGCCCACGTGCAAGGAGGGGCCGCCGGGGAGCTTCGTGGGTGGCAACCTCGCGTTCACCCTCACCGGAAGCGCCACGGTCTTCCTGTGCACCGAGTCGGTGACTGCGTCGCTCTCCGGCAAGTTCGATATCGGCGCCGACTTCTGCGCGAACTGCACGGACCCGCCTGACTGCAAGCTGGAGCTGGACTCGGGGCGGTCGTGCCTCAAGGGCTCGATCTCTGGGACGGGCAGCCTGGGCAAGACCTGGTTCTTCGGGATGCAGGGCAAGAAGAAGGTGCCCTTCGTGGCCGACGCGGACTTCAAGTGTGGCGCAGACCTGGGCGTTACCGGGTCGGTCACCGTCAGCGGCGCGGTCAAGAAGAACAACGGCTACGACTGCGGCAGCTGCGAGAACTGCGGCTCGCTGGCCGTGCAAGGGAACGTCAACGGCACGGCGAACGGCAGCTGCCGGCTCGAGGTCAAGGCGCTCGGCAAGCGCGTCAACGTCGGGTGTGACCCCTGCGCCACCGTGACCCTTGGGGTTGGCGCCGGAGTGAAGGACATCCCTCTCTGGGGAACGTGCGTGACCGGGCCTTGTATCAACGTCACGGGAACGGCGGGCGTGAAGGCCGGGTTCTCCACCTGCGTGAACATCGGCTTCTGGAGCGCCACTATCGGCTTGTCGGTCGAGGGGTCCGTCAATCCGACCTGGGACACCTGCAGCGGCGCCAGCAGCCTCAACCCGAAGAACTCCATCAACTTCAGCGCCAAGCTGAACAGCGGGAAGTGCAAGTCGTGCAAGTGCAAAGACGGCACGAACTCACCGACCTGCTACCCCCGGGGCGACTTGAGGGGCTGCTGTAGTCACCACGGCGGCCTTGACGACAGCCGGTGCAGGCTGTGAGGCAACAGATGACGACCCACATCAGAAAGTTCGCCCTCGTGGCCTCCATCCTCTCCGCATGCGGCACCGAGAAGCCTGCCAACGTCGAGGCGGAAGCGGACGGCGTGCTGTCCGGCGACTCCCACTCGGCGGAGACCCAGGCGGGAGACGCGGCTGACCCGCCCCCGGACGGAGCCCAGGGGGACCCTGAGGCCCTCACGGCCGGCGCGCCGATCGGAGCCCCGACCTACGAGAACCCCTACGACCGCCTCGTCTTCGAGTTCGACGACTGCGCCGCGCGAGACGCCAGCGGTTGGAAGCACCAGGGCGTGCCTTCGGGTGTGGAGTGTATCGACGGCGCCCCCATCGAGGCGCGCGGCGGGAGCGCGGCGTACTTCGACGGCTCGGCGGCGATCCGGATCGAGGACAGCGCAGGCCTCTACGTGTCGGGAGAGGCCACGCTCATGGCCTGGGTCCGTCGGGACGGCCCCGAGGGCGGCGCGATCCTCGGGGACTTCGTGGAGCACGGGCTCGCGCTCTCCCCCGGCGACGGCGGACTGGTCTACACCACGACCCACGCGGGCGTCACGGCAGACTTTGCCGCCGACGGCGGCGTGGTCGGGGAGGGGCCCTGGGTGCACGTGGGCGTCGTCCGGCGCGCAGACCAGGTGACGTTCTACATCGACGGCGAGCCGGTGGCGTCCGCTCCCCTCGTGGGGGTGCCCGCGGAGGCGAGCGAGCACTTCGCGATAGGGGCGCGCCCCGACGGCAGCCAGCCGTTTCAAGGCGCGCTCGACCGCGTCGTCTTCGTAGCGCGCGCGTACGAGCCGTGGGAGATGATCGCCGTGGGCATGCCGCGCACGGTCCAGGTGCTCCGGGCCTTCACGTGTGACCCGGACGCAGTGGCCGACGGGACGCCGCTCCTCGAGGGGATCGACGGGACCGACACCCAGCTGGTGCTGTCTTCGACCACCTCGCCCTGCAACTACGAGGTGGGCCTCGTGGGCGCGCAGCAGCGGGTGTTGTCCACCGAGCCCGGCGGGTACCTCATGGCCGCCAGCGCGCCAGGTGCGATCTGTCTGACCCAGGTGATCCACACGCCGCGGCCAGTCGGCGCTGCGCAGACCGACGAGTCCGTGGCAGACATCGACGAGGTGCGCATCGAGTGCACGGTGGCCGGGGCCGACGGGACCTACGGTCCCCTCCAGCCGCTGGTGGTGCCGGACGGCGCGTGGGCTGCGTGGCTGGGAGCCGTGGAGCCGCAGCCGGGCGGCGGCTTCCGGGCCATCTGGACCCGAGACTCGACGTTCCAGTTCCTCAACATCAACGACAACGGCCGCAATGTCTCGGACGGCATCTTCGAGACCGCCTTTGGCGCCGGCCCGGACGGGATCATCGCAGGCGCCGTTTCCCGCATGAGCGAGCCCGGGCGAATCGTCGTAGAAGACCAAGAGCCGATGGTCGCTTGGGACGGACACTTCTGCGGCGACGGGCAGTGTGACGCTGACGAGGACTGTGAAACGTGCGAAGCCGACTGCCCCTGCACACCCTGATCGTCGTCGCCGCGGCTTGCACGCCCAGCCCAGAAGCGCATCCCCCGCCCTCGTCTCCCCCCGCCGCGCCCCCGCTCGCGCCGCCGCAGCTCCAGGCCTCAGTCGACGGCTCAGTCGACGGCTCAGTCGACGGGCTCGGCGAGGCTCCCAACAAGCCCCCGCGGGTGAAGGCCACCGAGGAGCGGTTTCGACTCCCGGTGGATCCGCAGCGGCCCACGCTCGGCCCCGTGGATGCCCCGGTCTCGCTGGTGGCCTACTGCGACCCCGAGGCGCCCGCCTGCACCACCCTGGCGCAGGTGCTGGGGCAGCAGCACGCCAGGTTCCCCGAGGACGTCAGCATCCAGCTGCGCTGGTTCCCGTCCACGGCGGTCCAACGGGGCGAGGCCCCGCTGGGCGCCTTGGCCGTGCTCTTCGCGGAGGCGTCCGAGCAGTACTGGGAGGTGGAGTCCGGGATCCGGCGGTTGGGCGCCGCGCCGTCCCTCGCCGCCGTTCGCGGCGTGCTCGAGGGCGCCGGCCTGGAAGGTGCAGCGTTCGTGCGCAACGTCACGCTCGGGCTGCTCGACGATCGTCTCCTCAGGGATCTCACCGTGGCCGGGCTGCTCCGCCTCGAGCCGGGGCCCACGCTCTTCGTCAACGGACGCCGGGTTGACCGAGGGATCCTGGGGACGGAGGACCTCTCCAGGCTCATCGGCGTGGAGCTCGCGGCGCGCGCGTCGGCGGGCGTAACGCCACCAGGGGCCGAAGGCGCGCGCTTCTCGGTCGCTGGCGGTGGCCACTTCGTCTCGCCGGAGGTCTACAAGGTCCCGCTGGGCAGCGCCGTTCGCGGCCCGTCAGACGCCCTGGTCACGGTGGTCGCGTTCATCGACTACAGCTGCGAGTCCTGCGGCGAGCTCGCGGCCGTGCTCCCCGCGCTCGAGCGGCGTTATGGGCCCAAGCTGCGCCTGTCGGTGCGGCACTTCCCCGTGGGCATGAGCGCCGCCGGGACGCTGGCCGCGGAGACCCTAGAGGCGGCGCACCGTCAGGGGCGCTTCTGGGCCCTCCACGATCGGCTCCTGGCCGACACGCGCCCGCGCGACGCGAAGGCCCTGGACGCGCTGGCTGCCGAGGTGGGCGTAGACGTCCAGCGCCTGGACTTCGAGCGCTCCCGGCGCGCAGACCTCGCCACGATTCGTGGGGACCGGCTGGCCGGCTGGCGCTTGGGGGTGCGGGGCGCCCCGCACGTGTTCGTGAACGGGCGCGCGGCCGCGGGTCCGGAGCTCGAGCGCCTGCTGGTGGCCCTGACGGAGGACGAGCTGGTCGCCGCCGGCGCGAAGGTGGCTTCGGGGGTGCCGCCCACCAAGGTCTACGCGTCGCTCACGGCCGATGGGAAGGTCGTGGCGTCCACTCCGGTGGGTGATCCGCTTGTAGTGGAGGCGCATCCCGACTGGGTGTACGCGGTGCCCGTGGGCAGCGGGGCCACCCTCGGCCCCGCCGCGGCCCCCGTCACCGTGGTGCTCTATGGCGACCTCACCACGCTCAGCACCTCGGGGCCCCTCCTGACGTTACTGGACCTCCAGCGGCGCCTCGGGGACCGCCTGCGCCTGGTCTGGAAAGACTTCCCGCATGCTCAGAACTCCGCGGCGATGTCGGCCGCGGGGGTCGGTCGACAGGTCGCCGCGGCGGATCGTGCCCCGGAGCGCGGGAACGCGCCCGCCGGCACCACCTTCTGGCGCGTGGCCGAGACGCTGGCGAAGGCGGCGCCGATCGAGAGCCCTGCAGCGCTCGCCGCGGCCCTCGCGCCGCTGGGGATTCCGCCCGAGGGGGGCACGGCCGCCGAGACCGCGGCGGGGATCGAGGCCGATCGCGCCGAGGCGCGCCGGTTCGGGGCCGTACGCAGCCCGACCCTCTTCATCAACGGGCGCTATGTCGGCGACGCCGGGCAGGACACCGCGGCGCTCGAGACGCGCGTGATGGAGGCCGCCGCGGAGTCCCGCCTGGACTACGAGGCCGTGCTGCGCGATGGCCTCACGAGCTCAGCGATGATCACGGGTCCGGGCTTCCCGGGGGCCGACTCGAGGCGCTATGCGGTGGGGACGCTCGATGGCCCGTCCCGGGGACCCGACTCTGCCCCGGTGACCATCACGGTCTTCGGGTCGTTCACCGCGGACCGCCTGAAGTCGCTCATGGGCGACCTGGAGGCCCTCGTGGACGAGGGTGGGGTGCGCGTGGTCTGGCGCAACTACCCGCAGCCCGGGGACGCCGAGGCCCAGCTGGCGGCCCAGGCGATGGTGGCGGCCACGCTCGCGGGCAAGCCGTGGCCGATGCACGCGTGGCTCATGGCGCAGGCGCGCGGCGTCACCCTCGACGGGGTGGTGGCCTTCGCACGCACGATCGGCCTCGACGCCGAGAAGCTGCGCGCCGAGCTCAGCACGGCCACACACGCGCCCGCCGTGGAACGGGAGTTCGATGGGGGCATGAAGATCGCCGGAACGCCGCTGGGCTCGCCCACCGTGTTCGTGGGTCATCGGATGATCATGGGAGTGCATCCCCTCGCCGTGTATCGGGAGGCGCTCGAGGCGGTCCGCGCGCTGGCCCCCCACCGGGCGCCTTAGCAGGACCCCCGTCCGAGTGCCGGCGCCAGGATCGCGGCCGTCCCTGAAGACCCGACTTCCGCACCCGAGCAGCGGCCCAGCCCGCTCACGCCCTTCTCAACCTTGAGCCGCGACCAGCTCTCGACCGAGCAGGAACGAGAGGGTGACTCCGCAGCCAAGCGTGGAACGCCGAAACGTGGCGGAGCGGATCGTCCAGGAGCAGCTCCATGTCGACTCGGAGGACCCGGGCCCGCCCATGCCGCCTGCTGCTCGAGCCGCTCGGCGACCTGCGTTAGCAGCACGCTCTCGCCGGAGCGCCGCAGCCCGGTGAGTGCCTTGATGACGGGACGACCAACCCACTCGTCGAACAAAGGCGGAGGCGCGTGTTTCGAGCGAGGTCGAAACCTCAGCCCGATCGG
Source organism: Pseudomonadota bacterium (assembly GCA_005776725.1). Classification (GTDB taxonomy): domain Bacteria; phylum Myxococcota_A; class UBA9042; genus SXOO01. The sequence continues at coordinate 30,605 of SXOO01000034.1, read as the reverse complement.
CGGAGTTATTCGACCATAACCGAAACTCCGTAGAGCCCTTCCCCGGTCTCCCCGGCTCAGCCACAACCAGCCGGAACCTCAGCACCTGGTTCATGCGCGGGCACTAGGAAGGGCCTCTCTACTGCCCGCGCAGGGCACGCAGCCACCCGTCTAGCGTGACCGCATCGGCGCGCGAAACGACGACGGCGCACCGCCCCGCTGGCGATTCCACCTCGACGAGAAGGGTCCCCTTGGCGCGGCCCTTGTCCGCCGGCTCTCCCTCCGCGGCGCGAGCGTGCTCCCAGAGCGCGTCGGCCTGCGAAGCGGTGAGCGTCCCCGACGCGGGGGCCCCGCCGGAGTACACGCCCGATGAGCTCTCGGCCGGGGTGACGGGCCTGTAGTGCCAGGCCGCGGGACCTTCGATCGGCTGGGTGAAGGTCGTGACGCTGCCGCTCCCGTCGGCGACAGTGACCGTCCAAGGTGCGGCGTCGGGGCCTTCAGCGGACCACTCGGGCGCGTCGAGCCAGGTCTCACCGGCCGAGTCGCCTGCGACGCCTTGGTTCCAGTTGCCGTGCTCGTCCTGGCGGGCCCGCGTGGGTCGAGCCGCGGTCACGATCGTGCCCGCCGCCCGGACCCGCCGGCCCAGGGCGTCCGCTGGCCAGGCCGGGAGCCCGGCGACGTAGACGGTTCCGCCATCGCCGCGGACGATGACCGCGCCGGCTGTCGCGTCGCGCGCAATCCCGGTCACGACGTCGCGCTTCGAGGAGGGGGGACTCTGGGGCGCGCTCACGCTGGGCGACTCCGTGGGTGGGGTAGTGACCTTACGAGGGGTACACGCGCCGAGAGCCCGCTGAGCGCCGCTCGGCGGAGGGTTTCGACGTGCATGCGGGCGTCGCCATCTCGGCCCACGCCCGGGGCGCGCTGGAAACGGTTACTACGCTACCTCGCACGGGCGCCGCTGTCGCTTTGCCCGACTCAGCCTCGGCGCGGCCTCGTCGCCCGTGGCGACGCCGAACGCTCGTGCCGCCGCTGCGTCGCACCCACCTGAGGGCACGACTGCGGGCACTTCATGGCGATCGTCTGGGTATTCGGCTAGCGTGGGACCACCCAGGAGCCAGCCGATGCGAACCACCGTCACTCATCTCACCCTTCTCGTGTCTCTGTTCATAGTCTCCAGCTGCGAAGGCGGTGAGGCCGAGAGCGGCGCGCCGTCCGACGCGGGTCCGATCGCGGGGCTCGAATTCGACGGTGAGGCCGTCGTGGATCGGAGTCGACTCACCATTGAGCGTGTCTCCGTGACTGCGGACGGCTGGCTCGTCGTCTGGGACGTGGGTGCAGACGGTCAACCACTCGTGCCCCCTCTGGCGGCGGTCGCCGTCGCCAAAGGCGAGAAGAAGAACCTGAACGTGACGTTGAGCTCCCCGCTCACGAGCGACAAGGTGCACCTCTCGGTGCACGTGGACGCCCCGAATGACGGCGCGTTCACGGGGTCGTCTCCGAGCGCGACGTCCGGAGACGACCCAGTCATGAAGAGCGCCACCGGCGCGCTCGTCTCGGCCACGGTGGCTCTGGCGAACCTGCCGCCGCTCGAATCGAACGTCCTGGTCATCTCGGACCAGACGATCAGCAGTAAACCGCCGAAGGTGACGGCCACGGTCACGGTCGGGGCGTTTCCGAAGTACCTCGTCATCAAAGATTCCGGCGGCGCCGTCATCGGATCAGAGCGGATCTGGCAGTACGGGCCGGCGGAGTACCAGGTCTCAGTCGATCTGCCGGACGGCTGGACGTCTGCAGCGCTCACGGGCGTGCTCGTCGGGGCCGACGGGACGCAGCCGGACCTCGACGCGCCGGTGAAGGACGCCACCGGGAAAGCGATCTCGGTCGACTTCACGATCACGGCGCCAGCGGACGAGAACACGATCGTCATCGCAGACCAGACGATCACCAGCCGACCGCCGAAACTCCAGGCTCAGGTCACGGTGACCACGTTCCCGAAGTACCTCGTGATCAAGACCAGCGCCGGCGACGTCATCGGGTCCGAGCGCATCTGGCAGAACGGTCCCGCCGACTACCAGGTCTCGGTCGACCTGCCGCCGTCCTGGACGCCAGTCTCCCTCACGGGGGCGCTCTACGCGGCTGACGGGAACCAGCCCGCCCTCGACGCGCCCGTAAAGGACGCCGCCGGTCAGCCGGTCGAAGTCGGCTTCAAAGCGACCGTTCCGCCGGAGAACGAGCTGGAAGTGTCCGATCAGACGCTCGTGAGCTGGGGTTACAAGATCAAGATCGCCCAGATCGCCGTGGACGAGCTCCCGGCCTGGGTCGCGGTCTATGAAGACGAATCGGGGGCGCCGGGTGACCTCTTGGGCTCGGAAGCGGTGCTCACGAGCCCGAAGCTCGGACTCGATGTCGACCTGACCCGCTTTCTCGAGCCGACGGAGACCGTGTGGGTGGCGCTTCACGCGGATTCGCCCGCCGACGGGGCATTGACGGCCGCCGATCCCTACCTGCTCGGCAGCGACCAGCAGCCGCTGTTGAAGTCGATCACGGTGACCAACCAGGCCTGCGGCGGAGCGAAGACCAAGTACTGCGACCCTCAGAAGCCCGGCGTCATCAGTTGGCTCGACCATTGCGGCAAGCCGGCCACAACCACCACCCCCTGCCCTGGCGAAGGCGGCTACTGCGACGACACTGGCCCTTACGTGGCCTGCAAGACCCCGCCGGACCCGTGCAAAGGCATCGGCGCGACGGTCTGCGTCGACGAGGACCCGTCGGCCACCTACTTCGAGGACCTGTGCGGCGTCCCCTTCAAGATCGCGTCCAAGTGCGGCGCCACCTCGATCTGCGATGACGCCGACGGTTCGGCCGGCTGCTCGCTTGCCCCGTCTTGCGCCGGAAACGCGATCACGGTTTGCGACCCGACCGACCTGTCGCGAGTGTACTGGCTCGACCACTGCGGACTGCCCAACGGGAACTCGCTGCCCTGCGGGGCGTCCGCAGAGTGCGACGACTCAACTGGTACGGCAGAGTGCGTTGTCCCCGTCGACCCGTGCGGCGGGAACGCCGTGAAGGTCTGTGATGACCTCGATCCCGGCAAGGTCTTCTGGACGGACGCGTGCGGGCAGTTGACGGGGGCGAGCTTCCCCTGTGGCGCGACCTCTCAATGCGACGACAGCGGCGGCGCCCCCACATGCACAGTGGACGCCGGCTGTGGCGGCAATACCACCAAAGTCTGCCGTCCGGACGAACCGAACAACATCTACTGGAAGAACAACTGCGGTGAATTGACCGGAGCGACGCTCCCGTGCGGCGGAGGCTTCAAGTGCGACGACTCGGAAGGCGCGCCCGTTTGCGTGAGCACCGATCCCTGTCAAGGGAACGCCGAGCTCGCATGCAATCCCGACGATCTCGAGAACGTGTACTGGAAGAACAAGTGCGGCGAGTTCTCTGGGTCGACGATCCCGTGCGGCGCCGGCTTCATCTGCGATGATGCTGACGGCACTCCGTATTGCGTGGACGCCACGCCGTGCCTTGGGCAGTCGCAGAAGTTCTGCGACCCGAGCGACCTCTCCGTGATCAAGTGGCTCGACGGCTGCGGTCAAGTGAAGGCGAGTACGTTGCCCTGCGGCAGCGGATACGAGTGTCGTGACGACGAAGGTGAGCCCACGTGCGTCTCGACCGATGTCTGCGGCGGTGATGTCGCAACCGTTTGCAATGACGACGATCCGGGCAACGTCTACTGGGTGGACGGTTGCGGCGAGCTGACCGGAAACACATTCCCGTGCGGCGTGGCGACCTGCGATGACAGCAGCGGTGTCGCCAAGTGTGTCGCGCTCGACACGTGCGAGGATCAGAAGCTTCGGGTGTGCGACCCCGCCGACCCTCTGAAGATCCTGCTCACGAACGGGTGTGGCGACGATCTCGGCGTCTTCTCGACCTGTGCGAACGGCAAGCGCTGCTCTGAGACGACTCCGGGTAGTGCCTCCTGCGCCTGCGTTCCGACCGATGACGTGGTGTGCTTCGGAAAGCACTTCCTCTACGAGCCGAGCGGCATCAAGAAGGTCGACTCCTGCGGCAACCCGAGCGGACCCGTCGTGACGACGTGTGCCAACGGCGAGATCTGCTACTACCAGGATCAGGCGAACTCCGCCGACCCCGTTTGTACGACGTCGGTGAGCAACAAGGCGTCGCCCATGTACCACCGCGGCTGCAGCTTCATCGACCACGTAACCTACAAGACCGACCTCGATGTGGATTGCCGCTGCCGGCGCCACGCGGCGACGAAGAACGACATTGCCTCCTACGACACCGGTGGCAATCAGGCGTGCCAGCCGCAACCGGCGTCGTGGGCCGATGGCTGGACGCAGGGCGAAGGACCGCACTTCTTCCACATGCTGCACAGCTCCAACGGCGGCGGCGTCTACTCACCGACGCACGGGGAGATCTTCGCCACCAAACACTTCACCGATCCCAACTATCAGGACGCGGGTATGGTCGTCGGGTACGACATCAAGACGGGGGCGCGCCGCATCGTCAGTGGACGTTACCGGTCTCCGGAATTGACGTACGAGATGTTCGGCAGTGGTTACGAGTCTCAGCGCTCTGTGGGCGTGCAGCTCTTCGAACCGACGACCCTCCCCGGTGCGTGGGACCTCGAGCTCGCCGCGGACGGCAAGCTCTACGTCTGGGGCAGCACGAGCGGCAACAAGGAGATCACGCGAGTCGATCCGGACACGGGCGCTCGTTCGCTCGTCTGGAAGCAGGCCCTCGAGGGGGCATCGAGCGCCCCAGAACACGGTCAGTGTTACTCCGCGCGCCCGAAGTCGACCTTCTTCGGCGGATACATCCCCGTTCAGCTCGAACACCACGCGTTCGCGATGGGCCCAGACGGCAGCTTCTACCTGGGCTTCCGTAACGACGCATCGGAGGGCAACGGCATCGCCAAGATCTCGCCCGACGGGTCGACCTGCACTGTGATCTCCCGATGGAACGGCACGATGGGCAAGATCGGGACCGGCGCTGAACCGCAGTACTCAAACCTCGAAGGATTCACCGTCCACGCCGGCAAGCTCTACGCCGTTCTGCAAATCGGCAAGGTGTTCATGTCGGTGGACGTCGCGAACGGCAAACGCACGGTCATCGCCAACCCGGCCGGGTCCGTGGACTCCACGCCGGGCCAGAGCACGATGTTCTGGGACGCCACGCGTAATCTCATGATCACGGGCGGCGCCACCCAGGCCTTCAATGTCACCGCCGTGAACCTCACCTCCGGCAAGCGCCAGTCGCTCTTCCTCACCGCGCCGGGCGAGATGATCGAGAGCGCTCCACCCTGGGAGACAGGCGCACATGGCGCCATCGACAACGCCAACGTCATGGCCTACGGCGCCGTCGCGATGGATCCCGTGAACAACGATCACATCTACCTCGTGATCAAGTACGGCCTTCTGAAGTACGAGATGTCGACCGGAAACAGCTACGTGATGTCGCAGTGACCCGGGCGCTCTCCGACCGCGCGCGCAGCGTGTCGGCGCCTGACCGCGACTGGGTCACGGGCTGACAAGCGCACCGGCGTTCTCTGCCGCCTGATGCCGGTCGGGGCGACGCTGTCCCGGCCCAGCGGATGCGGCTGTCGGTGCCGTCTCCCCTCGAGCGGCCGCCTCAGGCTCCCGGCCGGAGCGCCGTCGCCAGGATCGCGGCGGTGAACGTGGGTCTCAGGTAGAACCCGCGGGCGCGCACCTTGGCGCGGTGGCCGTCTTCGTCCACGCCCCAGGCGTCGCTCGTGGCGTCCGCCCCCTTCGGCCGGATCTGCAGGGCGGTGCCGTGGTGCGCCGTGACTCGGTCAGCGTGACCGAGGCGCACGAACTCCATGAGGTCGTCGAAGTCGCGGCGGAGCAACGCGTCCGTCGCAGGGTCTGGCGACCACAGGATCGGGCGCCCCAAGCGCCGCTCGGCAAACGCGAGGGCCGGGTCTGCCTGGATCGGCATCCAGAGCACGCGAGCCAGCTTCTTTCGTGCCCGGGAGGCCGACCAGTCCAGCGTGGGGTCGGCGATGAGGTCCACCGTGCACACGTACGTGGACTCCGTGGGCATCCCGGAGCGCGCCACGGGCACCGACTTCAGCTCTACGCCGATCCGCTCGAAGTCCGGCGCCGAGCGGGAGCCCGCCGTGGCCCCCAGCGCGAGCTCGAAGAGCTGCCCCGCGAAGCCCTTCGCACGTCGGGGCTCGTCGGGCACCCGCCTCCCGAAGCGCGTGGCCAGCTCGCCCAGCGACCGGCCCATAAGGCCGCGCGCGCGCTCCATGAGCTCGTCCTCGGACTTCGGGGGCCGCGCGTGCTCGGGGGGGGCCAGGGGAGTCTCCTGCAAGGCGCGGGTCGCGCTCGCGGGTGTCATACCCCGGGTCCTCGCGGATGCCCAGGCACCCGCGTATGCTGCGGCACCACCCGACCGAGAGGGATCCGTGACCCAACAGCCGCCCACATTCAGCGTGCATCAGCTCGTGTATCTCTGGCTCGCAGTGCTCTTCGTCGCCTCCCTGCTGGTGGCCGACGTGCTCGGGGTGAAGCTGTTCCGCATCCCGCTGGGCTTCTCGTTCAGCGTCCCGTGGCAGGAGGGCTCCATCGACGCTATCCAGCACACCTGCGGCATGCTCACGTTCCCGATCACCTTCCTGCTCACGGACCTCCTGAATGAGTACTACGGCAAGGCCGCCGCCCGACGGGTGGTGTGGCTGGGCTTCGCCGCGGGCGGCTTCGTGTTCTTGGTGGTGAACGTGGCGCTCGCCATGCCCCACTGGGACGTGCCCTTTAACGTCAGCGCCGAGTCGTTCGACCAGATCTTCTCGGCCTCGCGGGTGATGTACGTGGCGTCGTTGTCGGCCTACCTCGTGGGCAGCATGGCCGACATCTGGATGTTCGGCTGGCTCAAGCGGATCACAGGGGGGCGCATGGTCTGGCTTCGGGCCACCGGGTCTACCGTAGCGAGCCAGCTGATCGACAGCCTCGTGGTCACGTGGCTCGCGTTCAGCGTCGGGCGGACCCTGATCCCCGGCGGCGGCGAGCCCATGCCGATGGACGAGGTGCTGAAGGCCGCGGCCACCGGGTACCTGCTGAAGTTCTTCATCGCCCTCGCGCTCACGCCCGCGGTCTACGGGGGCAGGCGCCTGCTCGAGCGTCGCTTCGGGCTCGTCCCCCTCCCTCCGGGGTGAGCGGCTATCCACGAGGAGGCGCCGTGCGGGCTCGTGCATCGGCGGCGTCCCGGTGTGCCCAGATCCCGGCGGCGCCTTTTCTCCACGGGGGCCGTGGCGCCTGGCGCGGCCCGTTCGCCCGTCACTGCGCCGGCGCCGGTGCTTTCGGCGTGTGGCTCGCGCTGCTCGCTTGCCAGGCCCCACCGCGGGAGGCCGCGAGTGGGCCGTGCTCTGACACCGAGGAGTGCCGCGGCTACGGCTGGTGCGGTGTCACGTTGAGCGGCTGCCGCCCGACCGACGACGCCCACTGCCGCGCCTCCGCCGAGTGCCGGGGCTTCGGTCGCTGCGCCTTGTCGCTCGGCGCGTGCGTCGCGGCGGACGTGGCGGACTGCGCGGCCTCGGACGACTGCGCCGCCAGCGGGCGTTGCGGTCTGGACGGCCAGGCGAAGCTCTGCGCGGCAACCGGCGTCGGCTGCGCGAACAGCCTCGCCTGCCGGATGCAGGGCGCCTGCGAGCTGGTGGGTGCCCACTGCGCCCCGGCGTCCGAGGCGCACTGTCGGGCGTCGGATCGCTGCACCCGGTTCGGCCAGTGTCGATTGGTGTCTGGAGCGTGCGGGACCTGACACCCCAGCCTCGCCGCCTACTGAGGCGCCGCGCCGAGTCCGCGCCAAGCATCCCGCCCTGGGCACCCCGCGAACGCTCGCACCGAAAGCATGGGCATCGGCAGTATCGGCACCGACAGCGGGGCATGCGGCCCGCGGCTTCACCGCCAATACGGCCGCCGTCTCGCGGTCCCCGCGCCCCGGGGTCCCCGCGGCCGCCGGCCTAGGCCAGAGTCCGGCCAATGGCGGTGGCTGCGCGGTGCCCTACCAGCATGCTCGGTGCGTTCATTGCCGACACGGGCGTCCACGGCACCACCGAGGCGTCCGCAACGCGCACGTTCGCGAGGCCGCGCACCCGCAGCGTGTGGGGATCCACGGGCGCGTTGGCGTCGTGGCCCATCCGACACGTCCCGGCGAAGTGGAACGTGGTGATCGCGTTGTTGGCCACCCAACGCCCGATCGCCGCGTCGTCCGAGACACCCACGCCCAGCGGCGCCGGCTGCAGCTCCACGCTGCCATACCCCTTGAGCCCGGCGCTGCGGCTGAGCCGACGCGCGTGGCGAACCCCCAACACCAGGGTCTCGAGGTCGCGCGGGTCGCTGAAGTAGGCCGGATCCACCGCGGCCGACATCCTGGGATCCCGGCTCTTGAGCCGCACGCTCCCGCGGCTGTGCGGCTTCCCCAGGATCACGACGATGCCGTACAGGTGCTGGACGCCTTCGTTGACCCCGGGCACCGCGAACAGGCCCTCGACCCCGGCGCGCAAGGCCTGTCGGGCTGCACCCGGCCCCTCGAGGCCCAGCTTGCCGGGCAACATCCGCTGCAGGGCCTGCTTCATCGCCGACGGGGCCGGCCAGAAGACGTAGCACGTGTCCGACTGCCCCTCGGGAAGCGGACCGCCGGGGCGCGTCCGGTAGAAGCTGTAGAGCTGCGGCTGGAGACAGTCGACCGGCTTCCGGCAGGCGAAGAACAGCGGCACGTTGGGGTGATCGTGCAGGTTCTGCCCGATCGCCGGCGCGTCGAGCACGGGCGTGATCCCCGCCGCTCGCAGCGCCTGCTCGGGACCCACGCCGCTCAACATCAGCACCTTCGGGGTCTCGAGCGCGCCGGCGCAGAGCACCACCTCGCCATCGACGCGGAGGCTCTCACCCGTGCTGAGCGCCACGGACTCCACGCGACGCTGGGCGTCGAAGACCAGCCGGTCCACGCTGGCCTCGGCGTAGACCGTGAGGTTCGGGGGCGCCGGCTCGCGGACGTAGGCGACGTACGAGCTGCGCCGGTCCGCGCCCTCGTAGTTCATCCACTCGTAGCCGATCGCGTTCGAGAGCCGACCGTCGTTCAGGTCATCGCGGCGCTCGAAGCCGCAGGCCACGGCCGCCGAGATACACGCCTCGGTCCAGCGCGTGGGGGGGCGCCGTCGGGGGCGCAGCCGCCGCTCGAGCGCCTCGAAGTCGGGCACCACGTCGTCCCAGCGCCAGCCCTCGGGCCATTCGGCGTAGTCCTCGCGCGCGCCGCGGGTATAGACCATGCCGTTCACGGCCCCGCTGCCGCCGAGGACGTGGCCCGTGCCGGCGAAGATCCGCTGGCCCCCTGCGTTGGGCTGCGGCGTGGTGTAGCGCTCCCAGAACAACGCGTCGTTCACGAACGCCGTCTTGTAGCCGGAGGCGCTCAGCGTCTCGGGGTGGGCATCCGCCGGCGGACCGGCCTCGACCAGGGCGATGCGCGCCCCCGGGTGCTCGGTGGCAAGGCGCCCGGCCACGACGCAGCCGGAGGACCCGCCCCCGACCACGACGACGTCGAATCCCTTCACTTGAAGAGGCCCGAGAGGAGGGCCTTGGCCCCTTCCAGCCTCGCGCGGCCCCGGCCGTACATCAGCTCCACCGCGGCCTTCACGCGGGCGTAGTCCGCGGGGCCCACCGGGAAGACCGGGCTCGCGAAGTGGAGCGGCAGGCGGTCGTCGAGCACCGCCCGGATGTTCGTGAACGCGCGGAGGCCCTCGCGCCCGCTCATCCGGCCGTAGCCGGAGTGCTTCACGCCGCCGAACGGGAGGTCCTGCGCCATGTAGGTGGTGCCACCGAACTCGTTGATTGCCGTCATGCCGGCCTGGAGGCGCCCCGCGAGGCGCCGGGCCCGCCCGAGGTCTTTCGAGAAGACGCTGGAGCCCAGCGCGAACGGCGTGCCGTTGGCGATGGCCACGGCCTCGTGTTCGTCGTGGACGCGGCAGATCGCCATGACCGGCCCGAACGTCTCCTCCTGGAAGATCGCCATGTCCGGCGTGACGTCCACGAGCAGCGTGGGCGCATAGCTGGTCCCGGGGCCGCGGCGTCCACCCGCGAGGAGCCGCGCGCCTCGGGCGACCGCGTCCTCAACTAGGCGCTCCACGAGGTCGCGCTGCATCGGCGAGACCATCATGCCCACGTCGACCTCGCCCGGACGCACCCGGGGATCGCCCTGCCGCAGGTTCTGGACGAGGCCCGCCGCCCGCGCGACGAAGCGATCGTAGATCCCGTCGAAGACCAGGACGCGCTCGGACGCCACGCAGTTCTGCCCGGCGTTGACGAAGCAGCCCACCATGGCCGCATGTACCGCCTGCTCGAGGTCGGCGTCGTCGCACACGATCAGCGGGTCTTTGCCCCCGAGCTCGAGCGTGACCGGCACGAGCACCTCGGCCGCGGCCTCCAGGATCCGCCGGCCGTTCGGCACCGAGCCGATGAACAGGAGGCTGTCGATCCCGCTCTGGATCAGCGCCTTCCCGGTGGGGCCGTATCCCTGGACCAGCTGCACCAGCTCGGGCGAGTGCCCCTCGTCGGCGAGCGCGGCGCGCACCAGGTCGATGATGCCCCCAGCGGACCACGCGACCCACTCGCTCGGCTTCACGACGCACGCGTTGCCGGCCATGAGCGCCGGGATGATGGGGTTCATCAGGTTCTGGAACGGGTAGTTCCAGGGCAGGATCGCGCCCACGACCCCCAGGGGGTGAAACTCGAGGCGCGCTGACTTGTGAACGAACACGCCCGGCGAGACCCGCTCCGGGCGCAGATGCTTCTCGCCGTTCGCAATCGTCCACCGCAGCTTCTCGAGCACCGGCCAGATCTCGCCCATGAGCGCGTGCTCTCGGGTCTTTCCGGCGTCCGTGACCACCACATCCACCAGCGCGTCGGTGTTCGCGAGGATGCGGTCGGAGAGCCGGCGCAGCACCGCGCGTCGCTGGGCGAACGACGTCTCGGCCCAGCCGCGTTGCGCCTCTCGGGCGCGGAGGACGGCGGCGCGCACCGCGGCGGGGTCGTCCACGGGCACCTCGCCGAGGGAGGCCCCTGTGGCCGGGTTGGTGCAGGGGATCACCGTTTCCTCCCCCACGGAAGCGACGGCGCGCGCGGGGGTGAGCTTCTTCAGGGTCTTGGGCTTCATGCAGCGGCCGCCTTCGGGGAGCGCGCGAGGTGCTCCTCCCACTTTCGTATCGCGAGGTTCTGGAACGCACGTACCACGGGGCTGAGCTCGGGCGCCGGCTTGTCCCAGTGTTGCTCCCACGCCTCCTGCTCGTGCCGGATCACCCAGACGTCCTGGCTCAGGAGCGGCTTCAGCGTGGTGTAGCGCGTGGCCTGCATCATGAGGTGGACGAGGCGGCGGGGGAGGCGCGGGCCGATGAGCGGCAGCCGGATGGTGTCTGTGCGGACGTAGAAGATGAAGAAGTGTCGGTTCCGGTCGGGCGCCTCAGGCAGCACGAACAGGAAGTGCTTGATGCGGTCGTCGGTGTTGGACCAGTGATACGGATAGTCGTAGCAGGCCAGCATGTGGTCGCAGGCCGACTCGCTGCGGTTGATGAACACGTCCTGAAACCGCCCGGCGGCGATCTTGGACCGGTACTCCAGCTCGACCCGATCGCCCACCTCCTCGCAGCGCAGGAGCTCCATCCCCTCGAAGGGCTGGAACTTGCGGTGCAGGAAGCCGTGGGTGAAGTCGGACACGTTCTCGATCAGCATCGAGTGGTGCCCGGGGCAGTCGAAGCGGACGATGGCGTGCGGCCACGGCTCGTTGCCCTCGAGCTCCGGGATCGCCGGGATGTCTCGGAGGGTCGCGCGCTCCGGGTCGCCCGGGAAGATGAAGATGAGCCCGTAGCGCTCCTTCACGGGGACCGTGCCGATGCGCAGGTCGGGCGCCTTGTGGCCGAAGAGGTCGTGGGGGATGTGGGCGCGCCCTTCGCCGTCGTAGGCCCAGCCGTGGTAGGCGCAGACGAGCTTGCAGCCCACCACCTGGCCCTCGGTCAGCTTCAGGTGGCGGTGTGCGCAGCGGTTCTCCACCGCCCGCACGGCGCCGTCCTCACCGCGGAAGACCGCGATGGGTCGCCCCATGAACAGCACCTCCTGGCTCTGGCCAGGGCGCAGCTCCTTGGACTCGAGGGCGGCGTACCAGTGGTTCGGATCGAGGCCGGCCGCACGCGCCTTCTGGCGACGGGTGCGGGCGTTCTCGAAGTCGGGCGGACCTTGGGGTCCCGCGGGCGAGGTCATCGACAGCGCTCCAGCGCGGGCCTCCGTGTTCGTGAGAACGCCCGCGGCGGCGCGCCCTCTAAGGCTCGGCCCCAAGCGCTGTCAAGGACGCTGCCACGCACTAGAACCTGCTTCGCTGACCGACCCGGCCCGCCCGGGTGTGCCCGGTGAGGCAGGAAATCATGTTGGGGCCGGGGCAGCAGAGCTCCCCGGCCCGGCTCACCTCCGCGCTCTCGCGCTCCGGTGAAATCCATTGACCGCCGGGAGGTCTGCGTTAGAACGGCGCACCCGACAGGCCGAGGGGGTCGACCCCCAAGAGATGAGGTGGCATCGATGCAAGCGCTCGTTTCCCGTTCCGCGGACACCCCGCTCGAGTGGCGTGACCTCCCGGATCGCCCCCTTCGCGCGGACGAGGTGCGCGTCTCCGTCGAGGCGGCCGGCGTCAACCCGGTCGACTGGAAGATGCGCGAGCTCTCGCTCCTGGGCGGGGTCCAGCGCGTGTTGGGGCCTCGCGGACCCTTCGTCACGGGCGTGGACTTCGCTGGGCGCGTGATCGACCACGGCCCCCTCGTCACGCGCGTTCGCGTGGGCGACCGGGTGGTCGGGGGCACCGACTTCTCCCGCCAGCAGTTCGGCAGCTACGCGCGGACCGTCCAGGTGCGCGAGGATCAGGTCACCTCGCTGCCCGAAGGCGTCTCCGTCGTGGACGCGGCATGCCTCCCCGTGGCCGGCGTCACGGCCCAGATGTGCCTCTTCGACCTTGGACGCCTGCCCCGCAGGGACGCCCGCGACAAGCGCGTGCTCGTGCTCGGTGGCGCGGGTGGGGTGGGGCACTTCGCGATCCAGCTGGCCCGAAACACCGGGGCGGCCGTATTCGCTGTGTGCTCGGCGCGCAATACGGCTCTGGTCCAGCGCCTGGGGGCCACGCCGATCGACTACGGCGCCGGCGACGCTATAGACGTCGCGCGCCAATCCGGCCCCTTCGATGTCATCGTGGACTGCATCGGCTCCAAGACGTATCCGATCGGACGCTGTCGCGCCCTGCTCACGCCCACCGGGCGGCAGGTCTTGGTGATGCCCGTGCCTGCGGACTACGTGCAGCTGGCCTTCACGCCGCGGCTCCTCACCGTGCTGGGGCGCGCGAACGGCGAGAACCTGGCCCCGCTGGTGGCCGCGCTGGCAAACAAGACCCTCGAGGTGGTGATCGACCAGCGGATCCCCTTCGACGAGGCCGAGCGCGCCCACCAGGTATCGCGGGCCGGTCGAGTGGTCGGCAAGCTGGTGCTCGTCGCCTGACGCACCGGGTTCGGCCCCGGCCCCCGTCCGGGGCGACCGCGCGAGCTCCTAGAGGCGTCGGTGCGTCGAGAGCGCGAGGCGCCCGTGCATCGAGGCTCGCCGATAGTGCGCGAGCCTTCTAAAGGCGTCGGTGCGTGGAGAGCGCGAGGCGCCCGTGCATCGAGGCCCGCCAATAGTGCCCGAGCGCCTCCAGGCGCAGCGCCAGCTCCAGCGCGCCCTTCGCACCCATCGCCAGCTGCTCCAGCGCCCGGCCCGAGTGGTGCTCCACCAGCGCCGTCAGCGGCACCTCGCCCAGCTCGTGTTGGCAGCGCGCGGCCACCTCGCGGGCCGTGCGCTCCGCCAATATCTGCATTGAGTCGAACGCGGCGCGGTGCCCGATCGCCACCACCACCTCGCCCTCGAACTCGGCGTCGAGGCTGTAGCGCTTCGAGATCACCGAGGCCGAAGCGAAGTACGAGCTGACCGCGCCCGAGAGCGCCGCGTAGCGGGCCTCACGCGGCCCGAGCGGCCCGCCTTCGAGGCGGCCAGACAGCGCGCGCGACATGAACGCGAGGCGAAAGTCCGGGTCCTGCGCGGCGATGCGCGCCCGGACGCGCTCCACGGTCATCTCCAGCTGCGCGGCGGCCGGCTGGACGAGGAGCGCGTCCAGGTAGCCGAGGTTCGCGTCCGCGACGCGCTCGTACTGGCCGGCCACCTCGCTGAGCACGGCGTCGGGCAGCGCCACGCCGGGGACGCGCCCCTCTCGCCGATCGAGCTCGCGTCGCAGCTCGAGCCAGGCCGACGACGCGTCGAGCCGCACCTGCGCGAACGCGAGGCCCACGGCCAGCTCGCCCACGCCCTCGAGCAGCTCTCGCACCTCGCCTGGGGGCGGCACATAGCCCCGTCGCGTGAGGAGGCGGCCGAGCGCCGGGTACATCTCGGTGGCCGCGCGGCCCTGCCCGATCCCCCGGAGCGCGGTGACCAGCCCATCGAAGGCCTCGACGAGGAGCGGGACGTCGGTCGGGCGCTCCGGGGCGCCCTCTTTCCAGCGGGGCATCAGCGCCTCGAGACCGTGCTCCACCTCCTGCTGACGGCGGAGGAGGCCCTGGCGTACGGCGGCCCACTCGCCGGACGTGGCGCCCAGGCGAGCCGCCACGCGGGTCTCGGTCTCCAGGACGAGCCGCTGCGCCTCCAGCGCCAGCCAGAGCGCCGCGATGGACTCACCCGCGGCCAGGTGGCTCCGCGCCAACTTCAGGAGCTCTGGCGCGCGCCGGGGCGCTGCCCCTTCGAGGGCGGGGAGCGAGGTGCCGAGGCGCTCCGCCAGGCGCTCCGCGCGCGCCGAGAAGTGCTCCTTCACCCACGTGGGCGGCACCATCTCGTCGCGCTCGAGGGCGGGGACCGCGGGGGCGGGGTTGCGGGTGAGGAACGCGACGGCGTCGCCCACGCTGCTGAGCTCCACAACCTCGGCGCCGCGGCTCCGCGCCAGGCTGATCACGTCCACCACCTGTCCCGTTCGCCGGCTGGTGGCACCGCCTTGGCCCACGGCGACCCCGATCCGCTTCTTGCCGGCGTCGAGGGCCGCCTCGACCTTCTCGGGCACCCCGCCGACGGGGCCCAGCGAGAAGTCGGGGTTGAGCGCCGCCGTGAGCGTGGCCTCGGGGTCCAGCTCGAGCCCGCGGTGCGCCGCGACGATCGCGGCGGCCATCAGCGCGCCCGCCGAGGGGCCGTCCACGGTGCCCTCTGCCTCCACCGTGATCCGCAGGGTCTCGGGCTCGCGCTCGAGCAGGGCGGCGCTGGCGAACAACGACATCCACACCGTGGCGCGCCAGGCCTCGCCCACCCCGCTGGCCGTGGACTCCGCGAAGCGCACGGGGGCCCGACCCTTGGGGTTGGGCTCCACGTCCACGTAGAGCTGGCTCACGCCCCCCGCGGCCTTCGGATCCCGTTCGGCCGTGTCGGGCTGGTCGCCGCGGCGGACGTACAGGTAGTCGGCCGTGCGCTCGCTCCGGGTGGGGGTGGCGGTGTCGTGGGCGCAGGCGAGCGCGAGGACGGGGAGGAGGAGGCGCACGAGCCACAGCATACCCGAGACCGGGACGGTTCGAACGCGTGCGCCGTGCCTGTGCAACTGGAGGGTCGCAGGCGGACTCGGGTGTGACCACGCGGGGGCGAGAGCACGCAGCGGTGTCTCACTCGCGCCCGGAACCGTTCCTCGCGAAGGCAAGCAGTTGCTCGAGCAGCCTAAGGCTCAGCGCACTTGCCGTCGTTGCACACCCCGCTGTCGCAATCACTGCCGATTTGACAGCCGGTCGCTGAATCCGGAACCGCGCAATAGCCTGCATCGACCCACTGCGGCGCCTGATCCTGGCGCGCTGCGTGCACGCTCGCGCTGAGTTCGCTTGGCGTGCAGTTGGAGAGCATCTCGGCGAAGGCCTCGTAGCTCGTGCCGGATGGCACCACCGGGCCGCTCTCGCAGGGCCCGAGGGGAAACTCGACCGTCCAGTCCTGCCCGAGCGCGACAGGATGCACCCCCAACATGGAGACTGCCCCGCTGTCGCTGTGTTTCGTGAAGGAGAAGATCGCGACCGAGCCCACGGCCAGAGGCGCTTCCGGCATCGAATCGCCAACCCAGACCACACCATCCGACGCCGAATCGGCGTTGGGAGACGGGTTCCACAAGTCCGAGTGGGCCTTGCCGATCCGGATCGTCAACTCGGGTGCGTCGCTGCCCGAGAGAAACTCGTGAGCCGATAGCGTCAGGATGACTGGCGGATCCCCCCCTTGGTCGAGCCCGTTGCAGGACTCCACCCTGCCGGAGGGCAGCGTGGAGTTGGCGTAGACGTACGGTCCGTCCGCGAATGTGAGGCTGGTGATTTCGCCGAGCACGACCGCGTCGCTCTGAAGTGCCCAGTCGCAGGCCGAAAGGGGTGGCCGAGGGGTCTCGCAGCCTGCGTCGGATCCGGTTCCGGGAAGGACGGCCCGGGGGAGGTCCCGGACGTTTCGGCGCCCCGGACCGCCATCATCCGAGCCGTCATCGATACCGCTGTCAGTGGCTTGGCCATCGGACGTGGACTCGAGCGTCCTGCTGGTGCTTTGGGACGTACTACAGGCTAGCACCAGCCCAATAGCGGTCGCGCCGAGGAATAGTGGAGGCATTGGGCCCTTCAGCAGCATCTCGCCCGCATCCTTCCGCCTGCACCGCCCCCACCCCAAGGGGCTTGGGATCCCTCCCGGCCCTGTCGGGCTGGTCGCTCGAGTCAATGGGCTGCAGCGGCGGGTCATCCCCCGGCCACCATCGCCTTGGCGACCGCGCGAGTGTGCTCGAGCAGGTCATCGAGTCCCCGGCGGACTGGCGCATGACAGTGGAGGACTCGGGCTACCACGGCCTCGATACGCGCCGGGTCGAAGTCGACGAGATACGCATTCCGAAAGAAGTGTCGGAACTTGCGCAGCTCAGTCAGGTCGCTGACCGCTTCGCTTGGGACCACGGCGGGGCGCACGCCGGGGACCTCGACCCTCAACTGGGCGACGAGCTCGGCGTGCCAGCTCGGCCCGGCCGGGACCGTCTCGTCGACGAGGCGAGCGACGCGTTCGAGCGCAGTCTCGAGGCCCGTGTACCACCCGTGAACCCAGGTTGCGGCCATGACCACCTCGGCGCGCGACGGTGGCCAACGCCGGTGCAGGTCAGCGAGCTCCGCGGCGAGTTGATCGAGCGCCTCGAGGTCATGTTGCAGCTCCGCGCCTACGTGCGCGAGCCGGACGAGGGTGTCAGTTCCCGGGGGCATGGGTTGCTTCAGTACGGGCTATCGCGAGGCCCTCTTGGAGGACGCGCTCCTGGAAAGACGGCGGGAGGTCGCGCAGGCGCAGAAGCTCGATGGCGCGGTCCGTCGAGCGGATGAGCGCCCACTCGAGGCGCGTCTCGTCGTCCTCCTCGAGGCCGGAGACAACCAGGTCGATGTCGCTTCGCGTACCGAATCCGCCCCACGCCAGGCTGCCGATGAGCCAGGCGCGGCCCGCGGCGGGAAGGTGAGTCTGGACGACCTCCACAACCTGCGTGCGTAGCTCGATCGTCTGGCGGGCTGCAGCCTCGGCCCGTGCGGCCGAGCGCGCTCTCAGGTGGTCGGCGGTGGCGCGTGGGTCCATGGGCGGAGTATGCGTCACTGCTCTTCGAGTTGCCACGGGGCGACCACCGGACTCCACCGGACCCTCGTCTCGAGGACCGCGCGCCCCACGTCGTCGCTCCAGGAGTGGGCGCACGTGCGTGGGGCGTGGGCTTCACTCGGGGGCCGCTCCGAGCGGTTGCGCATCGCGCCGGGCACGGCTACAAGCGCGACGTGGGCGATAACGGTGTCGGTTTCGGTGAGGGCTTTCGACGGATCCTCGAGACGTGGAACGACCCGCGCATCGGCGAGCGGATCGATCGGCTCTCTCGCGCCAACCTCAACGCGTTCGGCTTCGACCCCTTCGGGTACTCCCCCGACTACTTGAAGCGGGTGTTGCCCGCCGTCGCGGTGTTCTACCGCCACTATTTCCGAGTCGAGACGCACCACATCGACCGGGTGCCCACCGAGGGTCGCGCGCTCTTCGTTGCCAACCACTCGGGGCAGCTCCCCGTGGATGGCGCCATGATCGGCACCTCGTTGCTGCTGGACCTCGAGCCGCCGCGGATCCTCCGGGCCATGGTGGAGCGCTGGGTCCCCACGCTGCCGCACGCCTCCGTATTCATGTCGCGCTGCGGGCAGGTGGTGGGTACGCCGGAGAACTGCCGAGCGTTGCTCGAAGACGACGAGGCGATCCTCGTGTTCCCCGAGGGTTCGGCGGGGATCTCGAAGACGTACGACCGACGCTACCAGCTGCAGCGCTTCGGCTACGGCTTCATGCGCCTCGCGCTCGAGATGAAGGCGCCGATCATTCCGGTGGCCGTGGTGGGTGCGGAGGAGCAGGCCGTCAGCCTCTACGACTGGCGCGCTGCAGCCCGCCTCGTGGGCGCCCCCGCGTTCCCTATCACGCCGCTCACCCCGCTGCTGGGTCCTCTGGGTATTCTGCCCATGCCGGTGAAGTATCACCTGCTCTTCGGCGAGCCGCTCACCTTCGTGGGGGATCCCAACGATGAGGACGGGCGCGTGGGTCGGCACGTCCGCCACGTGAAGAACGCCATCCGCGGCCTCATCGAGGAGGGGCTCAGGGTCCGCAAGGGGGTCTTCTCGTGAGCCAGGTGGTCCTGGTTACGGGGATCTCGGGGCGCTTCGGGCGCCTGCTCACGCGTCACCTTCACCGGACCCACACGGTGCTTGGGATCGACCGCCGGCCTTTCCCGGAGGCGCCGCGCGACGTCACGCTCTACCGCGACGACATCCGCTCACGGAAGACCGAGGACGTCTTCCGCACCCACCGCATCGACACCGTCATCCACCTCAACGTGATGCACAACCCCCGGGAGATGGGGGAGGGCGCCCACCGCTTCAACCTCGTGGGCACCCGCCAGATCCTGGAGCACTGCGAGCGCTACCACGTCCAGAAGCTGATCGTGCTGTCCACGGCCAACCTGTACGGCGCAGGGCCCGACACGCAGCGCTACCTCGCGGAGGACGCGCCCCTGCTCGGCGGCTCGCGCTCGGCCCTCGGGCGCGACCTGGTGGAGCTGGACATGTTGTGCTCGGCGTTCTTCTGGCAACACCCGGAGGTCGAGACCGCGATCCTGCGCCCGGTGCATATCGTGGGGACGGTGCTCAATGGCCCGTCGAACTACCTCCGGCTCCCACGGCTACCCGTGCTCTGGGGCTTCGACCCGCTGCTGCAGCTGATCCACGAAGAGGACGTGTGCGCCGCGGTGCTGGCCGCCATGACGCCCGGGGCGCGCGGCGTCTTCAACGTGGCCGGCCCCCCGTCGGTGCCTCTCACCGAGGTGGTGCGGCGCACCGGCAAGCCCAGGGTGGTGGTCCCGCACCTGCTCTGGGGTCCGTTGATGAAGCGGATGTTCTCGGCCGGCCTCTGGAGCTTCCCCGCCGATCAGCTCGACCACCTGCGCTACAGCTGCATGGTCGACGACTCACGGGTTCGGCGCGAGCTGCGCTTCACGCCGGCCTACGACCTGGACGCCACGCTCGAGCCCTTTCGCGGTGGGCCACCGGGCGCCGCTTCGCGTCGATCCTGACGGGGCGCGGTGCTCCTTGGTGCCGTCTTACGCGTTAGCGCGGACGGCGTGAGCCAGCCCGAAGAGGACGAAGGCCAGGCCGCCGAGCGCCAGGGTGGTGCCCACGCCGAACACCGTCGATCCAACCGCGACGCTGAAGACCGCGGCCAGAAAGAGCACCGGCGCGGCCACGGCGACGAGCGGCTTGTCCTTGAACGAGCGGAACGGCACCCGGCTCACCATGAGCGCGCTCAGCACGATCGCCGTGATCGCGAGGACGCCTGGGGGCGGGTTGATGCCGCTCACGGTGGCACCCACCAGGATCGCGGCGGGGATGGTCACCGGCAGGCCCTTGAAGGCGGGCTTCGCGGGCGGAACCTGTTCGGTGGGGGTGCCGGCCAGCGTGAGGGCTTCGGCGGTGAAGCGGGCCAGGCGGTATCCCGCAGCGCACACGATCGCCGCGCCGGCCACCATCGCCAGCGGCGAGGGCGCGGCCTCCGAAGCCATGGCGATGGCCGCGGCGGGGACCAGACCGAACGACACGAGATCAGCGAGAGAGTCGAGCACCGCACCCAGCGGGCCGCTGACGCCGAGAGCCCGGGCCACGCGCCCGTCCAGGAGATCGGCGACGAGCGCGACCGACAACAGCACCAGCACCAACGCGGGGTCACCCTGGGTGAGCAGCACAACCAGCGCCGCGGCGCCGCACAGGAGGTTGGTGAGCGTGAGCGCGTTCGGGAGGTGTCGGCGAACTGACATGGACATGACTGGACTCCTTGAGGGCGGGTGATCCGCCGCGCCACCAGACGGAGCAAGCCGCGCGCCAAGGGAGTGAAGCGAATAGAAACAGATGCTTATCGAGTGCCGCGTAGAACGCTGCTCACCGGCGTAGAGAACTCCGCGACGCACCGTTCAGCGGTTCGTCCCCTGGACTGTCCAGGGCCCCCCGCCTGAACAGTCCAGGGACGGGGCAGCGGCCGACTGGATGCCAGTAAGTCATTGGATCTACGTTTTGACGCGACGTGCCAGGCGGTGGCACGCGGTGTGTAATGGTGGAGTTCCAACCCTAGCCGCGAACTGCCAGGGAGACGACCGTGGTGAAAACCAAGATTTCGATCGGCACCACCACCCCACTGAGGAAGTTCCTCATCGTCACGGTCGCCTCCCTGGCGTTCGCGCACTCCGCCGCTGCTGACTCGACCGCGCTCTTCTCCGCGGGCGTCGGCACCACCCTCGGCGCCTCTTCGGTCACATCCCCCACCGGTCAGACGGAATCGGCCTTCTCGAACGAGCTGAGCCTGCGGCTCAAGTTCCTGTACGCGCTGGGCCTGGACCTCGCCTACGCACCCGCGGACCAACGCACCAGCGTGGACGGCCTCGTCTTCGGCGCGCCGGCCCGCCTGTCGGGACTCCTCTACGTCGTCCCCACCGACTGGTTCTCGCTCTACGCCAAGGGCGGTATTGAAGGGGATCACCCGGGCGCGTGGTTTACGAGCGAGGACCCCTCCAACGCCTACCACGTCGGCGGCGGCGTCGAGGTGCCCGTGGTCTCCCACTGGGTGATCGGGCTCGAGTTCTTGGTGCTCATCCCGGGCATCGAGTCGGTGGAGGACCACTTCGGTCGCACGGTCTCCGACCTCGACATCCTCCGCACTGGCACCGCCGTTCAGACCGCCGACACGTCCGCCAGCATCCCCGAGCCCGGCGACTACATCAGCGGCAACAACTTCCGCCTCACCGCGTCGGTGCGCTACTTCTTCTAGAGGCTGAGCGCAGCCCGCGTGGGTCGCCCCTTGGACGGGCGCCGCGGCCGAGCGACCGCCTCCTTGGGCTTTCGTAGCCGAGGGCCTACACTCCGCGCCCCGACGGACGGAGGCGAAGATGGGCAGCGGGTGTTTCGACGACTTGGAGGCGCGCGGGCTGGTGCACGACACCACGCACCCTGCGGAGGTGAAGGCGCTCCTCAACGACCAGAGCATCGCGGCGTACTGCGGCTTCGACCCCACGGCGGATTCGCTCCACGTGGGCAGCCTGGTCCCGTTGCTGGCACTCCGTCGCCTGCAGCTGGCGGGACACACACCGATCGCGCTCGCGGGCGGGGCCACGGGCCTCGTGGGCGATCCCTCGGGCAAGTCCGCCGAGCGCAACCTCCTCACCACCGAGGTGCTGCAGCACAACGTGAGCTGCATCAAGGAGCAGCTCCGGCGCCTTCTCGACTTCGACACGCGGGTAAACCCAGCGCGCCTCGTCGACAACCACGACTGGCTGGGCCGCTTTGGCCTCCTCGAGTTCCTCCGCGACGTGGGGAAACACTTCACGGTCAACGGGATGATCGCCAAGGACTCCGTCCGCTCGCGCCTCGACCGTGAGAACGGGATCAGCTTCACCGAGTTCAGCTATCAGCTGCTCCAGGCGGCCGACTTCCACCACCTGTTCCGCCACGAGAAGTGCGTCCTGCAGGTGGGCGGCTCGGACCAGGGGGGCAACATCACGGCCGGCACCGAGCTCATCCGGCGCGTCGAGGGTTCGCCGGCCTACGGGCTCACGCTGCCGCTCATCACCACCGCGTCCGGCGCCAAGTTCGGCAAGACCGAGCAGGGGGCCGTGTGGCTGTCCGCGGACCGGACCACGCCCTACGCGCTCTACCAGTACTTCGTGCGCACCGACGACCGGGACGTGGGTCGGTACCTCCGGTACTTCACGTTCCTGCCGCTGGATCAGATCGAGGCGCTCGAGGGCCTCGTGGCCACGGCGCCCGACAAACGCGACGCCCAGAAGGCGCTGGCCCGCGAGATGACGCGCCTCCTGCACGGGGACGACGCGCTCGCGTCGGCGGTGGTCGGGGCGGAGCTGCTCTTTGGCGGGCGCCCCGAAGGGCTCACCGAGGCCGATCTGCTCGCCGTGGCCGCCGAGGTGCCCAGGACCGACCTCTCCGAGCCGTTCGGATCCGAGCGAGACGCTGTGGAGCTCTTCGTGGCCACGCGCCTCTCCCAGTCGAAGAGCGAGGCGAGGCGCCTCCTCCAGCAGGGCGGCCTCTACGTGAACAACGAGCGCCGCGCCGAGGGCAACACGCGCATCACGGGAGACGCGTTGCTCTTCGGGCGTTACCTGCTCCTGCGCGGTGGCAAGAAGTCGTACCACCTCGTCACGTTCCCGGCGGCCTAGATGGCGCGGGTCGAGTTGCGACCGGCGGGGTGGGAGCACGCGGTATTCAACGCGGCGCTTGAATTCACCGGAGCGCGAGAGCGCGGAGGTGAACCGGGCCGGGGAGCTCTGCTGGCCCGGCCCCAGCGTGAAATTCTTCGACGAAGGGGCGCTTCGACCCGAACGGACAGGCGGCGAGACGGTCTCAGCGCGGCAGGGTGCCATGGCTGACACCGACCTGCTTCGAGACGACGCGAAGCTCCGTGCGGCCTTCAAAGCCGGGGAGCGGCAGGCGTTGTCGGAGGTTTACCGCGTGTACTACTCGGTGGCGCACAACGTAGCGGGACGGGGCTTCGGGAACTTCCGCGGCTTCTGGAACCCTGCGGACCGAGAGGACGCGGTTCAGGCCATCTTCGCCGCCGCTTTCGAGCCCAAGGCGCGTGACTCGTACAACGGCCTCGATCCCTACACCGCGTTCCTGCGCGGGATCGGCCAGAACGTCGTGCGCCGGATGTTGGAGCGCGACGCGCGCTTCAAGCGCACCGACGGCCAGCCGGAGCTGGAGTTCCGCCCGCCCGACGACACCGAGCAAGACCTCATCGACGCCGAGACGCACACCGTCGTCCGCCGCTTCCGCGAGTCCGTGTCAGAGCCCACCGAGTCCGCGATCCTCGACCGGTACTTCGTGGAGGGCGAGGCCGAGGAGAAGCTCGCGGAGGGCATGGGGCTCACTCGGTATCGCGTCCGCAAGGTCATCGCCCTCCTCGACCGCCGCATGCGGCGCTTCCTGAAGCAGCACGGCCTCGAATGAGCAGCGCAAACCCAACCCGCGCCTGCGAAGGCGCCCGGCACGTCGACCGGTACCTCGACCCCACCGTGCGGTGGACTGCCGCGGCCGACGCGGCGATGCGCGGGCACCTGCGCACCTGCGACCGGTGTCGCGGGGATTACGGACGGCGCGTCACGCTCCACCGCGCGATGCTCGGCGCGGATCTCGAGATGCCTTCGGGCTTCGAGCGCGGGCGGATGGAGACCGCGCTGCTCGACGCCGCCGCTCCCGCGCCCGCTCCGTGGTGGCGCTTCGCCGTCCTGCCCGCGCTGGCGGGTGCCGCTGTAGCCGTGGCGCTCTGGGTCACCAACGCGGTCCCGCTGCCCACGCCGGATCCGGCGGACTACGTGGGGACGCGTGGCGGGCCCAGCGACGAGGTCACGGTGGGGATCGGCCTCTCCGGCGTGGTGGCGGGGCGCGAATACGAGGTGGTGGAGGGCGCGCTCTACCTCGACGACGCGCTGCGGATCACCACCTCGCGCGAGGTGGACGAGCCGGACCACGCCTTCATCATGGGCTTCCAGAACGGCGTCACGCCGATCTTCTACTGGCCCGACCCCGACAACGGCGAGCTCGCCTCGATGGTGGTGCCGCGGGAGCGCTCGGCGGCCCTCCGCGCTGCGGGCGAGTCGATACAGTTCGATCTGGCCGGCAGCCACGTGGCCGGTCGCCTCGTGGTCGTGGCCCTGTTCACGCCCGAACCGCTCTCCGTCGCCGCAGTGCAGGAGGCGCTCGGTGGCTTTCAGATGGGCGAAGCCGATCGCCCCGAGCTGGCCGCCGAGCGCCTCCAGGCCACGGGCGCCGTGGTGCGGAGCCTCTCGATCGACATCCTGCCCGGGAGCCGAAGGGATGCGAGCCCTTAGCGCCGCCGTCATGGTGGCGGTGTTGGCGTCGGGCGCGGCCGAGGCGCGCTGGGCGCGCTTCGCGCTGGTGGTGGGCTACAACGAGTCCGACGACGCGCAGCTCTCGCCGCTCCGGTACGCCGACGACGACGCCGTGAAGCACTCCCAGCTCTTGGGGCTGATGACGGAGCGCACCGTCCTGTTGACCCAGCTCGACGCCGAGAGCCGCGCGCTCTACGGCGGCGCTGTCGCGCACCGCGCCCCCACCCGCGCGAACGTGCTCACCGCGCTCGAGTCGCTCCACGCCGACATGGCCCGCGCCAAAGCGCGCGGCGACGACCCGGTGCTGTTCTTCGTCTACTCGGGGCACGGCAACTACGACCAGGAGGGTCGCGGCTACGTCCACCTCGAAGATGGCCGCTTCACCACGCGCGACACGTACTACGAGGTGCTCGGTCCGTCCGAGGGGGAGCAACCCCACCACGTGGTCCTCGTGGTGGACGCCTGCAACGCCGCGCTGCTCGTCAACAGCCGCGGCCCCACGCGCCAGCGCGCCACCACCACCAGCCTGCGCCTCGAGAACTACCCGCGGGTGGGCGTGATCCTGAGCTCGTCCTCGGTGGGCGAGGTGCACGAGTGGGGACGCTTGGTCTCGGGCGTGTTCAGCCACGAGGTGCGGTCGGCGCTGATGGGCGCTGGCGACCTCAACGACGACGGCGCGGTCACGTTCCCCGAGCTGGCGGCCTTCGTCGCCGCAGCCAACGCGCAAGTGAAGAACGCCGAGTACCGGATCAAGCCGTATATCCGGCCGCCGCTCTCCGCGCCGAACATGCCGATCCTCAGCTTCAAGGACGCGCGTTTCCCCGCGCGGCTGCGCATCGACGCGAGCTTGTCGGGCCGCACGCACCTCCTCAACACGGAGCTGCTTCGCTTCGCCGACTTCAACAAAGCCGGCGCCAGCGGGTTCTGGCTGGGGTTGCCGGGAACCGACGGGTTCACTTTGGTGCGAGGGGCCACGGAGTACGTGGTGCCGGCCGGGGCTCGGGGCGACCTGCAGGTGGCCAGCCTCTCGAGCCGCGCGACAGAGACGTTGGCCGGCCGCGGGGCTGACCGGTACTTCGAAGAGCGCCTCTTCGCGGAGCCGCTGTCGCCCGAGTCCGGCGCCGACTGGCTCACGGCCGAGTACGGCCCGAGCCTCACGGTGGAGCGGCACGAGGGGGTGCCCTGGTACGAGAACGGCGGCGCGTGGGCGGTCACCGGGCTGGGCGCCAGCCTCCTCGGGGCGGCAATCGGCCTGCACGTGGAGAGTGAGCTGGGCTTCGCGGCGGTCCGCGAGGATCCCGCCGACTTCACGGGGCTCGAGGGCCAGGCGCTCAACGAACGCAGCTCGAGCTATCGCCATGGAGCCATCGCCGCGTACTCGGTTGGCGGCGCCGCCTTGCTTGGGGGTATCCTCTGGTTCGCGCTGGACGAGAGCTTCCGAACGGAGCGGTTCGAGCCCCCGCTGCGCGTGATGGTGACCCCTCAAGGGGTGGAGCTCGAGGCGACCTTCTGATCCACGCGGGGCACGTGACGCGGTGAGCCGGCGTTTGTCGGTGGCGTTGTTGTTCGTCGGGCTCGGTTGCAGCGACCTGCCTTCGCTCGAGGGCACCCGCTGTGATCCCGACGACTCGCCTTGCCCGGGCGAGCTGCGTTGCGTCGCTGGCCGGTGTCTCGCGCTCACCGGGGGGCCGCTGCTCTGCGACTCCAACGCGCAGTGCGCCTCTCAAGACCCGCGCCGGCCGTACTGCGTGGGCACCGGAGACGACGACAGCGCCACGCTGGCCACGCTGAAGAACAACTTCTGCGCGGGCTGCGGCGCCGACGCCGACTGCGAGGACGCCGTGTGTGTGCTCGGCGAGGCCGCGCATTACTGCATCGGCTGCCTCGCCCACGAACACTGCGACACGGGCCGCTGCGACAAGAACGTGTGCAAGTCGTGCAAGTCCGACGCGCAGTGCGCGCGCGGGTCCTGCCTCGAAGGGCGCTGCGTCGATTGCGCGGCGCACTCGGATTGCGGGGCGAATACCCACCTCTGCCTCGAGGGGGTCTGCCGCGCCTGCCGCGGCGATGATGACTGCGGGGCCGTGGGCCCGGGCTGGCGATGCCACGAGCGTCGCTGCGCGCCGGCAGGAGGGCACGAAAAGTGACCAGAAACCGACCACCTCCGGAACGGGCGAGTGTGAGAGGGTTCCTCCTAGCGCTCGTGATCCTCGGCTGCGAAGCGACTGTGCCCGCAGAGGACGTCGCTTCGCCCGACGTGTGCGAGGGCTGCGGCGACACCTCCGGCTGCGCTGACGGCGCCGTTTGGGCCCCCGAGTTCGACCAGTGCGTCCAGTGCAACACGGACAACGACTGCCCGGGCGCCGTCTGTCACCCCACGCGGCGCCAGTGCGTCGCCTGCCTCGACGACAGCGGCTGCGGCGCCGGCGTCTGCCACCCCGAGCGCCTCTACTGTGTCGAGTGCCTCTCCGACGGAGACTGCGGCTCCGGCGATTGCGACGAAGCCAGCGAGACCTGCCGCGGCTGCGGCGCGGACTCCGACTGCGACGACGGGAACGCCTGCACCACCGAGCGCTGCATCGCCAAGGCGTGCGAGTCCAGCCTGGCCGCGGAGGGCAGCCCGTGTGAAGCGGATCCGTGCACCGCGGGAGACCGCTGCGTCGCGGGCACCTGCACCGCCGGCGACGCGCTCGAGCGCGACGAGCAAGGCGCGGCGCTCTCCGGGTGCCAACCCTGCGACGGCTCCACGCCCTGCGCGGCAGGGCAGGTGTGCGTCTCGCCTGCGGGCGTTTGTGGCGCCGGCCGCTGCGAGGCCCGCCCGGCCGACTGCGCCTTGGAGGAGGCGGTCTGCGGGTGCGACGGCGTGACGTACTCCGGGGACTGCCGCGCGCGCGCAGCGGGGACGTCGGTCGCTTTCCCCGGCAAGTGTCCGTGCACCGCCCCCGCGCTGCCGTGTGCGCTCAGCCAGGGCGTGGATACCGACGGGGATGGGTGCCTCGACGCCTGCCGCTGCGACGCCCACACGCCCTGCGCGTCAGGGTTTGCCTGCCCGTCTTGCGAGCCCGGCCTGTGCGCCTCGGTGACCACGTGCGACGACACGGCGCCGGTGTGCGGGTGCGACGGCGAGACCTGGTCGTCTGCGTGCGCGGCTGCTGACGCGGGTCGTGCGGTCGCTGCGGCCGGTGCGTGTTGTACGCCGCCCACGTGCCCGCTCGGGGCGGTGGATCTGGACAGCGACGGCTGCGCCGAGACCTGTCCCTGCGAGACGCGCGCCGACTGCGCGGGTCCCAAGGACTGGTGCCAGCGCACCGCGTGTGGGGCGCCTGGGGCTTGCCGGCCGGGCTGCGACGAGGGCGTCGTGTGCGGGTGCGACGGCGTCACCCGCAAGAGCAGCTGCGACGCCCCGAGCGTGTCGCACGCGGGCAAGTGTTGTCCCGACTCTCCGGAGTGCGTGTCGCCGGTAGACCTGGACAGCGATGGCTGCGCTGACGCCTGCGCCTGCGCGGAGAGCGGGGAGTGCGCGGCAACCGAGGGGTGCCGGCCCAACGCCTGCGGCGCCGCCGCCGGGCAGTGCGCGGCGTGCGACGGCGAGGTGCGCGTGTGCGGTTGCGACGGCCGGACCTGGCCCTCGGAGTGCGCCGCGTTCGCGGCCGGCGTCGCGGTCTCCAGCGTGGGCCCATGCCCCTGCCCCGAGGGGCTCTGCGGCGCCGGCCAATACTGTCAGCCCGCAGAGTCTTGCGGCAGTGGAGGCTCGTGCCTCGACTGCCCTGCCGTCGACGGCCCCGTCTGCACGTGCGCCGGCACCACCGCCGCGAGCCGCTGCAAGGCCACCGCCCAGGGCCTCGCCATCGCCCACATCGGCGAGTGCGTCCCGTGCGCCGGGGGCGATTGCTGTCCGGCCTTCGACTGCCCGGCGCCCGGCAAGCCCACGGACACCGACGGCGACGGGTGCCCGGACCTCTGCGTCACGGCGTGTACGCCCCCGGTCTGCGGCGCCGGGATCAGCGCAGTGGACGACGACGGCGACGGGTGCCCGGAGGTCTGCCCGTGCAAGCAGCCGGGTCACTGCACCACGTCAGGGCAGTACTGCGCGCGCCCCAAGGGGAGCTGTGGCGGTGTGGGGCGCTGCGTGGCACTCCCGGCTGCCTGCCAGGCGCCCGACGGGCTCGTCTGCGGGTGTGACGGGGTCAGCTACGCGGGGGAGTGCGCCGCTGCGCAGGCCGGGGTGTCGGTGAGCCACCTGGGCGCGTGCTGCCCGCTGCTCGACTGCCCGCCCGCCACGGTCGCCGGAGACAGCGATGGCGATGGCTGCGCCGACGTCTGTGAGCCGAAGAAGTGCGTGGCGGACTGGGAGTGCGGAGACGCCGCCTGGTACTGCGCTCGGCCCACCGGAAGTTGCGCTGCGGTGGGAACCTGCGAGCTGCGCGCCGTCTCCTGCGCGGGTGTCGCGCCAGCGCCGGTCTGCGGGTGTGACGGGGTCTCGTACGTGGGCGCCTGCGACGCCTCGGCGGCTGGCGTGTCGGTGGCGGCGAGCACGGCGTGTAAGTGCAAGCCGGTCTGCGCGTCGGGCGACGTGCCCCTAGACGCCAACGGGGACGGGTGCCCCGAGGGCTGCGTGGCGAAGTGTGGCGTCGCGTGCGACTGCCAGGCCGCGTCCGGGAAGCCCACGCTCAGCTGCCCCGCGCCCCTGGTGGCCGCGTGGACCTGCAGCACCGGCGGCTGCAAGGCGGTCTGCTCCACGGCCGACGCCGCCTGCAAGTGACCTGAAGCGGCCGGGCGTTAGCCTGGCGTCGGAGCGCCCTTGGCCGGGAGGCGCTGCTCGAGCTCTTCGATCGTCTTCGGCCAATCGGACTTCAAGAGGCGCGCGAAGGCCCGGTCGGACAAAAGGCGCCCCTCGGTTTGGCACCTGGGGCAGTAGTTCGACTCGTTGTCTGCGTACACGATGCGCTGGATTCGGGTGGCGCAGGCGGGGCAGGGCGCGCCGTAGCGCCCGTGGACGCGCATCCGCGGGTGGAACGCGGTGACCGACCGGGGGAGCGCGTCTGGGTTCTCCTCGCGGAGCCACTGCGTCCACCGCAGGAGCACCTCGCGCGCAACCGCGTGGAGCCGAGTGAGCGCCTCCTCGTCCAGCGAGGTGGTGAGCGTGGACGGGCTGAGCCGCGCTTCGTGGAGGATCTCGTCCGACCACGCGTTGCCGATCCCGTCGACCACGTTGGGGTCCGACAGAGCACGCTTCAGGGTGCGGCGCTGCGCCGTGAGCACGGATGCGAACGTGGCGGCGTCGACGGCGGTTACGTCCACGCCGGAGCGCGTGTGCGCCGCGAGGCCGTCGCTGTGGACCAGGTGGAGCGTGGCGCGCCGCTTGGAGCCGTATTCGTTGAACAGGAGGGTCCCCGCGGGCGTGCCGAACGCCACCAGCCCGAACTTCTTCGGGGGGAGGGCGGCTGGATCGGGGTTCCAGTGCAGCCGGCCGAGGACCATGAGGTGAAGCACCGCGTGGATCCCGCCTTCCAGCTGGATCACGACGCGCTTGTTGAGGCGGCGCACCGCTTGGATCTGGCGGCCCACGCAGTCAGCAGGAGACGGAGACACGGTCTGGAGCGTGGCCGGGCCGACGACGCGAAGCCGCTCGAGGCGCTGGCCTACGAGGCGCTCCCCGAGGCGTTCGATGTAGAGCAGGATGTACGGGAGCTCAGGCATTCAGCCGAGCGTGCCACGTGCGGGCGGCGGGGCAAGGGACCCGCGGGGGGCGCCCGAACGTCCGCGCTGGGGGACGTCCGGGCTCCGGGCTCAGTTCGACGTGACCGACTGGATGCGCATCCCGTAGAAGGAGCGCCAGACGAAGAACGCGCTGAGGACGAAGAAGCCGGCCGAGAGGCCGTACTTCAGCTTGGCGTCGTGGATCTCGATCGCGAGCTCGACGGCGAGGAGACCGAAGAGGGTGGTGAACTTGATGACGGGGTTCATGGCCACGGACGAGGTGTCCTTGAAGGGGTCGCCAACGGTGTCGCCCACGATGCAGGCGTCGTGGAGCGGGGTGCCCTTGGCCTTGAGCTCGACCTCGACCAGCTTCTTCGCGTTGTCCCAGGCGCCGCCGG